>PXQY01000021.1:0-7017 GCA_003021745.1 Halobacteriales archaeon QH_7_69_31
CGAACCGCGGAACCGCGACCCGGGTGACGCGTCATTTGGGAGTGTCGCCGAACGAGCGAGCGGTGTCCCCGGTGTCCCGCCGAACGCGGCCTCAAGCCACCCCGCGACAGTATCAGCCCGGTGGCCGCGACCCTCGCTGGCGGCCCACGCGTCGACGTCGACAGGGTCGGCGGCCGGCGCCGTCCCGCCGTAGGCGTCGCGGAACACCGCCGACGCAGACTCGCCACCCGCGTCGTCATGATCTGGCGACCGTCAGGACTCCCCGCCCTGCATCGGGACGAACCGGACGGCGCCGTGCTCCTCGCGGTCGAGGCCGTCGGGGGTCTTGGTGACCATCACGAGCCGCTGGCTGGTGGTGCCGATCGGTGCCACCAGCCGGCCGCCCGTCCGCAACTGATCGACGACGGGGTCGGGGACCGAGGCGGCCGCACAGGTGAGATACGCGGCATCGTAGGGGGCGTGCTCGGGCCAGCCAGCGTGGCCGTCGCCCACCCTGACGTGGACGTCGTAGGAGAGGTCGGCCAGCCGGTCGCGGGCCCCGCGGGCGAGCCGCTCGACGTACTCGACGCTGTAGACGTTGCCGTCGCCGACGATCTCCGTCGTGACCGCCGCGTGGTAACCACAGCCCGTCCCGATCTCGAGTACCTCGTCGCCGGGCGCGAGGCGGAGGTGGTCGCACATGATGCCGACCATATGCGGTGCGGAGACGGTCTGGTCGGCGCCGATGGGGAGCGGCCGGTCGGCGTAGGCGGCGTCCCGGCGGCTCTCGGGGACGAACTCGTGGCGCGGGACGGCTCGCATCGCCTCGGCGGTGGCCTCGCGCTCGATGCGGCCGGTTTCGACGAGGCGGTCTACGAGCGCCGCGCGCTGGGCCTCGACGTCGTCGCCGTCGGGGGAGTCACGCCGGAACATCGCCTACCACCCGGACCAGGCCCGGCTCCGGGCGTCCTCGTCGCGGGCATACACCCGTTTTATGTCCTTCGCGGGAGCGGCGTCGCCGTCGTACTCGTACCCCTCGCGGTCGTAGCCGGTGGCGTCATCACGGACGAGCAGGCGTTCGACGGTGAACGCCTCGCTACCGTACTCGTGGGTCTCGCCGACGACGAACGCCTCGTCGCCCGGCACCTGGATCTTGACGCTCCGCGTATCGTCGTGGCCGCCGTCCTTCGGGTGCAGCGTCAGGTCCACCGCGACGTTGCCGACCGCGCGCGACCAGACGGTCTTGACCGCCTCGGCGGGTGCCTCCTCGAGGCGGGCGCCGTCGGTCGTCTCGAGGGCGGTGACGCGGGCGGTGAGCACCGCCGCGTCGGTCTCGACGAGGAACTCCTCGCCGACCGACAGCGTCTCGTCGGGCGGGACCTCGATGAAGGCCGCTTCGGACTCGCCGTCCTGGGAGACGACGACGCGGCGCTCGACGGTCGCCTCGGGCGCGAGGGTGGTCTTGTGGACGTGGCCGCAGTCGGCACACCGGACGGTCGCCTGGCCCCCACGCGCGAGCACCTCGTGGGCCGACTCGGTCCCGGTCGCACAGGCGGGACAGCGAACCGCGACGCGCTGGTGGCTCATCGCTCGATGCTTCTCGGGCGGCACGTAAAAGCGCGTGGCTCGCCGCTCAGCGGTCCTCGCTGTCCGGCTCCGCCGCGGCCCCGTCGGCTGGCCCCCCGTTCGCGCCGGTGTCGGGGCCGGGCGGCCCGGCAGCCCCATCCGGGGCGTCCCCGGACGCCGGCTCGACTTCGTCCGCGGTGCCGTCGCCGGCGGCCGCTGCCTCATCGTCCGCCGCCTCGTCGTCCGCCGCCTCGTCATCCGCCTCGCCCGACTCGGCGGCATCGTCGCCGGGGTCGGTCGCCACGAGGCCCCGGCCCTCCGCGAACTCGTAGGTCGTCCAGCGGCGGATCGCGAACACGCCGGTCATCTTGCGGACGCGGATGCGCTTCATCAGCGCGTCCTCGACGACGTCGTCGGAGAGCGCGAGGTCGATGACGCCGTCGGCGATGTAGCCGAGGTCGTGGGGGAACGCGTCGCCGCTGTCGATCCGGCTGGCGCCGGCGAAGACGGGGACGCCACGGGACTTGGCGACGGCGGCCCGGAGGTCCTTCACGAAGTCGTAGCCCTGGACCGGCTGGACGAGGGAGCCGAACTCGGTGAGCGAGTCGATGACGACGACGCCCTCCTCGGCGTCGACGTCCGTGGCGGCGTCGACACCCCCCTCGATGCCGTTGAGCACCGCCTGCGGGTTCGACGGGTCCCGAATGTTGGTGGTCGAGCGGGCCGCGACGCGGTGGAGGTGGCGGTTCCAGTCGCTCATGCTCTCGGTCATCCCCTCGGGGTCGTCGAGCCGGTAACTGAAGCAGTCGAGCAGGCGCAGCTGGCCGGACGCTAGGTAGGGCAGCACGTTCCACCCGAGGGCGACGAACTCCTGGACGACCGACACCGGCGTGTCGAGGAACGCGACGAGGACGGCGGGTTCGCCACGCTGGAGGGCGCGCCAGACCACTTCCGCGTGGAGGGCCTCGGTCCGGGTGCCCGGCTGTCCGGACACGAGCACGACGGCGTTTCGCGGCATCCCCTGCGGGAGACCAGCCCGGAGTGCCGAGACCCCGGGGTCGAACCGGCGGCCGCCGTGGTACTCGGTGAACACCCGGTCTTCCGCCAGCAACGTCTCCCGGCAGGGCGCCGAGCAGAAGTGGTAGGTGACGCCCTCGTGGTCGGCCGTCACCGGCGCCCCGGGGATGGGCAGTCGGCAGTAGTCGCACTTGCGGTCCTCCCGTGACTCGTCGGGGTCTTCGGCCGCCCCGTCGGCAGACCCGGCTGCCGCCTCCGCGTCCCCGGCCGCCCCATCGGCAGACCCGGCTGCCGCCTCCACGTCCCCGGCCGCCCCGTCGGCGTCCACGGGTGCTCCGTCGGCGTCCACGGATGACCCGTCGGCGCCCTCGGATTCGTCCATGTCCCGTCTCAAGGAATACCACGCGTATAACAGCGACGGCTGGTCTCAAGGACGACCAGGCGGATACCAACGACGGCGCGGTCGGCGGTCGGGCGCCCGCCCTACGCGACGCGCGGGAGGTCCAGTTCCGTTCCGTCGGCATACACCGTCGGCTCCCGGATGACGCCGTCCATGTGGATTGGCGCGTCGACGTCGCCGCCGATGCCGGCGTCGTCGCCGACCGCGACGTGGACGGTGCCGCCGGCCTTCTCGTCGAGCAGGACGCTGCCGACGAGGTCGGTGACGCCGACGTTCGTCCCGATGCCGACCTCCGCGAGGTTGTAGGCGTCACGGCCGACCTCCTCGGCGGCGGCCTCCAGTTCCCCGCGGATGGCGTCGTCGTCGACGCTCGTGACGGAGCCGTCCGCGACCTCGAACGTCACGGTGTGGCCGGCCTCGAGCAGGCTGTGGGGCCGGATGGTGCCGTCGACGACGTAGGTGCCGTCGGCGGAGGCGGGACTGATGAACACCTCGCCGGCGGGCAGGTTCGAGAAGTCCCCGGGCTCGTGGACGATGCCCGTGTCCTCCCGCCAGGCCCGGTCGCCGACCTCGAAGGTGACGTCGGTGCCCCGCGGCGAGGTGACCCGGACCTCGTCGGCCTCATCGACCGCCGCGAGCACGTCGGCGCATTCGGCCGCGATGGCGTCGTAGTCGGCGTCGAGCCCGGTGGTGAACACCGCCTCGGTGATGCCGGGCAGCGTCGCGCCGCGGGCGCCCACGTCGGTGGCCTCCGAGCGGGCGCGGGTGTGGCTGAGGCTCTTCGTGGTCGGGGCGAGGAACGCGTCGGCTGCCGCGAGCGCATCGGCAACCGGTTCGGGTGGTTCGGCGCCGTGCTGGGGGCCCGGCGGGTACCGGACGAGGACCGCGTCGTCGGTCGCCGCGAGGGCGGCTTCGTAGAGGGCGTCGCCGATCGGGCGGCGCCGGTCGTCGGTGACGACGACGCAGGTCTCGCCCTCCCGGACCGCCAGACACTGCTCGACGGCGGTCTCGGCGGCGGTCGCGACCGCGTTCGGCGCGTCGATCTCCAGCCGTTCGGTCATGTGTCAGTCTCGGGCGGGGCCCGGATATGCGTTCGGACAGGCGGGACCAATCCCGACGGTTGCGGTCGTCGACGAGGATTCGGAGTGAGTAGCCGAACGCCTCGCACCGAGGCGTTTGGCCCCCGACCGCCCCGCTGCTCCTGGCGGGGTCGGTCGTCGTCGAACTCGGGGCGGGACTCGCGGTGGCCGCCGGCTACCGCCAGCGGGACGTCGGGGCGGTCCTCGCGATGTACCTGATCCTGACGACGCTCCTCGTTCACCCGTTCGTTCAGGTCAGATTTTTCAGGACCGACGGGGTTGTTCCGTACATGCAGGATGCCGCCCGGTTCCTCGCTGACTCCCCGGACCGGCTCGCCCTCCTCACGAGGCTCCGAACGGGGGCCGCACGTCCCGGGGCCCTCGCAAACGACCTCGATTGTGCACGTCGAAGTGTCCAGCGTAACCTCTCTGCCTGCGTCGAGCGCGGCTGGGTCGAACGGGACGAGGGCGGCTATCGCCTCACTACCGCGGGAGATCTCGCTGCGAGGGCCCACGCTGACTACCTCGATCGACTAGAACGTCTCGACCGTTTCACCCCCGTACTCCGTCACCTCGATACCGATCACACCCCACCGCTCTCACTGCTTGCGGACGCCGACCTCGTCGTCGCCTCGCCGGAGAATCCACTGGCACCGGTTCAGGCCTACGTCGACCGGCTCGAGCAGTTCGAGGGCGACAGCGTCCGGATGTGCTCGCCCGTCCTCTCGCGTATCTTCCACGAAGCTCACGCCTCGCTGGCGATGCGAGGGGTCCATACTGACCTCGTGCTCTCGGAAGCGACTACGATACAGGCGCGGGAACTCAACCCGCTGGAGTTCGAGACGATCCTTCGCGTGGGCGTTCTCAACCTATACGCCCACCCCGACTCAGTTTCGTTTGGCCTAACCGTCGGTGCGGACCGACTGTTGCTTGCAGCCTACGACGAGACGGGACATCTGGAGGCCTGTCTCGCCTCGGACGACTCCACCCTACTCGGATGGGCCGAGGAGCTCTTCGAGCGCTATCGCGAGCGCTCAGTGAAGGTCGAACCGTCGGACGACCTCCCCTCCGACCTCGACTCCGAGTAGGGCCGTTTTCGAACCGGTGGCCCTGTCGTCGATGACAGCCCCTGTCACGTCCGCCCGCAGGTGACGTAAAGCCCCGCCAGCGCGTTGGTCCGAGTATGAAGGTTCTCGTTGCTGGCGGTACCGGCTTCATCGGTACTGCCCTCGTCAGGGAACTAACCGCCCGCAATCACGACGTGTCCGTCCTCTCGCGCTCACCAGCGGACGCGGACGTGGCCGCTGGGGTCGACCGTATCGCTCTCGACCTAACGAGCGCACATGCAGACGCCGTCACTGAGGCGGTCGCTGGCCACGATGCCCTGGTGAACCTCGTCGCGCTCTCGCCGCTTTTCACTCCGAGCGGCGGGATCGAAACGCACGAGACGGTCCACTTCGGAGGAACTGAAGCCCTCGTCACCGCTGCCGAGGCCGCTACTGTCTCACGGTTCGTGCAGATGAGCGCCCTTGGAGCCGATGTCGACGGCGACACCCACTACATTCGGGCAAAGGGGCAGGCCGAGGGGGTCGTTCGTGACTCGTCAGTTGACTGGGTCATCGTTCGCCCCTCTGTCGTGTTCGGCGATGGCGGGGAGTTCGTCCGCTTCACCCGCCTCCTCACGACGCCGTACGTCTCGGGGCTTCCCGGCGGCGGATTCACTCGGTTCCAGCCGATCTGGGTCGGTGACGTGGCCCCGATGCTCGCTGACTGCGTCGACGAAGCGGACCGTGATGGCGAGACCTATGAACTCGGTGGCCCCGAGGTACTGACCCTCGCGGACGTGGCTCGTCGGATATACACCGCCGAGGGGAAGTCGCTCCGGGTGCTCCCGATTCCGATGCCGCTGGCGAGACTCGGGCTCACTATCGGTGGGGGTGTCCCGGGGTTTCCGATGGGGCCCGATCAGTACCGCTCACTCCAGTTTGACAACACCGTCGATGGCGGCGACCCCAACGCAAACGACGTGCAGGCCTTCGGTGTCGATCCGGCGGCTCTCCGGACGCTCGATGACTACCTCGCCGGCGACGACGCTGGGGGTTCGGAGACCGACTCAGGGTCGGTCTTTGTCGGCACGGAGACGCTCGGTCTCTTCGCGTTCCTCTCGCTCGCGTGGTTTCTCCCGGGCGTCGTCGACATTTACTCGGTTCCAGGGCTGGTCCTGCTGTTCATTCCCTCGTATCTGGTGGCCATGGTATTCTACGACGGGGTCTTCGGTCTCGGAGCGTTCGTCTACGCGCTCGACGGTGTCGTCGGCGAGTCCCCGCATCTGTGGCAGGCCGGCCTGTTGGTCACGTACTACCTATTCTCGGTAGCTGCTGTTACCCTCGGTCGGGCCCTGGAGCGGCGGTTCAGCCCAGTCCCCGCTGACGCGGAGCCCACCGATCCCCAATGACGCTTCGCTACACCGTCGCTGCTGGGTGTCTACTCGTCGGACTCCTGCTCGTCGTCCAGGGTGCGGCCGTCTCCCCGCAGGCCACGTCCGTCGAATGCAGTTCGTCGTCCTCCGCGACTGCCACCGGGCCAAGTCCCACACCCGACTGCGTCCGGACGACCGAACCTGCGGCTGGCCAGCAGCTCTACGTCCTCGTGCTCGGTGCTGGCGTCGCTGGCAGTGGAATCGTCGTCGTCGCTCTCGATCGGCTGTTTGGTCGGCGGTAGCGGGATCGGCTCGCTATCAGTGCCCCTCTCCGGATGTGGCCATCCCCGAGACGACGTCGACACCAGCGAGAGCGACCTGCCTGTTGCCGGCGACCACGCTGATGCTCACCGATATGACGATCCTGGCGGTTTACCGCCCCAGTATCATACGCGTCACCCGGTGACGACAGACCAAAGTGGGGGCCCGGCGTGGCCCCGCGCGTGATCGAGCAGTACCTCGAGCGGCTCTTCACCTGGGAGAGCCTCGAGAACACC
>PXQY01000021.1:7099-11894 GCA_003021745.1 Halobacteriales archaeon QH_7_69_31
ACCGCCGACGAGATAACGCCCGAGGCCCCGCTCGAACTCGACCTCGCCGAGACGGTCCAGGTGGTCTTAGACCGCGACCGGCTCCGGCTCGGGGTTCACGAACTCGAGGTCGGACTCCGGGTCGAGGGGTATGGCGAGGTCGGCTTCACGACCGACGACGAGGTCCGGACCGAGGACCTCCTCGACGTCGACCCGGGCGAGTACACCGTCGCGGAACTCCGCGAACTCGCGGCGGCCGTCACTGAACCGGAGTCACTCGAGCGACTGCTCGCCCGCGAGCGGGACGGCCCGGACCGCACGACGGCCGTCGAGTTTCTCGAGGGCCAGCTCGAGGCGGCCGAACCGCTTTCCGCCGAGGAGATGGTGCGCTCGGAACCGACGACGAAGGACACCGGGAGCAGCATCGTGAACGACCTCCTGGTCGAGGTGCTCGAGTCGCCCCAGCGGGTCTCGGTGTACCTGACGGTGCAGACGCTGGGCGCCGGGACCCCCGAGGAGATCGCGGGCCGGACGCTCCTGCCGGAGAACACCGTCCGGTCGACGCTCGAGGACTTCGAGTCGGAGGACCTCGCCGACCGCGGGGAGGACGGCGAGTACTCCGTGGCCTCGCCGGTGACGGTCCTCCAGAAGCGCCAGAATGACCTCTGGACCATTCTCCGGAGCACGCTGTAGCCCGTCCCGCCCGGGCCCGGTCTGGGGGTCGTCTCGGGCGCGCGCCGGTGGCCGAAAGCTGTGCTCCGTCCTGACATTCCCGGTTCGGTGGGTCGGTCGCCTGGCTGCTTCCCCGGAGCCCTCCGCTGACCGACCGCACGGTATCCTTCCCGGACCTCCGTTGGCCGACCGTGCGGCAGCCAGGGAGACCTCCACTGACCGACCGCGCCGCGCGGTCACCAGACCGCAAGCGACACCATCGCCGGGGAGGCCCGTGGCGGACCCGCTCCCTTTTGTCGGTTCCGACGGTAGCCCCGGCATGGCCATCGGCGACGTCCACGAGGTCGAGGCAGTCTCCGACTGCTACTACGTCGACACCGGGATGTACGACACCCCCGAGTACGGCGCCGTCTACCTGCTGGACGCGGACCGACCCGCCATCGTCGACGCCGGCATCGGCACGAACCACGAGCGGGTGCTCGACGGCCTCGAAACGGTCGGCATCGCCCCGACCGACCTGGCGGCCATTGTCCTCACCCACGTCCACCTCGACCACGCCGGCGGCGCCGGGTTCCTCCACGAGGCGACCGGTGCGGACGTCTACGTGTCCGAGGCTGGCGCGTCGTTCCTCGCCCACCCCGACCGCATCTGGGAGGGCACCAAGGCGGCCGTCGGAGACCAGATCAGGTACTACACCGAGCCCAGGCCGGTCCCGGCCGACGCCATCGAACCGCTGGAGGACGGCGCCACCGTGGACCTCGGCTCGACGGAACTCGACGTCCGCCACGCACCGGGCCACGCCTTCCATCAGGTCGTCCTCCACGACCGGGCCGCTGCGGCCGTCTACACCGCCGACGCCGCCGGCATCTACGTCCCCGCCCGCGACGCCGTCCGGCCGACCTCGCCGCCGCCCGACTTCGACCTCGAACAGGTCGTCGCCGACGCCCGGCTCGTGGCCCGGATGGACCCCGAGACGCTCTGCTACCCCCACTTCGGCGCCGTGCCCGCCGACGAGCGGATCTCGGAGTACGTCGGCGTCATCACCGACTGGGTCGAATCCATCGCCGAGACGCGTCGCGAGCTGGCCGACGACGACGCCGTCGTCGAGCAGTTCGTCGAGGCCGACGACATCGACGAGCTCTGGGGCGAACACAAGGCCCGCGGCGAGACCGCGATGAACGTCCGTGGCGTCCTCCAGTACCTGGACGACCGCGAGGCCTGACCCCGGCGCCCCGGCCCCGCCGGCCCTCGGGGGTTTTATTCGGACGGCCGTGGAAGTGGCGACCGACGGAGCTGGTCCCGTGGCGAGTCAACTGATCCCCCTCGTGGCCGCCATCATCGCCATCGGGGTGGCCGCCCAGATACTCGCAGACCGGTTCGAGGTCCCGAGCATCGTGTTCCTCATCGCGGCCGGCATCGCGCTGGGCCCCGAGGGGATGGGCGTCATCACGCCGGGGTCGTTCGACGCGCTCCCGGCCATCGTCGGGCTGTCGGTCGGCATCATCGTCTTCGAGGGGGCGTTCCACCTCAAGATCGAGAAGCTCCGGCAGGCGACGAGCGAGAGCCTCCGTCTCGTCACCCTCGGCGCCGCCATCGCGCTGGTCGGGACGGCGGTCGTCGTGCGGTTCGCGCTCGGCGCCTCGTGGGGCATCGCCGTCCTCATCGGGGCGCTTTTGGTCGCCACCGGTCCGACCGTCATCACGCCCGTTCTCAAGGTGGTCCCCGTCCGGGACCGCGTCGCGGCGGCCCTCGAAACGGAGGGCATCGTCAACGACGTGACGGCCGCCATCCTCGCGGTCGTCGTCTTCGAGACGATCCGGCTGGAGAACCCCACGCCCGTGGAGTCGTTCCAGCTGTTCGCCCAGCGGCTCGGCGGCGGCGTCCTCGTCGGCGTGCTCGTCGCCGTCATCGTCTGGTACGTGCTCCGGTACATCGACCTCTCGCCGGGCGACGCCCCGCGGAACGCCCGGCTGGTCGTCCTGGCCGGCGCGCTCGTGGCCTACGGGGCCGCCGAGTCCATCGCCAGCGAGGCCGGCGTCGCCGCCGTCGCGACGGCCGGCATCATCCTCTGCAACCTGGAGGTCCCCTACGAGGACCAGATCTCGGCGTTCAAGGGCGACGTCACGCTCATCGTCCTCTCGTTCGTCTTCATCACGCTGGCGGCGCTGTTGCGGTTCCAGGACCTGCTCGCGCTCGGGCCCGGCGGCGTGGTGGTGGTCGTCGCCGTCGTCGCCGTCATCAGACCGCTCCTGGTGTACCTCTCGACGGTCGGCGGCCAGCTCACCCTGAACGAGCGGCTGTTCGTCGGCTTCGTTGGCCCGCGCGGGATCATTCCCGCCTCGGTCGCGACGCTGTTCGCGATCGAACTCCAGGCGTCCGGCCAAGAGGGGGCGGCGACGCTTCTGGTCGGGACGGTGTTCCTCGTCATCCTCACGACCGTGGTCCTGCAGGGCGGGTTCGCCCGCTACATCGCGGAGCGACTGGACGTGATACCCATGCGTGTGATCGTCATCGGCGGCGGACGGGTCGGCCGCGAAGTCGCCAACCGGCTGGAGGACAGGGGCGAAAACGTCGTCATCATCGACAGCGACGAGACGGCGGTCGAGAAGGCGAGGGACGCCGGCTTCACCGTCCGCATCGGGGACGCGACCAACCTGGAGACGCTCCGGTCGGCCGGCGCCGCGAACGCCAGTACGATCATCGCCGCGACGGGCGACGACGACGCGAACCTGCTCATCGGTCGGCTGGCGACCACGAAGTTCGAGCCGGAGCGCGTCGTCTGCCGCGCCAACCAGCCGGCGAACGTCGACGCGTTCGACGACCTGGGCGTCCACGTCATCTCCTCCTCGCACGCCGTCGCCCAGGAGATCGACAACGCCATCGAGCGGCCCGCCATGCAGCGGTGGGAGGAGAACATCGACCGGCCCGGCGGCGGCGACGTCCAGGAGGTCACCCTCACCGGCCAAACCTACGAGGATCGTCCGGTGCGGGACGTCGGCCCGGAGCTGCCCGGCCAGTGTCTCATCGGCCTCGTGACGAGCGACGGCGAGACGTTCGTCCCCGAGGCCGACTACGTCCTCGAACGCGGCGACCGCGTCACCATCATCGGCGAACACGATGCGGTCCGCGAGGCGATGGCGGTCTTCCGCGGCCAGTAACCGGTCGGCCATCCCGTGGCGGACGTTTTATGCGGCGGAGCACCTTACCGGACGGACGATGATACACGCTGAGGGTCCGCTACTGTCGGTCGACGTCGGCGCCCGGACGGCCACCGAGGTGGACATCGACGACGTGCTCGAATCGTATATCGGCGGCCGCGGCGTCGGAACGAAGCTCGCCCACGACCGCATCCCCTTCGACGCCGACCCGCTCGGGCCCGACAACAGCCTCGTGTTCGCCGTCGGCCCGCTCCAGACCACCATCATGTCCTACACCGGCCGGATGTCCTGTACCGGCCTGTCGCCGCTGACGGACGGGCTCCTGTCGTCGAACGCGGGCGGGTTCATGTCGCGCCCGTTCGTCGATACCGGCTACAGCGCCGTCGAGATCACCGGCGAGAGCGACGAGCTGGTCGGCCTCCACGTCACCGACGACGGCGTCGCCTTCGAGCCAGTCCCCGACCTCGCGGAGGCGACCGTCGAGGAGACGACCGAGTACGTCGCGGCCGCCCACGACCTCGAGGAGAGCCACACCGCCGTCGTCGGCCCCGCCGGCGAGAACGAAGTCCGGTATGCGGCCATCATCACCTCCGGCTCCCGGGCGTTCGGCCGCGGCGGCCTCGGCGCGGCGCTGGGCGCCAAGGACGTCAAGTACCTCGCCGTCGACGGCGACTCCCGCCCGGACGTCGAGGGCCTGGACGAGGAGCTGATCCGGGAGATCCACACGGAGGCCTCCGAGTCCGGCAGCCCGATGAAGGACGCCGGCACCGTCTCCGTCTCGGACTACGCCAACGCCGTCGGCGCCCTGCCCACGAAGTACTTCCAGGAGCGCAGCTACGACGAGGTCGACGACATCGGCTCCGCCGCCGTCATCGAGCACAAGTACGAGAAGGGCACCTGCTCGTCGTGTGCCTTCGCCTGCAAGCTCCCGACCCGCGACGAGGAGTCGGGCCTCGAGACCGAGGGCCCGGAGTACGAGACGATGA
>PXQY01000022.1 GCA_003021745.1 Halobacteriales archaeon QH_7_69_31
CCATGTTTTTGCGACCGAGGGGTGGCCGCAGGGCGCCGGAGGCGCCCGAGGACACCCGAGGGAGTAAGAAGTGGGAGCTGAAGAGTGGGGTTTCTAAAAGAACTTGAACAGGTCGTCCCGCCCCTGCTCGTGAAGATGGTGGCGGACCGCTTCATTGAGAGGTTCGACGTTCCCGCGCTTGGCGGAGATGGGCGCGATGACGTGGTCGAACTGCTGCCAGGGCGGGTAGAGACCGAGCCGGTCGGCGAGTTCGTCGAGGCGGTCGTCGCGGTCGTCGACCTTGTCCATCTTGTTGACGGCGACGACGGTCGGCACATCGACGTCCCGGAGGAAGCCGAACAGCTCGACGTCGTGGGGGATTTCGTCGGGCCCGGAGTGGCGGTCGATGATGTCGACGGCGGCCTTCCCGTCGACGACGAGGACGCCGACGAGGATGTGGTCGGCGTAGTTCTCGATATACCGCACGACGTCGGTCTTGATCCGCTCCCGGACGTCTTCCGGGACGCCGGCCATGAACCCGAAGCCGGGGAGGTCGGTGATGAGGAAGTCCTCCGGCGCCCAGTCGTAGTGGTTCGGCTCCGTCGTGACGCCGGGGCTGCCGCCCGTTGCGAAGCGGTCGTGCCCCGTGAGCTCCCGCATCACCGTCGACTTGCCGACGTTCGACCGCCCGACCAGGACGACCTCGGCGTCGCGGTCCGGGCGCGTGCCGAACATACCGGCGGTTGGCCGCAGGTCGGGATAAGGCGACCGGTCATAGGGGTGACGGCGGGCCGGGCCACCGGGGCCACACCCGCTCTCCGTCCGTCGGCTGGCGTGCGGTAGGATTATCGGGTCGGGCTTCGAGGCGCCGGTGTGCGCCTCGTCCAGGTGACGATCCCGGCGGGCAAGCGGGAGGCGGTGCTGGACCTCCTCGACGAGCAAGGGATCGACTACGTGGTCACCGACGAGACGAGCGGCCGCGAGTACACGGCCGTCGCGTACTTCCCGCTGCCGACGAACGCCGTCGAGCCGATCCTGGAGTCGCTCCGGGCGGCCGGCCTCGAGCGCGAGGCCTACACCGTCGTGCTGAGCGCGGAGACGGTCGCCTCCGAGAAGTTCGAGGCCCTCCAGGAGGAGTACGACGAGCGGGAGGACAGTGAAGAGCGGATCGCCCGCCAGGAGCTGGAGGCGCGCGCGACGGAGCTGGCGCCGGCGCTGCCGACGTATCTCGTGATGACGGTCGTCTCGGCGGTCATCGCGACCGCCGGGCTGCTGTTGGACTCGCCGGCGACCGTCGTCGGCTCGATGGTCATCGCGCCGCTCATCGGGCCGGCGATGACGGCGGCGGTCGGCACGGTCGTCGACGAGCGCGAGCTGTTCCGCCGGGGCGTGGTACTGCAGTTGCTCGGCGTGATCCTCTCCATCGCTGCGGCGACCGGGTTCGCCATCGTCGTCCAGACCACGAACATCGTGCCGCCGGGGCTGGACCCGCTGTCGCTGTCGGAGGTCGAAGAGCGGCTCTCGCCGGACATCCTCTCTCTGGCGGTCGCCATCGGCGCCGGGGTCGCGGGCGCCATCAGCCTCACCACCGGCGTCTCCACCGCCCTGGTCGGCGTCATGATCGCGGTGGCGCTCATCCCGCCGGCCGCGACGGTCGGCATCGGCATCGCCTACGGCGAACCGGCCCTGGCACTCGGCTCCGCCGTCCTCGTCGCCGTCAACGTCCTCTCGATCAACCTCGCGGCGCTCGTGGTGCTATGGTACGTCGGCTACCGGCCGGAGCACCTCTTCCAGCGGACCGACGCGCGGACCGCGACGCTCCAGCGGATCACCGCCCTCCTCGCCGCCATCGCGCTCCTGTCGCTGTTCCTCGGCGGGGTCACCTACGACTCCTACCAGTCGGCACAGACCGAACAGGAGATCCGGGAGGCCGTCGACGCGGAGCTGAACGAGTCGACCTACGCGGGCTACGAACTGCTCGGCCTCGAGGTGCGGACGGAGACCCGGTACGTCCTCCTCCACCGACCCGGCAACGTCACCGTCAGGGTCGGGGTCCCGCCCGACGCCGACCGTCCCGGCCTCGCCGACGAGGTCGAGACCCGGATCCAACGCCGCCGCGGCATCGACGCCACCGTCTCCGTCGTCTACCTCGAGTTCGAGCGCAGCGAATGACATCCTCCGCGCCGTTCACGGCGCGGTTTCCCGACCGCGGTTGGGATATTAGGGTTCGCGGTCCACGACCTGTTCTTGTGAGCGTACTCGGCCCGTGGATTTGTCGAACAGGCGGACCGCTGGCTGTGCCATCCAGCCGTTATCCCTATCTCCCCCGTCGGGGGCGAGACTCGGGAGTACCTTCTGTCGGATGTTCTCCGCGCCGTTGATGTCCGCGTTGGCAACCGTCCCGCACGACTCACAGACGTACAGCCCGCGCTCGACGCGCTGACCATCTCCCTCGGTCCCACAGGACGAACACGTCTTTGATGTGCCGCGCTCGTCCACCTGCTCCACGTCGATGCCGCGCTCCTCGGCCTTGTATTCGAGCATCGACGTCAAGCGGTTGAACGCCCATCCATGAAGGTCCAGGTTGCCGTGGTCGCCCCGGTCCTCGCGGTTGCGGATGTCCGAGAGGTCGCCCACGACGATGGTGCCGACGGCGCGTTCGAAACACTCGGCCACGATGTCTTTCGACAGCGTGTGCAAGAAGTGCGACCGGCGTTCGGTCCGCTTCCGGTCGAGGCGTTCGGCCTCTGTGGAGGACGAATCGTCGCACTCGGCTCGTTTCTTGTGGAACCAGTATTCGTCCTCTTTGAGCGCCCCGCCGGGGTACAGAACGCCCTCGTCACCGAACGACACGGCGGCGACGTTCGAGATGCCGAGGTCGATGCCCGCCACCCCGTCGCCCGGCGGCTCCGGGTCAATTTCGTGGCGACAGACGAAGTGCAGTCGCCACTCGCCCCGGCCGTAGACGGCCCGAACTTGTTGGACGTTCTCGATGTCAACGCCCGGGTCGGCGGCGTACTCACAGAGGATGAAGTCGCTCCACCCGTACTTGAGGTTGCGGCCTTTCGAGAGCCGGACGCGCCCGTTCTCGGGGTCGTGTTTGAAGCCGTCCTCCTTGAAGGTGACCGTCGAGCGTGGGTGTTGGTCGCCGTGTTTGCGGTATGCTGGCGGGTTCGCGTTCTGGTCCCCGTTCTGCCGGTGGCCGTACCACGATTTGAACGCCTCAGCGAGTTCTTGGATAACTCGCTGACTGGACTGTGCGTTGAGGTCCGCGTAGCGTTCTTTGGATTTGAGGTACGAGGAGAGTTCGGCGTGGCCGGGGATGTGGCCTGTCTCGCTCCAGATACGCTCGGCAGTCCACCGAGCGACGTTCCAGAGCTTCGAGGCGGCGAACCCGAGCGAATCGAGGCCGCTACGCACCTGTCGCCGGTTCCGGATGGAGGCGACGTGGGTGCGCGTGACCTGCCGATTCGCCATAAGTAGCCTGTGTAGACGAACAGACAAGTATTTATGGATGAATATCCGGCCGGCTTTCGGCGATGGTTGTGGCACGGGGCTTACGCGATTCACGCCCGCCGTGAACGGCGGGACTCTCTCGCTGACTAAGGTAGGTCAAAGGGCCGTTTGACCGTCCGCCGTTTATAAGTCCGCGCCGGGTGCCGTTCCGGGCATGGAGCAGGACCTCCTCCCGATCGTGGTCGTCCTCGTGGCGATCTTCGCCGCGATGCTCGCGCTGGCCGCCCTCGTCGTTCCCGCGGATGCGAGCGCCCCCGCCGCGAGCGTCGACGGGAGCGCCGGCCAGGGGACCGACACTGCCGCAGTCGCGGGCCCCGGCGTCGATGACGATGACGCTGGTGTTCGGGTCGGGGCGGGGGATCGTCCATCCGGACGTCCGTCGCATGGCCCGACGTCTCCCGCCTGGTGCCGGACGTGACCTGATGGCCCTCGAAGGCCGAGCGCACGCCTGGACCCCGAACCGCCCGCCACGTTCCCGATTGCCGGCGAACGGTCCGGTTCCAGTTTCACCACGCTACCGCGATGTTGAAATCCGTCGACCCCGAACGCGCCCGTGGGATGCGGCTCGCCGACTACATCGAGGAGCACAAGCCCGACGAGGCCGCCGAGCGGCGGCGCCTCGCCGAGCGGAAGGACTACCGCGTCCTCGAGTACGTCGACGAGGTTGCCGACCGGATCAGGTACGCGACGCGGGACGACACCGTCGTCGGCAGCACCGCGCCCGAGATCTTCGTCGGCCGGTCGAACTACCCGGACGTCTCCACGGGCATCCTCACGCCGGTCGGCGCGGAGGACCGGGCCGCCGAGTTCGAGACGGACGCCGGCTGGTACCGCCGAGGGCTCGACATCGAATCCGTGCTGCAGTACCGGTCGGGGCTGTTGAACTCGAGCCGGTCGACGCAGTCGAACGTCCACGACGTCTGGGACGGCTTCGTCGGCGTCCAGCGGGAGGTCGCCATCGCCGACCGGCCCGTCGACGTCGAGATCGGGCTCGCCGAGCGGCCCGACCCCGACCTCTCCGTGGACGCCGTCCGCTCGCCGACCGGGCCGCGGGCGCCGGCGGAGGAGGCCGCACTGACCGAGAACCCCCACGTTCCGCGGCACGTCGAGAAGACCCTGTCGGACGACGACTGGAACGCCGAGGGCGCGATGACCTACCTCTACCGCCGCGGCTTCGACGTCTACGGGATCAACTCCATCCTCTCGGCCGGCGCGCTCGGCCGCGATGACCAGCGCCGACTGGTACCGACCCGCTGGTCGATCACCGCCGTCGACGACACCGTCGGCCAGTACCTCCGCGGCCGGATCCGGAATGCGCCGCCGATCGAGGAGGTCCAGGTGTGGGTCAACGAGTACGTCGGGAACCGCTACTGGGTCGTCCTGGCGCCGGGCCGGTGGGAGTACGAGTTCCTCGAGATGAAGTCGCCGGGCAGCGTCTGGAACCCCGACCCGGCCGGGAACCTCTGGATGGCGAGCGCCCACGAGGGCTACGAGGGCCGGTCGGACTACGTCGAGGAGACCGCCGGGGCCTACTATGCCGCCCGCCTCGGCGTGCTGGAGCACCTCGTCGACCGTGACCGGCAGGCGAAGGTCCTCGTCCTCCGGGAGGTCTCCGATGAATACTGGGCGCCGGTCGGCGTCTGGCAGATCCGCGAGAGCGTCCGGAACGCCTTCGACGGCGAGCCCGGCGTGGCCGAGACGTTCGGCGACGCCGTCGCGGGCGTCCTCCCGGAACTCCCCGTATCGCGGACGGACCTCCGACGGAAGTCCCGCATGCTGTCGGGGATGCAGGCGTCGCTGTCGGACTTCGCGGCGACGCCGTGACGGGCGTTTCACCCGGTCCCGGTGGGTCCGACTGGTCGGACCGGCGCGCTAGAAGCCCACGGTCGTCGGCGCAACTCTCCGGATCGTCGAACCCAGGTCGGTCGGGCCGACCGGTCACTCGGCGTAGGCGTCGATTATCTCGTCCAGGGATCGCGCCGGTCTGTCGCCCTCGTCGTCCCCATCGGCCGACTCGTCGTCGTCCGATTCGCCCGCAGATACCTCGTCGTGGAGCACCGCCGATGCCGAAGTCATGCGCATACACTCGGTCTCCATCCGTTATAACTGTACAGCTTCGTTTGGGCGGGTTCAGCGCGATCGGACCCTCAGCGCTCCGGCCCGATCCTCCCGACCGCCTGCATGGCGGCACCTCGTCGTGTAGCGCCGACTCGGGTTCGATCCATCACCGGGCGCATCGGCTCACGGCTCGATGGGCCCGACATCGTCGGTCGGGGCGCCGGGTTTGGCGCCGAGGAACACGGGCGCGCGGAGGTCCCGGTTGTCGGTGACCTCCTGGTACTTGACGGTCACAACGAGGGGCTCGATGGGCGTGTACGGCATCCCGACCTCCGATGGCGGGACGGGTCGGTCGTCGGTCTCCCGGAACTCCTCGAGCAGCGCAGACAGCTCGGCCTCGGTGAAGCCGCTGCCGACGCGGCCGACGTACGCCTCGCCGTCGGTGAGGACCAGTGCGCCGAACGTCGACGAGCGCGCGCCCTCACCGGGCGTGTAGCCGACGGCGATGGCGTCGCGCTCCTCGAACGCCTTGACCTTCCGCCAGTGGCTCGACCGGGTGTTCGGGTGGTACGGGCTGTCCCGCCGCTTGACGATGACGCCCTCCTCGTCGCGCTCGACCTGGTCGTCGTAGAACGCCTGGAGGTCGCCGGTGTGCTGTGCGATCGGGACGATGGGGTCGCGGTCCGGGAGGAGGTCCTCGAGTCGGGCCCGGCGGTCGGATAGGGGCTGGCGGACGACCCACTCGGTGTCGACGACGAGCACGTCGAAGACGTAGTAGACCGGCGTGAGGTCGTACTGCTCGATGGTCTCCTCGCCGCCGTGGATCGGGACGAACACCGACCCGCCGTCGGGGTCGACGAACGCGACCTCCCCGTCCAGCACCAGCCCGTCCGGCAGTGTCTCGCGGGCGGCGTCGGTTACGCGGGGGACGGCGTCGGCCCGCTCGACGTGCCGCCGCGTGTACAGCCGGACGTCGCCGTCGAACTTCTCAAGGAGGATCCGGGTCCCGTCGAACTTGCGTTCGGCGAGCCACTCGTCGGCGTCGAGTGCCGACAGGTCGCCATCGAACGGCTCGGCGAGCATCGGGTCCAGCGGCTCGAAGTCGGTCATCGCGTCGGGCTCCGGCGGCTCGCTACGCTCGACGCCGTCGAGTCGCTCCCGGAGCGCGGCGAACCGCTCCTCGTCGGCGTCAGTCAGCTCCGGCGCCATCAGTCGAACGGCGTCTCCTGCTCCAGCCCCTCCCCTTCCTCCTCGTCGATGCGCTCCCGGACGTCCTCGGCATCGAGCTTCGGCATGCGCTCTTCGGGCTCGATCTTCCGGCTCGTCACCCGGAGGATGATCGAGAATGACTCCTCGAAAAAGGCCGGGGTGATGATGCCCCAGTCCTGGTAGT
>PXQY01000023.1:0-5438 GCA_003021745.1 Halobacteriales archaeon QH_7_69_31
GTTGACGTCGCCGGTCAGCTCGGTCTCGTCCTGGTTCTTCTTGTCCTTCGGCTCGAACGTCTCGATGGCCTGCCGCTTGTTCTCGTCGGCGAGCAGCCGCACGACCTCGACGTGGTTCTGGAGGACGGCCTGGAGGTCGTCGTCGTACTCCTCCAGCAGCCGGTCCATGTAGAACTCGCTTGCGGGGTCCAAAGACTGCTCGTTCCGGATGGTGTAGGGGGCGTCGAGCCGCTCGTTCACCTCCGAAAGCACCGACTCGCGCTGGGCCTCGGGCAACAGCACGACCGGGTCCTGGTTCATCGGGGAGCGGACGACGTCGTCGGCGGGGTCCTGGTCCCGGAGGACGTCGCACAGCCCGGTCCACCGGAAGGTGTACATCCGGCCCTCCTGGCGCGTCGAGTAGTCCTCGTAGTAGCGCCGGAGCTGCCGGTCGAAGTCGGACTTCCCGGAGCCGACCGGCCCGAGCAGGAGCTTGATGCGCTTCTCGGGGCCGAGCCCGCGGGCGCCCGACTTGACCTTGTTGATGAACTCGTGGATCGCCTCGTGGACGACGCGGCCGTAAAAGGTGTTCTCGCCGTCGCCGAGCGGGTCCTCGGAGGCGAGTTCGTACTCCACGACACCCGTCTCCTCGTCGTAGCTGGTGCCGTAGAAGTCGAACATGTCCGCGACCCGCTGGTGGGCGTTGCGCGCGACCTTCGGGTCGTCGTACAGCGTCTCGAGGTACCACTCGAACGACCGCGTCCGGCGGAGGTCCGACGGGATCGACGTCCTGTACTCCTCGCTGAGTTCCTCCAGGGTGTCCATGTCACTCATGCTATCACGGGGGCGTCGCCTCCCCCAGGGCGGGCGGGGCTGGCCGGTCGGCCGGTGTCACGGCGGGATGTCACGTCGTCACGTGCCGCGCGGGCACCCGCGCCACGGGCGTGGCGTGCGGGTGACGGTCGGGGCCACGTGGACGGACACACACCGGTAGTATCATATAGTCGAGTCTGCCGAATGTATAAGTCTTGTTGCCACCCACCACGGCCGCCCGACCAACGCTCGCCGGTAAACCAGCAAACACAGCCGGGGTTCGTCCACTCGAGACCCCTTCGTTGTGACGGACGTTTTCCGACGTTTATAAACCGGAGGGCTGATGGGCTGCCGGACCCTCACATGGACATGGTCGAGGAGGCCGCCCTGGGCGCGGGCTGGCGGGTCTGGAACGCCGAGGAGGCCCGCGTCGTGTTCGCCTACCGCCCCGACGTCTTCGACGGCGAGGCGTTCCCGGCGCCGTGCATGCCGACGATGTACGTCACCCGCGGCCGCCGGAACCGCCGGCCCGGCGGCAACCGGAACCTCCCGCCGGACGCCCCCTGGATGGTGACGCTGTACCTCGAACCCGGCGTCGAGCGGCCCCCGGACGCCTACGACACCCGCGAGGCTGCCCTGCGGGGTGCTGAGTCGCTCTCCGAGCGATTCGCGGCCGGCGAGGTGGACTACCGGTCGCTGTACCAGGTGCCGCGGGACCGGTACCTCGAGGAACTGGACTCGCTCACGGGCCGCAGTGACTGATACTGCCGGACGGACCCCATTCGACCGTGCCCCGTCCAGGCTGCCGACGCCCTTAACATGCCGCCGGCGAAACCATTGTCCATGGCGACGGTGACGCTCATCGGCGAGCGCCTCGCGGAGGTCGGCACGGAGTTCGTCTACGGCGGCGAGGCCGACGCCTGCGAGGGCTGCCCCTACCGCGAGCAGTGTCTGAACCTCGCCGAGGGCCGCCGCTTCCGGGTGACCGGCGTCCGGGATTCCGGGACGCTCGAGTGTGCCGTCCACGACACCGGCGTCACCGCCGTCGAGGTCGAACCCGCCCCGGTGCTCGCGAACGTCCCCTCGACCGTCGCCTACGCCGGCAGCAAGGCCGAGCTGGCCGGTCCCTGCCCGCACACGGAGTGTCCGAGCCACGAGTTCTGCGACCCCGCGGGCGCCGACTTCGGGACGGACTACCAGATCACCGAGGTCGCCGGCGACCCGCCCCACGACCACTGCATGCTCGAGCGGGACCTCACGCTCGTCGAGTTCGCCGCCGAGGACGGGTGAGTCCACCCGAACGCGACGTCCACGCCGGCCGGCGGAACGGTTTTGCGCCGCCGGCGCGACCGCCCGGGCATGCATTCCGACACCACGGCGTTCGTCACGGGTGCCAGTGGCGGCATCGGGCGCGAGATCGCCGAGACCTTGGCGGGCTATGGGGCGAACGTCGCCATCGCCGCTCGAAGCGACGGCATCTACGAGACCGCAGACCGGATCGACGGCGAGGAACGAACGCTCGCGGTCGAGACCGACGTCACCGACGAGGACAGCGTCGCGGCGGCCATCGAGGCGACGGCCGACGCGTTCGACGGCCTCGACTGTGTCGTCAACAACGCCGGCGTCGCCGGCCCGGTCCAGCCGTTCGACCGGATCGAGCGGGACGCGTTCATGGAGACCCAGGCCGTCAACGTCGCCGGGCCGCTGACCTGTGTGAAGTTCGCGGCGCCGCACCTCCGGGAGAGCGACCGGGGGAGCGTCGTCAACATCGCCTCCATCGGCGGCAAGCGCCCGTACCCGAACCGGACTCCGTACGCCGCCTCGAAGTTGGCACTCGTCGGACTGACGCGGACGCTGGCCTACGAACTCGGCCGCGACGACGTCACCGTCAACGCCGTCCTCCCCGGCCCGGTCGAGGGCGACCGCATCGAGGAGGTGATCGAGAAACAGGCCGAACTCGCGGCGCTGGACAACGCCGAACCAGCCAGCATCGGGCCGAAAGACTTCGCGCTCGACGAGTTCGTGGTGCCCCCGGCGGACGTGGCCGAGCAGGTAGCGTACCTCGCCGGGCCCGACGCACGGCACGTCACGGCCCAGGAGATCGACGTCGACTCGGGCGGCACCTGGTACTGACCCGGGGAGCGACGCCCACTGCGCGGGGAGTGATATCAGGTGCGCTGGCGGCCGTCTGTCGTCGAGGACCGTTCCTCGCCGGTCGGGGCGAGGACCTCGTCGCCGTCGAGGCGGCCGACCAGCTCGCCCGCGTAGCCCAGCACCTCCTCGTAGCCGTCCGCCGAGAGCAACACCGGGTAGAACGGCCGGTCGGCGGCGAGCGGGTCGCCGTCGGTCGCCGCGAACCGTTCGCCCTCCGCCACGCGCTCGAAGTTCTCGACGAAGATCTCGTAGGTCTCGGCGCCGCCCTTCGGGATCCGCTGGTCGAGCCGGAACACCGAGAGCGGATGGTGTCGCGGCGGCCCGGCGTCGCCGGGCAGGACGCCGGTCGCGAGGAGGAACTCACGGACGAGCGTCTTGGCGTTCTCGGCGGCGGTCGCCGACCGCTGGAGCCCACACTCCAGTTCGATCACGTCCGGGTACGCGATGAGCCGACCCTCGCTGTACTGGGCGGTCTCGACGACCGCCTCGACGGAGAGGTACGGACAGATCGAGCGTGCGTGGCCGTCCAGCCCGTTGACCAGCGCGAACGGCGCGGCGTACGACCGGGTCGAATGCAGCGACAGGACCTCCGAGCCCCGGATCTCGGCGAGCAGTTCGTGTGCCAGCCGTCCCTCGTGGGTGTCGGCATCCCGGCTCCCGGGGAACGCCCGGTTCAGGTCGGCCTCGACGTAGCGGACGCCGCGCTCTAAGGCCGCCTCGTTGGCGACGACGAGCTTCACCGGCCGCTCGACCTCGGGATCGGTCTCGAGGACGGCCTCGACGGCCGTCGCACCGCACGGCTCGTCGCCGTGTATCGCCCCCACCACGGCCACCTCCGGCTCGCCCTCGCCCAGCGTCTCGACGCGCATCTACCGCGTCGTAGCCGCCCCGGGCGTATGAAACACGCGCTTTGCGGTTTCCAGCCGGCCGTCCGCACCGCGGCCGTCCCGCACTCACCCCGGCAGCTGGGCTGTGAAATCCGTCCAGTTACAAGTGCCGGTTTGTCGAACAACCCGAAAACATCCAGGTCTGATTCTCACCGTCGTCTGGTGTTGACGGTCAGGCCGTTAGGCGTCCCAGTTGCCGGGGTCGGTCGGGTGGTCGCCGGGGGCGTAGTCGTCGCCGGGCGTCCCGACGAACTGCTCATCCAGCCGAACCGGCGTGACGCCGTGGCGCTGGACCGTCAGCAGCATTTCGAGCAGCTGCATGACCGGATGGTCGCCGCGCGGGGCGAAAACGGCGGCGTTGCCCTTCATTCGCTGCTCGAGATAGCCGAGATCGGCGAGCGCCCGCAGGTGGCGGTTGGCCGTGGACTGGTTGCGATCTGTTCTGTCGACGACCTCGGAGACGGTCAATGGCTCTGACGCCGTGAGCAGGGCCTGGAGTACGTCAACCCGGGCGCGCGGCGTCAGCAGTACCTGCAGCGGCGTCGGATGGTCGTCGCTGCTGTCGGCCTCTTCGAGGATCGTCGTGAACTGGGTGCGGATATCGGCCGGTTTCAGCTTGTTGTCCGGCTGTCCGGTATCGGATTTGTAAATGTGGGATGAATGTGCCATACACCCCTTATTATGCATCTATTTACTTATACCTTTGGTTTAATTGAATGTTAGTTATGGATTTATCCATAACCACTAAGGTTGTGGGAGTCTCCGGATTAAACATACCGAAAGAAGGCCAAAGAAAGTGATACACGCTATCGAGCGTACATTTACTCGGAATGATGACCGCGCGATGATCACAGCGAAGGCCCTGAAGACACTAAACCGGAAGCTCTACTATTATCCGCGCAAAGTGAGCCTCGAGAACCTGGCGTCGAGGACCACCTTGCGGAGAAGGTGATGGGGAGACTTCGCGAGCTAACCAATGAGTGAACTACCTCCCTAGTCGCTCCCTGATTCCTGCAGACCCCCGTGAGAGCCTATGTGGAGTAGTCCATAGGCTTATGGGTGTAGAGTTAGTATCATAGACTGGCGGATGGCGTCCTACACCACCATCGAAGACTGGAAGGATGCCGAAGACGGCCACGTTGTTGACGTCACAATCCGGCAAACGGAGGCTGAGAAGTACCCGAGCGGGTGGGACTACGGCCTACATCTCGGGGACGTCGGTGGCGACACCATCCTCCGATACGACAACGCCCACGAGCGGACGAACGGCCACGAGCGCCACACCCAAGACGGTGTCGAAATCATCCAGTTTCCCGGGATGCTCACGCTCTACGGCCGTTTCAGACGTGAAGTCGCAGAGCTCTCACCGGTTTCGTGGGACTGGCCGGAGTAGGACGCCTCCAGGAGGTACACCATGCCAACGCTCAAAGTCACCGTCGGCGAACGCGACCGCCTCGATCAGCGCACGCGCAGCCGCATCAAAGCCGCCCAGGAGGGCGAGGAGCTCGACGATGTTCAGCCGGTTCTGAACTTCGGATCGTACGCTGATCTCAGCCGGCTCCTCAGCCCGAAGAATCTAGAGCTGCTGGAGACGATCTCTGAACA
>PXQY01000023.1:5448-12750 GCA_003021745.1 Halobacteriales archaeon QH_7_69_31
CAGGTTCACCGAAACCTCTCTGAACTCGAAGACATCGGTGTTATCGAGTTCGAAGGTGGCGGATCGGGCCAGGCGAAGAAGCCGAAGCTTGCCTATGACGGTCTCGAAATCGACATTCCGTTTACCGGACCAAACGAGGGTGTCGGCGCAGCAGCACCGTGACTCCTCCAACCTACGCGGGGCACACGCGGTGCGCACACATGCGGCGCGAGTGAGAAAACCCGGTATAGGCAGACGTTTACATGAATATTCTCCCATTAGCGCCGTCCGTGATATCACGTTCTCGACTGGTCAAGATTGGTCGCGTGCTATTTTGTAAAACTCCTCGTTCGGCCGCATGTCGGCGACGGTCGCCATCCGGTTGGAGAGATTGAAAAGCGAGACGACACTCGCAATGTCCCAGACCTCCTCGCTCGTGAACCCGGCGTCCCGGAGCCGGTCAACGTCCGTCTCGTCCACCCGCCCCGGCGTCTCCGTCAGCTTCACGGCGAAGTCGAGCATCTCGCGATGGGCCGCCGACAGGTCCGCCGTCCGGTGGTTGGTCGCCAGCTTGTCGGCCAGCGTCGGCGCGTCGGCGAAGATGCGGAGCAGCGCGCCGTGGGCGACGACACAGTACAGGCAGTCGTTGACCCCGGAGACGGTGACGACGAGCATCTCCACCTCCTCGCGCTCGAGCGGCGTCTCGTCGGTGAGCGCGTCGTGGTAGGCGAAGAAGGCCCGGAAATGACTCGGCCTGTAGGCGAACGCCGGGAAGACGTTCGGCGTGAAGCCCGCCTCGTCCGTTTCCGTCTCGATGCGCTCGCGGACGTCCTCGGGGACCTCCTCGACGTCGGGGACCGGGAACCGTCCCATCGCGTCGTCGTCCATAACCCGATGTCGGCGGCCGGCGACAAAACTCGTTCCCTCCAGGGGCCCCGCCGGGGCACCGCATGGAGTCGGATCCCCGGGGCCGAATCTTTAATATCCGTCCACGGGATCCCCACACGCCATGGAATACCACGACGGCGAGCGGCTGGAGCACATGGGCGACCTGCCGGCGATGGCGGCCGACCGTTACGGCGACCGGACCGCCCTCACGTTCATGGGCCAGGAGACGTCGTACGCGGTACTGGAGGCGCGCGCCTGCAGCGTCGCGAACGTCCTGGCCGCCCACGGCGTCGGGGCGGGCGACCGGGTGGGCCTGTACGTCCCCAACACCGACCAGTTCCCGGAGGCGTACTTCGGCGCGCTGAAGGCCGGCGCCATCCCGGTGCCGCTGAACCTCCGGATGGACCCGAACACCCTGGAGTTCGTCCTCGAGGACGGCGACGTCGACCACGTGATCGGGTCGCCGCTCCTCGCGGGTGGGATGGACACCGAGGAAGGCCACATCGTCGGGCCTACGGAGCTCGCCGAGCGCGCCGGCGTCCCGAACGTCTACGTCTCCGGCGTCGGCGAGGACGGCGTGGTCAACTACTCGCAGGCGACCGCCGAGGCCGCCGACAGCTTCGAGACCGTCCACCGGGATTTCGACGACGTCGCCTGTCAGCCCTACACCTCCGGCACGACGGGCAAGCCCAAGGGCGTGCTGCTGTCCCACAAGAACCTCCTGAAGACCGTCGAGGCCTACCAGAAGGGCGGGCTCCCCGTCGACCCGGACGACAGCATCGTCCTGGTGCTGCCGCTGTTCCACATCTACGCGCTGAACGCCATCCAGGGGACCTACCTCTACAACGGGGCGTCGATGCACCTGATCCCGCGGCCGGACCCCGAGATGATCCTCCAGACCATCTCCTCGAACGGTGTGACGAACTTCGCCGGCGTCCCGGCGCTGTACAACATGATGTGGCAGACCTACCGGGAGAACCCGGAGGCGTACGACATGGAGTCGCTCACCGACATCATCTGTGCGGCGGCGCCGCTGGCCGACGACACCCGCCGCACCATCGAGGACGCGTGGGGCGTCCCGATGACCGAAGGCTGGGGCATGACCGAGACCGGGCCCGCCGGCAACGTCGAACCGGCCCGCGGCGTCCGGAAGTCCGCCGGCTGTGTCGGCCCGGCATTGCGGAACGTCGAGTTGAAGCTCGTCGACCCGGACACCCGCGAGACCCGCATCGAGGCCGCCGACCTCGAACCGCATCCGGACGAGGGCATCGACTTCTCCGACGACGAGGAGGTGACCGGCGAGATCGCAATCCGCGGCCCCACGGTCTTCGAGGGGTACCACAACCGCCCGGAGAAGAACGAGGCCGTCTTCGACGACTGGGAGGCACATCGCGGATCGGGCGAGGGGAGCGACGCGGGCGACGGGAGCTGGTTCTACACCGAGGACATCGCCCGCGTCGATCGCGACGGCTACTTCTGGATGGTCGACCGTGCAGACGACATGATCATCGCCGGCGGCGAGAACATCTACCCCGCGGAGGTCGAAGACGCGCTGTACGAACACCCCGACGTCGCCGAGGCTGCCGTCGTCGGCGCCCCACACGAGATCAAGGGCGAGGCACCCGTCGCCTTCGTCGTTCTCGAGGAGGGCGCCGACGCGTCCGAGGAGGATCTCCGGGAGTTCTCGCTCGACCACGTGGCGACGTACGCACACCCGCGCCGGATTTTCTTCCGCGATGCGTTGCCGCGCAGCGCCACGCAGAAAGTACAGCGGTTCAAGCTCGAGGAGGACGTCGAGACGCGGCTCGATGGGTCGCTCGGCTCGAGCGAGGAGCTGTAGCGGTCCGATCCCGTCTACCACTCGACGTCGGCGAGGTACTCGACGTTCTCGTAACTGAGCAGCCACGTTCCGTAGGAGTCCTCGACGTTCAGCCCCTCGTGGGCCCGGATCTTCTCGACCACCGACCGGAACGCGTCGTCGTCCTCGTAGTAGGCGCCGTCGATGGCCTCCTCGACCACCTCGCGTTCGCCCGCCGAGAGGCCGGTCAGCGCGAACAGGTACTCCTCCCGGACCTGGTCGGCGAAGGAGTCGACGTCGGGTGCGATCTCCGTCACCTCGTAGCGGTACTCGCGCCCCGATTCCGTCCGCGACTCGACCGCGACACGGTAGCGGTCCCCCTCGTGGGTGACGATGTCGTACTGCGGGTCCGGGACGAGCGCCGACCGGTCGCCGACCTCCTGGGCGCTGCCGTAGTCGACGTTGACGTTGTGCTGCCGATCGTCCGTGGACGCATTCGGGATGACGGCCAGTTTCTCCCGGTCGAACTCCGGAAGGTCCTCGTACGCGACCTCACCTCTCTCGGCGGTACTATTGTCGGGGCCGAGGTCCACGTCGACGTTGTAGACGGTCTTCTCATAGCTCTCCAGTCGGGTCTCCGATACCTCGTAGTAGGTCCCGTCTACCCTGGCGGTGTCGGTCCTATAGAACAGTTCGTAACTACCCGTTCGCGTGGCCGAGCCGTTGTCCCGGGCGGACGTGAGGACCCGGTACTCCTCGGAGCCCGGCTCGACCCTCGTCGAGCCCTCGTCGGCGATGTCCTCGTCGGACGCCTCGTCGAGGTCGAGGACCTGGTTCGGGTGGCCACATCCGGCGACGGCGACCGAAAGGAGGGCGGTTCCGCCCGCGAGGAACTGGCGGCGGCGCATGTCGGCCACCAGGCCGAACACGCCCGAGTATCTTCCGGTCGCCGAAACGTCGAGGAGCGAGTCGGGAAGATACTTACAGGACGGCGCCAAGCAGCCTGCACGATGCCCTCCAGCAGACGAGCGGTCCTCGCGTCGGCCCTCGTGGCCGGCGTGGCAGGGTGTACGGACCTCGAGTCGAACTCAGACGCGGAGCCGACGCCGACCGACTCGACCCCGGCGGACGCGCCAGAGTACGCCGTCTGGAGTCGGGATACCCGTGCGGACCGGCTCGGCCTGGTGTCGCTCGGCGGCGGCCCGGAGACACCCGCGGTGTTCGCCGCGAGCGCGGAATCCGGCGGGGAGCCATCCGGCGAGCACACCCTGCAGGCGCTCGGCCTCCAGGACGGCGACGAGCGCTGGCGACTGGGCGTCGCCGACCCCGTTCAGACGCCGCCGGAGTACCTCGAGGTCGACGACCGGTCGATGTTCGTCGTTGCGACCGGCCGAGAGAGCCTCCACGGCGAGGCGTTCGTCGTCCACGCCGTCGACCCGGTCTCCGGCGAAACGTTCTGGCGGTTCGACACCGACGACCGTCGGTTCCTCGTCCCGATGGCCGTCGACGACGGGGTCGTCTTCGTCGGCCGCCGCGACGACCAGTACGCCGAGGACGGCGAGTTCGTCTACGCGCTGGACGGCGCCGACGGCGAGCAGCTGTGGCGGACCGAGACCGGCGACGTCGGGCCGACCGGACACGCCGCCCGCCGGGGGCTCCTGTTCGCCGACGCGGCGCGACGCCTCCGGGCGCTGGACATCGAGGACGGCGAGGTACTCTGGAGTGCCGAGGCGGAGTCACAGGCCTACGACACCCGCGCCGAACGGGTCTTCGTCCAGCAGGATGGCCTCGTGCGGGGCCTCGCACACGCCGACGGCGAGGAACTGTGGCGCCGGGAGTTCGAGTTCACCGTCTCCAGGATCACGTCGCCGCGGGCCGCCGGGGACGAGACCGTCTTCGTCGGCGATCACGGCGGTCGGTTGCTGGCGGTGAGCCCGCTGGATGGCGACACCAGCTGGACGCTATCGGTCGACCGCGATCAGGGGTTTAGCCTGAGAGTCGCCCGCGGGAGCGAACAGCTCTACGTCGCCGGCGCCGGCGTCCACGCCGTTGACCCCGTCTCCGGCGACCGAGCTTGGGAGTTCGACCCCGACGTCGAGGGTCGCGTCGACGTCCAGACTGGTGTGTCGACGGTGTTCGCCCACGCCGACCGCCGGGTCTGGGCGCTGGACCCGGAGTCCGGCGACCCGCGGTGGACCTTCGAGCCGGAGTCGGACCTCGCCGGTGTGGCGACCGCCGGCGACGTCGCGTTCGTCGGCGTCGACGGGGCTGTCTACGCGCTCGACGGCAACGCTGGGTGACGGCCATTACTCCAGCGCCAGGTCCGCCGTCCAGCGGTCGAGGTCGGCCTCGGCCTTGCGCCGGTCCATCCGGGCGAGGATGGCGGCGGCCAAAGACGCCGTCTCGGCGGCCTTCGCCTCCCCCTCCGTGCGGAACTCGCCGGTGACGCGATTGGCGTAGACGGCACAGACCGCGCCCGCCCGCAGGCCGTACAGCCCCGCGAGCGTCAGGATGGCGCTTGCCTCCATCTCGAAGTTCAGGACGCCGGCCTCCTGTAGCTCCGCGATCCGCTCGTCGGCGCCGGCCGCGCGGAAGCCGTCGAAGCCCTCGCGGGACTGGCCGGCGTAGAAGGAATCCGTCGAGCAGGTCACTCCGAGGTGGTAGTCGTGGCCGAGGCGTTCGGCGGCCGTCACCAGCGCCGTGACGACCTCCCCGTGGGCCGCCGCCGGGTAGTCCGTGCGGACGTACTCGTCACTCGTGCCCTCCTGGCGGACCGCCGCGGTCGTGATAACGAGGTCGCCGACGGCGGCCTCCGCCTGGATGGCGCCGCAGGAGCCGACGCGGATGACCGTCTCGGCGCCGACGCGGGCCAGCTCCTCGACGGCGATGGCCGCCGACGGCGACCCGATGCCGGTCGAGGTCGCGGTGACCGGTTCGCCGTCGTGGGTGCCCGCGATGGTCCGGTACTCGCGGTGGCTGGCCCTCTCGTCGTACTCGTCCCAGCAGTCGGCGATGACCTCGACCCGGTCGGGGTCGCCGGGGAGCAGCACCGGACCCTCGACGTCGCCCTCGGCGAGTTCGACGTGGTACTGGACGTCGTCGCCCGACGCGTCGCCGTCGTCTGTCATCGTCGGTCCTCCCGTCGCGTCATCGTCGGGGCTCCCGTGGCGTCATCGCAGGTGCTCCATCGAGATCGCGTCCGGCAGAAGCGTGCCGAGCGACCGGACCGACGGCTCCGGGTCGCCCTCGCAGACGACGCGGAACTCCGCCCCACAGAACTCCGCGAGGGACTGCCGGCACGTCCCGCAGGGCGTGACGCCGTCCCGGCGGTCGGAACTAACCGCGATGCGGTCGAACGACCGGTGGCCGGCCGCGACGGCCTTCGACAGCGCCAGTTCCTCGGCGTGAACGCTGTTGGAGTAGTTCGCGTTCTCGACGTTACAGCCCGTGAAAACGGTGCCGTCGGCCGTCTCGAGTGCGGCCCCCACCCGGTACTCGGAGTACGGCGCGTAGGATCGCTCGACGGCCGCACGGGCCCGCTCGAGCAGCTCGGTGTCCTCCATGCCGACGGCTGGGTCCGGCCGCTGCAAATACCTACCCCCGCCGCGGCGGCCGCGAGTCGTCCCCGCCGCCGGTCGCCGCTGCCTACTCGCCGCCGGTCGCCGCGGCCTACTCGCCCCCGGACGTCTCGACGGCCGCCTCCACGACGTCTCGGACCGCCGCCATCAGATCGTCGACGGTCTCGCTCTCCGCGTAGACGCGGACATACGGTTCGGTGCCACTCGGCCGGACGAGCGTCCAGGCGCCGTCGTCGAGGGCGAGCCGGACGCCGTACTCGGTGTCGACGGTGGCCTCAGGGAACGCCTCGGGAAGCCGGGACTCCAGGTGCGACATGACCGGTCCCTTGCGGTCGTCGGGACAGGGGACGCTCGCCTTCCGGTAGGGCTTCTCCTCGATTGGCGCCCGGAGGTCGGCGAGGCCCTCGTCGGCGACCAGACCGGCGAGGACGGCCGCACTCGCCACGCCGTCGATCCACGGGCCGAGTGCGGTGTGGACGTGCTTCCAGGGCTCGCCCGCGAACACCACCTCGGTGTCGTCGCCGCCGGCCGACAGCGCGGCGTCGACGCCCTCGTGGAGGGCGCCCAGGACGGCGAGCACCGTGTCCTCGTGGACGACGTCGCCGTCGGCGTCCACGACCGCGATGCGGTCGGCATCGCCGTCGTGCCCAATGCCGAGTGCGAACGTACCCTCGGCGACGAAGGTCCGCAGCGCGGAGAGGCTCTCGGGCGTCGGCTTCGAGCGCCGGGCCGGGAAGTGGCCGTCGACGTTGGCGTCGAGTGCCACCACCTGCGCCCCCAGCATGCGGAGGACCTGCGGCGTCGCCGCGCCCGCCATCCCGTTGCCGCAGTCGACGGCCACACTGAGGCCGTCGCAATCGCCGACGCGATCGCGGGCGTAGTCGGCGACGTCCCGCCGGTACGGCTCGAGTACCGACGCCCGGGTCGTCGACCCCCACGCCGCCCACTCGACGGGCCCCGTCACATCCTCAACGCGGTCCGTGAGGGTCCGTTCGGCGGCCACGTCGTACTCGGTGCCGTCCACGAACAGCTTCAGGCCGTTGTCGGTCGGCGGGTTGT
>PXQY01000024.1 GCA_003021745.1 Halobacteriales archaeon QH_7_69_31
CGAGGTCACCGCCGAGATCGAGCGGCTCGAGACTATCCTCGCCGACGAATCCGAGCTCCTCGCCGTCATCAAAGACGAGCTCCGGGAGATCAAGGCCGAGTACGACGACGAGCGTCGCCCCCGCATCATCCAGGACGCCGGCTCCGTCACCCGGGAGGACCTCATCGCCGAGGAGGAGGTCGTCGTCGTGGTCACCGAAGCGGACTACGTCAAGCGGATGTCGCTGTCGGCGTTCGACCCCCAGCACCGCGGCGGCAAGGGCATCATCGGCTGCCGGCCCAAGGAGGGCGACCGCGTCTCGACGGTCTTTACCGCCTCCACGCACGACTACCTGCTCTGCTTCACGAACCGGGGCCAGGTCCACCGCCTGAAGGTGTTCGAACTCCCGGAGATGGGGCGGACCGCCCGCGGCACGTCGGCGGTGAACATCCTCGACCTCGACGACGGCGAGGAGATCACCGCCGTCGTCAACACCGACGACGTCGACGCCGGCTCCCTCGCGATGGCCACCCGGAACGGGTACGTCAAGCGGACCGCCGTCTCGGAGTTCGAGAACATCCACGCCGGCGGCATCCGGGCGGTGAAACTCGAGGATGGCGACGCCCTGATCGACGTGGAGGTCACGAACGGTGACGGCGACCTGCTCGTCGGTAGCCGCGAGGGCATGACCATCCGGTTCGCCGAGGACGACGCGCGCCCGATGGGCCGGTCGGCCCGCGGCGTCAACGGCATCGACCTCCGGGGCGACGACGAGGTGGCGGGGCTCGTCGCCACCGACCCCGACGACGACCGCGACCTGCTGACTGTCACCAAGCACGGCTACGGAAAGCGGACGCCGCTGTCGGAGTACCGGAAGCAGTCCCGGTACGGGCAGGGTCTCATCGACATCAAGACCGACGACCGGAACGGCCCCGCCTGTTCCATCGAGACGGTCGCACCTGGCGACGGGCTCGTGATCATGAGCGAGTCCGGGCAGATCATGCGGTCGTCGGCCGAGGAGGTCTCGGCCGTCGGCCGGAACACCAAGGGCGTCGTGGTGATGCGGCTCGAGGACGACGACCGCGTCGCCGGCGTCGACGTCGTGGACAACACCGGCGGAAAGTCGGCCGAGGGGGACGCCGACGCGGCCGGGGTCGACGCTGACGCGGCCGGGGCCGACGGCGACGAGGGCGACGGAGGCACCGACGCTGCCGAGGCGGGCGCGGAGGACTGAACGCGACGGCACCGCCCCACCGTCCGGCGCAGCCCCAACAGTTTTGTACATTACCGGACAGGTTCCGGCATGGCAGATTCCGGCGAGCACGAGTTCGGCGAGTTCGGTGGCCAGTACGTCCCGGAGCCGCTATTGGAGCCGCTGGGGGAATTGGCGGGCGCATTCGAGGAGATCGTCCCCACAGCAGCGTTCCAGGCGGAGTTCCGGGCGGTACTGGAGGAGTACGCCGGCCGCCCGACGCCGCTATTTCACGCGGCGAACCTCGGCGAGGCCTACGGCGCCGACATCTACCTCAAGCGCGAGGACCTGCTGCACGGCGGCGCCCACAAGATCAACAACTGCGTCGGCCAGGCACTGTTGGCCAGGGAGGCCGGCAAGGAGCGGCTCATCGCGGAGACCGGCGCCGGCCAGCACGGCACGGCCACGGCCATGGCCGGAGCGCTGTTCGACCTCGACACGGAGATCTACATGGGGACGAAGGACGTCGAGCGCCAGAAGATGAACGTCTTCCGGATGCGGCTAATGGGGGCGGAGGTCAACGAGGTGACCCGAGGCGGTGCCGGCCTGGCCGACGCCGTCGACGCGGCCCTGGAGGATTTCGCCGGCAACGTCGACGACACCCACTACCTCGTCGGAAGCGTGGTCGGCCCGGACCCGTTCCCCCGGATGGTCCGGGAGTTCCAGTCGGTCATCGGGGAGGAGGCCAGAGAACAGTTCCTCGATCGGACCGACGACCTGCCGGACGCCTGTGCCGCCTGCGTCGGCGGCGGCTCGAACGCCATGGGACTGTTCGACGAGTTCCGCGACGACCCGGTCGCGTTCTACGGCGGCGAGGGCGGCGGCGAGGGCCCGGATTCGACCAGCCATGCGGCGCCGCTTTCGGCCGGGAGCGAGGACGTCCTCCACGGCATGCGGACCCGCGTCATCGATGACGACGTGGACGTCCACAGCGTCTCCGCCGGCCTCGACTACCCCGGCGTCGGCCCGGAACACGCGATGTTCCGTGCGGCCGGCCGGTGTGAGTACCGCGCCATCACCGACGAGGAGGCGCTTGCGGCGTTCCGGGACCTCGCCGAACTGGAGGGCATCATCCCGGCGCTCGAGACGGCCCACGCGGTCGCGCTGGCCGGCCAGCTCGCCGACGAGGGCGACCACGACTCCATCCTCGTGAACCTCTCCGGCCGGGGCGACAAGGACATGCAGCAGGCCGCGGAGCTGCTCTCGCTGGACTGAGGCGGCACCACGGCCTAACGGCGCACTGCCCGTCGGCAGACGCGTCGGCCGATGGCGACGCCAAACTCGCCCCTCCCGTACGCTGTACCGCCCGGTTCTTACAGGATCCGGTCGCCGAGGCCGCTGGAGACGAGTTCGACGGCGAGGTCGGCGGTCCGGTTGTGGGAGTCGAGGATGGGGTTGACCTCGACGACCTCCATCGAGCACAGCGCGTCCGTCTCGGCGACCAGTTCCATCGCCGCGTGGGCCTCCCGGTAGGTCACGCCGCCCGTGACCGGCGTCCCGACGCCGGGGGCCTCGTCAGGGTCGAGGACGTCCATGTCGAGGCTGACGTGGAGGGCGTCGACGCCGTCGAGCGCCGAGGCGAGGGCGTCCTCGACGACCGGTACGATCCCCCGCCGGTCGATGTCGCTCATCGTGTAGGGGTCGACGTCGGTGTCCCGGATGGCGGTTCGCTCTCTGTCGTCGACGTCCCGGAGCCCCACCATCGCGACGTCCCGTTCGGCGACGTCTGCGGTCGCCCAGCCCATCTCGCCGAAGACCCCGCGGCCGAGGAGGGCCGCGACCGGCATCCCGTGGACGTTCCCGCTCGGGGTCGTCTCCGGGGTGTTGAAGTCGCCGTGGGCGTCGAGCCAGAGCACCCCGACGTCCCGGTCCTGGCTGGCGCCGCCGACGCTCCCGATGGCGATGGAGTGGTCGCCGCCGAGGACGAGCGGCGTCTCGCCGTCGGCCAGCGCGTCGGCGACGGCGCTCTCGACGCGGCGACACACCCACCGCGTCTCCTTGAGGTACTTCGCGCTGCCCTCGTCGGGCCGCTCGGCGTTTGGGTCCCGCCCCTCCGGCTGTGGAACCGGCAGGTCGCCTGCGTCGTCGTAGGAGACACCGATGTCCCTGACCGCCTCCGAGAGGCCGGCGTACCTGATGGCAGACGGCCCCATGTCGACGCCCCGCCGGTCCGACCCGAGGTCCATCGGGGCGCCGATGGCTCGCAGGTTCATACCTCCTCGTCGGCCCACGCGGCGTTAAACCTACCCTTCGGCCGGTCAGTCGGCGATGGAGGCCCCCGGAGCGGTCCCGCCCCGATACGTGGGAGCCACGCCGGCCCGTCCTGCCGGGGGAGCCGCGGGTGTCCGTCCCCGTCGAGGGAGTGCCGGCTCGCTTCCTCCCCGTCGAGGGAGTGCCGCCTCGATTCCTCCCCCTTCGATGAAGTGCCGTCTCCGTCAGCGCGCGACGCGAGACTACAGCCGGGGAGTGACGAGCACGTGATGGCGGCCGAGAACCCACCATCGGGCCGATTCCGCGTGCTCACCGCCGGGTTTAAGACGCGAACTCCCGAATGATAGTTCATGTCATCCATCGAGCTCACGCCGAGCCAGAAGACGATCCTCCAGGAGCTCATCAACCTCTTTCGGGACTCCGAGAGCGCGGTGAAAGGGGAGGAAATCGCTGCGGAGGTCGACCGGAACCCCGGGACCATCCGCAACCAGATGCAGAGCCTCAAGGCCCTCCAGCTCGTCGAGGGCGTCCCGGGGCCGAAGGGCGGGTACAAGCCGACGGCGACGGCCTACGACGCACTCAAGATCCAGGAGATGGACCAGCCGGCGGACGTCCCCCTAATGCACGAAGGGGAGGCGGTCGAGGGCGCGAACGTCCAGGAGATCGACCTGACGAGCGTCCACCACCCGGAGCTGTGTCGCGCCGAGGTGACACTCCAGGGCTCGATCGCCGACTTCGGCGAGGGCCACACCGTCGTCGTGGGGCCGACCCCGCTATCGAAGCTCCTCATCGAGGGCACCGTCGAGGGTAAGGACGACACCAACAACAGCCTCATTCTCACCATCGACGACATGGTGGCGCCGGCCGACGAGAAATCGCCCGAGGACTGACCGGGAACCGCCGGACTGCAGCGGGGCCGGCCTGGCCACCGGGGGGCTTTCAACAGGTTTGTATCCGTCCGCCGCCGACGCTCCGGCATGACGGCCGACGTCGTCGTACTGGGGTCGGGCTACGCCGGCACCGGTGCGGTCAAGCGACTGGAAGGAGAACTCGACGACGGGGCGGACCTCACCTGGGTCTCCGACGTAGACCACCACCTCGTGCTCCACGAGTCCCACCGGCTCATCCGTGACCCGTCGGTCGCCGAGAAAATCACCTTCGACGTTGCGGACGTCAAGGCCCCCGACACCCGGTTCGTCCAGGGCCGGGTCACCGACATCGACGCCGCCGACCGGACCGTGACGCTGGCCGACGACGCCACGGTCCCCTACGACTACCTCCTCGTCGGCATCGGCTCCCGCACCGCCTTCTTCGGCATCGACGGCCTCCGGACCCACGCGTTGCCGTTGAAAGGCCTCGAGGACGCCCTCGACATCCACGAGGCGGTGGTCGCGGCCGCGCGCGAGGCATCCCGCTCGGATCCCGCCCGGGTCGTGGTCGGCGGCGCCGGGCTCTCCGGCATCCAGTCGGCCGGCGAGGTCGCGGCGTACCGCGACGGCCACCGGGCGCCCATCGAGGTCCACCTCGTCGAGGGGCTGGACGACGTCCTCCCGCACAGCGACCCCGCCGTGCAGTCGAAGCTCCGGGCGCTCCTGGAGGACAGTGATGTCGAGATCCACACAGGCGAGTTCGTCGGCGCGGTCGACGCCGACACCGTCTACGTCGGAGAGGACGCGGAACTCCTCTACGACGTCCTCGTGTGGACCGGCGGCATCACCGGTCCGGAGGCGGCCGAGCGCGCCGACGTCGAGACGGACGAGCGGAGCCACCGCCTGGAGGCCGCCGCGGACTTCCGGACCTCCGACGACCGGATCTTCGCGGTCGGCGACGCCGCGCTGGTCGAGCAGGCAGACACCGACCGCCCGGCCCCGCCGACGGCCCAGGCCGCCTGGCAGGCCGCCGAGGTCGCCGGCGGGAATATCGCCCGCGCCATCCGCGGCCAGTCGCTCCGGAAGTGGGAGTACGACGACAAGGGCACGCTCATCTCCGTCGGCGACGACGCCGTCGCCCACGATGTTGCGGGGGTGCCCGTCGACACCTTCGGCGGCTACGCGGCCAAGGCGCTCAAGAAGACCGTCGCCGCCCGCTGGATCCGGACGGTCAACGGCTTCGCCGACGCCGCGAAGGCCTTCCCGGACATGTAGCCCGGCGGCTGTGCCCGGACCGTCCAGGAGGTGCGATGGGCGTCGGTGTCCGCGGCGGCTGTTCGACGGCCATCGGGGCCGGCTGCCGCCCCGGTCAGATCCCAAGCGTCGCCCGGAGGGTGTCCCGGGTACCGGGGCCGAGGCCGACGGCGAGGATGGCGATCAATAGCAGGTAGGCGTACCGCGGGCTCTCCTCGAAGATGCGGTCGTCGAACACCCAGACGACGAGGACTGCGGCGGCGACCTTGATGAGGACGAACGGCCAGGCGGTCCCGACGGCCTCCGAGAGCCAGGCGGGCTGGACCGACTCCGTGACCCGGACCGTCGCGCGGTTGACGACGTGCTTGGAGCCGTACGACTGGCCGACGAGTTCGGGGCCCCAGTCGAGGCTCAACACGTTCGCGAGGCCGTCGACGGTGTGGCCCCACACCACGAGGACCCCCATCCGGCCGGTGCCCTCGTTGACCACGGGCGCGTACCGTTCGGAGACCAGCCAGAACAGCGCGGAGACGAGGCTGGCGCCCACGACGACTAGTGTGAAGAAAGGCGGGTTGAACCCGACGGCGTCGAACGCGATCGAGGCGTACGCGAGCGCACCGAGGGCGACGAGCAGTCCGGCGGTGCCCGCGACGGCGAGTGCCGGTTCGAAACGCTCGATCGCGCCGCGTCGCTCCAGGGCCACGCCCGCGACGAGCGCCGAGAGCGTGAACGCGAACATCACGAAGTAGATGAACGGGCTGATGATGAGTGCGACCTCCGGGTAGGGGATGAACGTCGACTGGCCCGCGCCGAGCAGCGTGGCGTTGACATCCTCGACGACCCGGAGCGCGCCGCCCAGAAGCATGAACGGAAACAGCGCGTAGAAGAACTGGGGGGACATCTCGACGCCGAGTTCCCGGAGCAACAGCAGGACGCCGACGAGCATGAACACCAGGACGAGGGCGTACGATACCGTCGAGACGGTGGTGTAGCCGGGCTGGGCGACGATGCCCTCGGCGGCCCGGCAGGCGGCGGCGCTGTAGAGTCGTTCTGTCGTCCCGCCCGATCGAACCGCACACGTGGCGGCGTGGGCGTCGGCGTCGACCGGGCCCCAGAAGTACCGCCACAGGATGCCGTCGGCCACGCGTCGGGGAAAGGCCAGGGCGGCGGCGGCCGTGAGGACGACGCCGGCCACAAGGGCCGCCAGCCACGCGCGGGCGGGGCGCGGGCGGCCGCCAGCACCTCGTCGTGGGCCGCGCCGTTCGAGGCCACCAGCCCGACGCTGTCGTGCCGCCAGGGGTCGCCGTGGACGTCCGTGACGGTGCCGCCGGCGGCCCGGACCAGGCCGGCGCCGACGACGGTGTCCCACGGGTCGGTCCGGACGTTCGTGACCACCCCTTCGACCCCGCCCGCGGCACACAGTGCCAGCGCGTACTGCGCGGAGCCGTAGCGACGCAGGTCGCCGAACCGTTCGACGATGCCGCGACAGACCGCGGCGTACTCCATCCGGCGGTCGAACCCCCACCACACCGTCGGGACGACGGCGAACGTCTCGGGATCCGTCCGGTCGCTCACCGAGAGCCGCTCGCCGTCGCGGAACCCCTCGCCGTCGGCCAGCGTGAACGTCTCCTCGAGCGCCGGACAGACCGTCGCGCCGGCGACGACCGCGCCGTCCACCGTGGCGGCGACGCTCGTGGTCCACAGCGGCACGCCGCGGACGAAGTTGTTCGTGCCGTCGATGGGGTCGACGATCCACGCCGGGCCGGCGTCCGGCACCGCCGATGGCTCGTCGTCCTCCTCCCCGACGATCGGGTCGTCGGGATGGCTCTCCCGGATGGTGGCCTCGACCTGCCGTTGGGCGTCCCGGTCGGCCTGCGTGACGACGTCCGTCTTGCCGGTCTTCGTCTCGACGGCGACGTCCTCCTGGAACGACGCGAGCGCGACGGCGCCGCCGGCCTCGGCCGCTTCCAGCGCGCGGTCCGCACGCCCGTCCATACCCGCCGTGGGCGGCCGGCGCGGAAAGCCACTCCGGTTCGTCGACGCAGTGATTCGACAGCGGTCGAAGCTCGTGGCTGCAACGCCCCCAATCATCTTCCATGGACCGTTCCGTGACCAACGGTCGGACGGAATCTGCGAGGCAAGACGCACCAGAGAGGCGGTCTTCCGCATGGGTTCGCGGCGCGGAGCGCATCTCGCCGTGATCGAGACGGCTCGCTGGTTCGCGGCTCTGCCGCTCACCCAGTCCGCGGTCTCCCGAAGGTCGACCCCGCGGCTCGCGGGTCACTTCGCTCCCCGCTCGCTCGTTACGAGGCCTTCTTTTCGGTCGGCCTCGCGACTCGCGTGTCGTCCCTCCCTGCGGTCGGTCCTCCCGCTCGCCGTCATCGAGACGGCTCGCTCCTCTCGCCGTCTCGCCATGCGAGGGAAGGGATTCGAACCCTCGGACCTCTACAGGAGCGGATCTTGAGTCCGCCGCCGTTTCCAGGCTTGGCTACCCTCGCACGCAGTCTAACTTATCGCCTGGCCGGGTAAGCACTTTCGGATTGTCCCGCCCTACGTCGATATTATGGCCTCACGGTGGCTCGAACCCGAAATCCTTGGACCGCAGTCGCTGTCCTCAGATGCATCGTCGTCGTGAAACCGTTCAGAAAGACTCGACGCCAACACCCAGTTGCTGAAAGTCCGTTACGTTCTCCGTTATGACCTTCTCTCCAGCAGTCTCTGCTACCGCTGCTACCATCGCGTCGATCGCATCCGCGCCCGAATTACCACCCTGCTCCTTGTCAGCGCGTGCATGGAGTTGACCTGCCCGCCTCGCCATTCCCTCATTCAGTCGTGTAACCGAGTCCATCCGAGTCACGTTCAGAATCCGACGGCGCGCTTCTTCATCGAGTTCGTACTCTGCGCCATTTTCGATTTCCGTAAACACCGGGGCAGGAACGCGTTGAATTTCCCTTCTGTCGTGGAGTTCCCGGGCTTTCTCGTGAGCGCCGCGATGTCCGCAAAAGAGGTAAATGAGGTAACTCGTGTCAAGAATCATCTGCCATCCTCCGCCGCACGTCGTCGACGCTCGATGTGTACTGCTCTTCGATTCGTTTCAGCATAGCTTCGCCCTTCTCCTCGGAGATGATTCCAGACACGAGTTCGGGGTCCGGTCCCGGTGCGCCCGTCAGTCGGACCAACGCCTCACCCATAGTCTCGTCCGCTCTTTTTTACGTTTGCAGGTACTCGTGAAACCAATCATCTACTTTGACCATTTTCATCGTGTATCGAAGTACACACCTTTGAGTCAAGAGTTTTGGGCCACTCTCAGTAGCTCACAACGGTTCGGTACTGAAAACCGCAACCGCGACCGCGTGCGAATGACTCATTCCTGAATCCACGGGTCGACGGTTTCAATTTTTCCGATCATATTGCTTGGAGACCGGTACGCGTCGACAATGTCAAGAATACCATTCGCAATCGCGTATGCTGAGGCTCGCTGGTTGTTGACCAACAGGAGTCCTTCGTGCCGGGAGTTATCCAGTGCTGCGAAGTTCTTGATATCCGCGGTCACAATCATCAATTCTTCCTGCTGTACGTACGGGAGTATATCATCCTCATCGTCAGCATCCTCATCGAGTACGTAGTCAGAGTACTCGGCCGGGTAACCTTCTTTCCGGAGAAATTCAGCAATGCGCGGTTCGAGGTTTGCGTCGATGAAAAACCCCCACCGCATCTATCCTTCGTCCGGGGGGGTGACGCCATCGGGTCGAGTGATACTGCCCTCTACGTCGGCCATGATTTGCTCCCGGTCGCGTCGTAGTTCCTCGAACTCTCTGGGGTGGTCGTGATAGTATAGCAGCGCAGCGTACACCTCCGAGATATCGAGATTGTGACGGTCTGCGACGGTTTGAGGTGTGAGTCCGCTCCCTTCGACCCTCTCGACGATGGTCAGGACTGGCACACGCCGACCGTCGATGTGTGGCTCATCCAATATGTCCTGTACGATGCGGGTCTCCTGTTGGGACATGTGTCCTATGTCATGATATGCACCGACGCCCACATGAATGGAATGGTCACTTCACGTGCAACGCTAGCGATGCTTTTGCCCGCTGTTTGAGCATCGGTGTGTCAGACTCGCCCAGTCCATCTTGAACTAACCTACCTATCAGTTCCCGTATAAATACCGCTGTATGGGCGACATAGGTAGTTCAAGATGGAATGGTTCTCCTGAAAGAGAGTCGGGTAGCCACGGGCCAAGAAATCCTGATCACTGGTGAGAACCAGTCGGTTCGTCTCCTCGGCGTACTGTTGTACTTCGTCGTCAGTGGCTTGAGGTTCAACGACGTCGACGACCATCTCGGCGTCGTGGCTCCGTTTCTCCAGATAGTGCATCGCTCTGCGCTCTACGTTCTCGTCGAGAAGAAGACGATAGCTACTCTTCGACATCCTCCGGCCCTACCAAGTCATCGTCGTACTTCTCGATCGTCGCTTACCGACGGCGTTCAACTTCGGACATCTCTTCAGGATTGTCGTGGTAGTACGCCAACGCCTGATACACGTCGGCGACTTCGACCTCATGTCGGTCCGCTACTGTCTGCGGGTCCAGACCACGCCCACCGACGCGGGCGTGGATGGTCAGCACCGTGAGGCGGCGGCCCTCGATGTGAGGTTCGTCGTGAATCTCCGAGTTTTCACCGGAGACAATCCGATACTCCCTCTTCGGCATGCATTACGCAACGAATTGCACACGCTTGAATCTGTCTGCGAATCAGCTCTGATAGTGATTACTGCAACTGTTTAACCGGTACGATCGCACGCCATCGTGCGGTCGATACCGAAATGACTTGCAGTAGTCACTCTGGAAACGCCGTCAGAACATCGCTCCGTCCGATTCAGGAGAACCTGTGCTTCGGCAGACGAAATATGTCCCTGTTCCGATCGAAGCGCGCCACAGAAGTGGTTCCGCCGCCTACGGTGGGTATGGTTACGCCGAGTGTAAACAAATCACACCGTCAGCGAACCGGGTTCGAGAAGCCAGCAATTAGC
>PXQY01000025.1 GCA_003021745.1 Halobacteriales archaeon QH_7_69_31
CGGTCGAGCAGCGGGGGCAGCATACGTCTTCACGCACAACGGCGGGTCGTGGTCCGAAGAGACCAAACTCCTCGCCAATGACGGGGATTTCGATGACCGTTTCGGTCGGTCGGTCGCACTTTCAGTTGACGGGACTACAGGCATCGTCGGCGCGTTTCAAGACGAGGACCCCAATGGTGATCGAGCCGGATCCGCATATCAGTTCGACCAAGGCACCGATGGAGCGTGGTCCGAGGAGGTGAAACTCACCGCCAACGATGGCGACGACAAAGACAATTTCGGCGATTCAGTGGCAATCTCGGGAGATGGTACCACTGCCCTCGTTGGCTCCCCGAGCGACGAAGATCCTAGCGGGGAATTCGCCGGGGCAGCCTATCTGTTCAGCCTTTAGGGGTATGGGGAGACACCGAAGGTTACTGGGGTCAGACAAATGTGTTCTGAGGGGATAGTTCTGGGTACGGGGCTAAATCTCAGGCCTCGACCCTGAAATATCGGAGACTAGTTGCAATATGAGCGATGCTATCGCCGACAGGCCGATTACAAATAGCAATAGCAGCATAACCTCCACGACACCGCTCGGGAATAGAGGATCCGGTCCGAAAGGCGTAAAGAACAGATAGTACATGTGTATTACGAGCAGGAGCGTGATAGCCTTGAGCCAATATCGTATCGATCGGAGCTGATTTTCCATTTCGCTGGCCTTTATTTTGCTATCTAAATAAATTTTGCGGGGCACGGCAATGGTTGGAAATTAATGGATTCAAATCGCTGGACTCATGATCTGTATCTTGCACGCCGTTTCTGACAAGAGTCAGGTATCTTGGGAGTTCCGTTGCTACGTCACTCGTATATGCTGACCGAATCAGCATAGCGGAATACAGGGTATGTGAACCGTTGTATGATATCCTCACTGCCGGCAGTAATTCTTTCGAGATTCCTTCGGCGACATCCGGTTGAATACCGTCCAGAACCCCACCTTCCGGACGGGACCGCTTCACGCAGTTATAGTCGGCAGTATCACAACAGTCGATCAGTCGCCGTCCGGGGCGGCCTCCTCGGGCACCCGTCCTTCGAGGAGGGACTCGTCGCTGTACGCCTCGCGGATATCCTTCTTCGAGAACTTCCCGGTCGCCGTCTTCGGGATCTCCTCGATGTACTCGATCGCGTCCGGCAGCCACCACGTCGGGTAGTCCTCCCGGAGCAACTCGCGGATCGACTCCGGGAGACGGTCTTCGTCGGCGCCGGCGGCCGGGACCACGAACGCCACGGGCCGTTCCTGCCAGCGGTCGTGGGGGACGCCCACGACGGCCGCCTCCGTCACGTCGTCGTGGGCCATGATCGCGTTTTCGAGTTCGACCGACGAGATCCACTCCCCGCCGGACTTGATGACGTCCTTGGCGCGGTCGACGATCTGCAGGTAGCCCTCCTCGTCGACGGTGACCACGTCGCCGGTCTTCAGCCATCCTTCTTCGAAGTCCTCGCGGTTTGCCTCGGGGCGCTCGAAGTACTCCTGGGTGATCCACGGCCCGCGCACCCAGAGTTCTCCGAACGCCTCGCCGTCCCACGGAATCTCGTCACCATCCTCTTCGATGACCCGGAACTCGATGCCGGGGACCATGAGCCCCTGCTTGGCACGGTGTGCCAGTTGGGTCTCGTAGTCGGCCTCCTCGAGGCCCCCTTTGAGGTGGGAGACCGAGCCGATCGGCGACATCTCGGTCATGCCCCACGCGTGGAGCAGTTCGACGTCGTGGTCGTCGAACCAGCGGATCATCGACTCCGGCGCGGCGGACCCGCCGTCGTGGTCGTCGAACCAGCGGATCATCGACTCCGGCGCGGCGGACCCGCCGACGATCACGCTGTCGAGCGTCGAGAGGTCCACGTCGTGGTCCTCCATGTACTCCATGAGCCCCAGCCAGACGGTCGGCACCCCGGCGGTGATGGTGACGCCCTCGTCCTCGATGAGGCCGGCGACGTCGGCGGGTTCCGGCGACGGGCCGGGGTAGACGTGTTTGGCCCCGCCGGCGGTCGCGGTGAACGGCATGCCCCACGCGTTGACGTGGAACATCGGCACCACGGGCATCACCACGTCGTCGTCGGCCATCGGGATGCCCTGCGGTGTCAGCGTCGCCATCGTGTGGCTCCACAGCATCTGGTGGGTGTACTCCACGCCCTTCGGGTTCCCGGTCGTCCCCGAGGTGTAGCACATCCCGGCCGGCTGGTCCTCGGAGAGCGTCGGCCAGTCGTACTCGGTCTCGCGGTCGGCGATGAACGCCTCGTATGGCGTGGCCTCCAGCGCGTCCGTGCCGGACCCGGACATGACGACGAACTCCACGTCCTCGAACGCCGGGGCCTCGGCCGCCGCGCTCGCGAGCTTCGGCGCCAGCGAGTCGTCGACGAAGATCAGTTCGTCCTCGGCGTTCTCGACGATGTACCGGATGTGCTCGTCGGGCAGTAGCGGATTGATGGTGTGCAGTTGGGCACCGATGGTCGGGACCGCGAAGTACGTCTCGAAGTGTCGGTGGTGGTTCCAGCAAAACGTCCCGACCCGGTCGCCCTCGGCGATGCCGGAGGCGTCCAGCGCGTTGGCCAGTTGCGCGGTCCGGTCGGCGTACTCCGCGTAGGTGTACAGCTCTACGCCCTCGTGGGTCCGGGAGACGATCTCCGTGTCGGGATACAGGTTGGCGGCGCGCCACAGGAACGGTCTGAGCGTCTGATCGGTGCCTCCTGGCATGTCCTGACAGTACGAACGAGTAGGACTTGGTTCTTGCTACCGTACTGCAGAACGGCCCAGCGGACCGATGGGCGGCGGTCGGTGGGCGGCGCGAGTGGAGCGAGCGCCTCGGACAGCCAGCGGCGTCCTCGCGAGCGAGCGCCGCGGTCGCCGGGCCGCACTGCGTCGACCGCTACGCGACCCGTCGGCTCACGGCCAGCCCCTCGCCGAGCGGCAACAGCGTGGTTTCGAACCTGGGGTCGTCCCGGACGTGGTCGAGGTAGGCCGCGACGCCGCCGACCGTCCCCTCGCGCTCGCTCCCGTCCCCGACGACGAGCCGGTGGATCTCCTCGAAGGCGAACGGGCCCGCCGTCATGTTGTCCGCGACGACGACGCCGCCCACGGGGACCTTCGACCGGACGGCCTCCAGGGCCTCGACGTACCGATCCTTCTCGTTGTCGATGAGCACCAGTTCGAACGGCGCGTCGTACCCGTCGATCACGTCGATGGCGTCGCCGTGCTCGAACCTGATCGTCACGTCGAACCCGCCGCGCTCGAGGTACGTGCGGGCGTCGTCGAGTTCGTCGGCGTCGACCTCGGTGAGGACGAGTTCGCCGTCGGCGGCCAGCCCGCGGGCGAACCAGTAGGCGGAGTAGCCGTAGCCGGACCCGAACTCGAAGACGCGGTCGGCGTCGAGGAGGCCGACGAGCTGCATGAGCCAGCCGCCGACGGCCGGCCCGACGGTCGGGAACCCGGTCTCGTCGGCGCGGGCGTCCATCTCGCGGACCACGTCGTCGGCCGGCGGGCCCACCGCCTCGGCGAACGCCTCGACGTCGTCGGGGACGGTCATGTCCCGCTCCTCGTGGCCCCGTCAAAAAGGGCTATCGGGCGTGGATCGCGGGATGGCGGTCAGGACCGTCGGATGGGGGACGGCTTCGACGCGCCGGCGAATGGGGACGGCTTCTAAGCGCCGGACCGGGTGGCCAGGTCGAACCGGGCGACGGCGTGGATTTGACGGGGTGGCGGGGAAACCGGTGGCGTCGCCGCGCCCACCGGGTGGCCGGGTCGAACCGGGCGAACACGTGGGTCAGGCCGACCGGCACCGCACCCGGACGGTGGTCTCGTCGTCGGCCGACACCTCGTAGGCGACCTTGCATTCGGTCACGTCGCCGTCGGTCCTGGTCCACTCCCGGCTGCCGCCCTCGACGGCGAGGCCGTCGCAGGCCTCGACCGACAGCACCACGGCGCCGGAGACCGGCGTCGCGAGGTCGTTCTCGATGCGGACGGCCGACTCCGTCCCGGTGTCGGTGACGGTCTCCACGTCGAGGAGGTAGGAGGGGTGTGAGTACAGCCCGACCTCGCTGTGGTCGGGGTTCCAGCTGTCGGGGTAGACGGCGCGGTCGGCCAGGAACTCCTCGGTCGCCGGGTAGCCGTACTCGTCGCTCGCGAGGGTCACGTCGCCGGAGACGGTGTCGACCGACAGCGGCCGCCACCCCCAGTACTGGCCGGTCGAGGAGGCCGACGTCGTGCAGTTGACGTACAGCGTCCCCTCGCCGTCGAGGATGCTGTCGGCCAGCGCCGCCTGCGGGTGGTCATCGCTGAGTTCGCCCTCGGGACGGCCGTCGCCGTCCCGGTCGGCGTACTCGACGTAGTGGTACCGGCGGTCGTTCGGCGAGTGGGGTCCCGGCGTCTCGACGACGTCGGCGAAGGCGCCCGCCGAAGGCACCGTCCGGGAGATGCGGTCTCGGTGGCTGTGGCCGGCGACGAAGGCACTCATCCCGGCCGCGTCGAACAGCGCCCGGAGGTCGAACTGGTGGCGCCGGCCGGTCCAGGCTTGGCCCGTCGTGAAAAAGCGGGTGCCGCGGCCGAACTGTTCGGCGCCCGGGGTGCCGCGGGTCTCGTCGGCGGGCGGGTGGTCGCCGTCCCACTGCCAGGAGGGGTTGTGGTGGCCGAGGCCCAAAAGCGTCGCGTCGCGCTCGCCGGTGACCCACGGCTCCATCTCCGCCTGTAGCCACTCGTACTGGGGGTCCCGGACCTGCCCGCCGTAGGTGGAGACGACGGCGCTGCCGCCCGTCCGGTCGAGCGCGCTCCAGTCGTAGGTGTCCAGCGCAACGAGGTGGAGGTCCTCGCCGACGTCGACGCCGTAGTAGAAGGGCCCGAACGTCTCCCGGTACAGCGCCTTCCCGTCGACGCCGCTCTGGACGTAGCCGTCGTGGTTCCCCAGCACCATGTAGGTCGGTGCCCGGACCCGGTTGAACACCCGCCAGGCCTCCTCGTACTCTGTGACGTACTTGCCCGGGGCGTCCTGGCCGAACGTGAGGTCCCCGGCCACGAGCACGAGGTCCGGGTCGAGGAGGTTCACCTCCCGGATCGCCCGTTGGGTCGCGTTCCACCGGCTGTCGGCCGTCCCGTCGCCGGTGGTCCGGCGCGTCCGGGTCACCGCGGGCTCGATCTCCTGCTTGTTGGCGGACTCCTCGGCGCCCGTCTCGAGGGCGCGGGGGTCGGCGATCTGGGGGTCGGCGAGGACGGCGATCTCCGGGTCGTCCGGGAACGAGTGGTGGACCGATACCGCCCGCGGCTGGTGGTCGGCGCCGTCGTCCCAACAGACGTGGAGGTCGTAGAGGTCCGGCACGAACGTCCGCCGGGTGACCGGCGGGAGCTCGAACTCGGCGACGGCGAACGTCTCGGGCTCGGCGTGGGGGTCGGTCCAGACCTCGCTTTCGGCCCGTTCGACGGGCCCCGTCCGCTCGAGCTGGATACAGGTGTCCGTGGCGCCGAAGCTCGGCTCCAGGGTGGCGGTGACGGCGCCGGGGTCCGTCGCGTCGAGTTCGACCCGGAGCGTGTCGCCGCCCTCGAGGACGGCCGGAACCCCGGCCAGCGGGTACTTCAGCGTGCGGATCTTGGGTTCGTAGGACTCGGTCCCGTCGACTGGTTGCGGGTATTCTTCCTCCCCTTCGTGGTCGGCGGCGGCCGGCCCGGCGAGGACGAGTGACCCGGCCCCGGTCCCGGCGAGCGTGAGGAACTCACGGCGGTCCATGTTACCCCGTACGGGTATGACCCGATACGGATTCTGCCGGCTATATCGGGAGGTCTATGTAGATCCGGGGCCGGCGAGGTCGACGGTGCGATACCACCCGTTCCGTCCCGCTACCGGGGGGTGACGCGGCCCGCTGGCAGTCGGGCTGAGTCGCGGTGGTGCGGCGGTTCGTCGGGGAGGCCCCATCGGCGGGGTACTGGACGTGGCGGCGGCCGTGACGGGCGGGGGAGACGCCACGAGCAGGTCGTGTAGGGACGTAGAGCCGGAGATACCCGGTATTTGAAAAAGTTGCCCCCGCCTGGCCGTCAACTACTTAAGAGTTCGTCGAGTCGTGTCCGAACGGCACCCATGAGCGATAACCCAGGATCGGACCGCGATGACATCGGCTCCGACGCCTCGTCCGGCGACGACGAGTTGGGCATCGGGTCCGACGCCGACGTCCAGGACGAACAGGAGCGCCGCCTCGAGGAGATGGAGCAGCGCCTCGAGCGGAAGGAGGCCGAACTCGACGAGCGCGAACAGCGCCTCGACCGCGAGGAGTCCGAACTCGAGGGGCGCGAGGACGAACTCTTAGAGCGACGGGAGGAGGTCGTCTCCCTCCGGGAGAACGTCGAATCCCTCGAGACCGAAATCGACAACCGAAAGCAGCGCCTCGACGAGCGCGAGGCCGCCATCGAGGAGCAGGAGCGCGAGCTCGACGAGCGGAAGGCCGAACTGGCCGAGGTCGAGCAGACGCTGCAGACCTACGTCGCGGACCAGCTCGACGACCTCGAAGGGCGGATCACCCAGACCGTCCGGGACGCCGTCCGGTCGTCGATGTCCGGCATCGAGGGCGGCGGGGGCGTCGACGAGGAGCGGCTCACGACGACGGTGCGACAGAGCGTCGAATCGGCGATCGACCAGGAGGACCTCGAGGAGCGGGGCACCGCCTTCGGGGCCGTCCTCGGGTCGCTTCTCGCCTTCCTCGGCATCCTGCTCGTCGCCGGCGGCGTCGCCAACGGGCTTATCACGTTCGTGGAGACGAGCACGGTGAGTCCGCTGTTCGACCGGAGTTCGATCAACTACATCGCGTCGTCGATACTGGTCATCATCGGCTTCGCTGCCAACCTCGCGGCCGCGGCCGGCCGGGTATAGCGACGGCCGACCACTCGACGGTTCTTCCACCCTGATCCGACGTACGACCACTCGATAGGTTCTTCGACGCGAAGCCGCCGATCCGCGGTCGGGGAAGAGCGAGGGGGCGGTGGGCCCCCGGCCGTCAGCCGTCAGACCCCGGCGAGGTCCGCGACCGCGCCGGCGTATACGCGGGTCGCCGCCACGCGGTCAGTCCAGTCGGTCCACTCAGCCCCGCGCAGATCGAGTACGATGGCGCGTTGCACGACGCAGCGATGACGAGCAACACGATCCGCGTGGTGGTGGGTGTTTACAAACATCGGCGAGTGACGCCGGTCTGGCAACGACGACGGCCCGGCCCTCGATGACGCCGGTTCGAGGACCGCCGCCACCCCGTATATCTCCTCTCACCTTCTGTTCATCAACAGCGCGGACTGGCGTCACCGCCGACCGCGCCGGTCACGGCGCTCCCATCCCCCGAGGGTTTATCTGTGCGACATGCGTCGCACAGTTCATGAGCACCGACACCGACGGCTCCGGCGACGACGAAGGGAGCACGAAGATCGACGTCCGGGTCCCGACCCACCTGATCGAGCAGATCGACGAAAAATACGCAGAGCGGGGGTACACCTCTCGGTCAGAGGCCATCCGTGACGCCCTCCGGGCGTGGGTCGACCCGCCGGTGCGCCTCTCCGAGGAGTTCCTCGAGGACCTCGCGGTGAGCCGCGAGCAGCGCGAGCGGGGAGAGACCCGGTCGCTGGACGAGGTGGCCGAGAAGTACGGCGTCGACCTCGACGAGGCGTAGGCCACGAATGACGGAGGTCGAGATCACGCCGCAGGCCGACGATCACCTGGAGGATCTCGAAACCGAGGCCCGGGAGCGAATTCTCAAGAAACTCGGGGAGGCGCAGGAGTGGACCGAGCACCGCCTCGAGCCGCTGTCGAATTACCCCTACTACAAACTCCGAGCCGGCGACTACCGGGCGATTATAACCTGGGACCGGGATGAGGACGTCCTGATCGTCGAAGCCGTCGGCCACCGCCGAAACGTGTACGACCGACACCTCCCGCCCTGACCGGGCGCGACGGGTCACGACCGTCACCATGCGCGGGCAGGGCGGCATCTACGACGCCCTCCATGAGACTCGGAACGGCGACGGCCGACACCGACGGCGAGGAGTATACCTGGAAATTGTGGATGTAGTCCGCCGCCCTACTCCCGCCACTTGATCGAACACCCACGGGCGGGCCGGAACTGCGGGTCCGGCGTCCGGCCGTCGAGGACGGCGTCGATGGCCGCCCGCATCTCGAAGCCGGGCTCCCCGGAGGGCGCCTCCTCGGGGTTCGTGGCGTCGTCGAACCGACCGTGGTAGGCGAGCCGGAATCCGTCCTCGTCGTTCGCAAAGAGGAACGGGTCCGGGGTGCAGACGGCGCCGTAGGCCGACGCGACGTCCTGTGACTCTTCCCGGAGGTAGGCGGTGATGTCGATCCGGCCGGTCTCGACGTTCTCGACCATCTTCTCGAAGGAGTCTTCGGGGTACTCGTCGGCGTCGTTCGGGTTGATGCCGATCACCGCTACCGACTCGTACTCGTCGTCGATGGCGGCCATTGCGTCGTACTTCGCCTGCGCGTACGGGCAGTGGTTGCAGGTGAAGACCACGAG
>PXQY01000026.1 GCA_003021745.1 Halobacteriales archaeon QH_7_69_31
CCTGGTCGGGGTCGACGTCCAGCGACGGCGGGTCGATGTCGAAGCCCTCGTGGGGTTCGCCGAACCCCTGTCCCGCGGAGAACTCGTGGGGGTCGTCCCGCTCCTCATCGGTCATACCATCGGATTGACCGCCGTCGCGGGTAAGGGTTGCGGGCCCGGCTCGCCCGGCAGGTCGGCCACGCGTCCGCGTCCCGACCCCACCGGCCCGCGGCCGCCGGACCTCGTCCGGGCGCGGTCGGGCGACCGGCGGATGACCAGCCGTGCCGGCCCCCGGACCGGGGGGTTATTGGCCTCGCCGGCGAACGGCCGGCATGCGACTGTTCTTCAGCGTGGACCTGGACGGGTTGGCCGGCGGCGTCGCCGAGGCCCAGGCCCCGTTCCGGGACCTCCCGGGCCTGTCCCCGACCGACCCCGAACAGGCCCACGTGACGATGTTATTCCTCGGGGAGGGCGACCACGACCGCGAGGCGCTGTCGGCCGCCATCGGCCGGGCCGTCGACGCCGCCGACGTCGTCGAGCCCTTCGAGGCGCGGTTCGAGGGCCTCGGCGTCTTCCCCTCTATGGACTACATCAGCGTCGTCTGGCTCGGCGTCACCGAGGGCAGCGAGGAACTGACGGGGCTGCACGGGGCGCTGGAGGCGGCGATGACCCCGCTCGGCTACGACCCGGCGGCCCACGAGTTCACGCCGCACGTGACCCTCGCCCGGATGGAGCACGCGGCCGCCAAGGAGGACGTCCAGCGGGCGGTCCGCGAGCGCCACCCCGAGGTCGGTGCCCTCGAGGTCACGGAACTCCGGCTGACCGAGAGCACGCTGACGCCGGACGGCCCCGAGTACGAGACGCTCGAGCGATTCCCGCTCTGACCCGCGGGCAACCACGAGTCGTCGGGCCGGTGGCTGCCCGCAGGCGAGTCGCTGCGGGCCGTCCTCGAAACGCATTTAACCGGCGGGGCGGAACGTCCGGCCACCATGGGCAAGAAGTCGAAGGCGAAGAAAAAGCGGCTCTCGAAGCTGGAGCGACAGAACAGTCGGGTGCCGGCCTGGGTCATCATGAAGACCGACCGCGACACCCTCCGGAACCACAAGCGCCGGAACTGGCGGCGGAACGACACGGACGAATGAGCACCGAGTTCGACGAGCGCGTCATGACGGTCCCGCTCCGTGACGTCCTCGCGGAGTCGAAGGGCGGGCGGGCGGACAAGGCGATGCGCCTCGTCCGCGAGCACCTCGCCCAGCACTTCAACGTCGCCGAGGATGACGTCCGGCTGGACCCCACCGTCAACGAGGCGGTCTGGGAGCGTGGCCGCTCGAAGCCCCCCGAGACGCTCCGCGTCCGCGCGGCGCGCTTCGAGGAGGAGGGCGAGGCGGTCGTCGAGGCCGAGCCGGCCTGACGTGCTCCGGGCGGCCCTCTCCGGTTCGTCCTACGTCGGCGTCTTCGCGCGGGCCACGGACGACTGTCTCCTGATCCGGCCCGACGTCGAGACGGACCGCCTCGAGGCATTCGAGGCGGAACTGGGAGTGTCCGCGGTCCCCACCACCGTCGCCGGCTCCGGCACCGTCGGCGCGCTCGCGGTCGGCAACGGCAACGGCCTCCTCGTGAGCGAGCGCGTCCGCGACCGCGAACGGGACCGCATCGAGAAGGCGGCGGGCGTCGCGGTCTCCGAGCTGCCGGGCCGGATCAACGCCGCCGGAAACGTCGTGCTCGCCAACGACAGCGGGGCGTACGTCCACCCCGACCTCACCCGGGAGGCCGTCCAGTCCGTCGGCGACGCCCTCGACGTGCCGGTCGAACGCGGCACCCTCGCGGACGTCCGCACGGTCGGCACGGCGGCCGTCGCGACCGAGGCGGGCGTGCTCTGTCACCCGAAGACCACCGACGCGGAGCTGGACGCCCTCGAGGACGTCTTCGGCGCCTACGCCGACATCGGGACCATCAACTACGGCGGCCCCCTGGTCGGGTCGGGCCTGGTGGCGAACGCGGAGGGGTACGTGGTCGGCCGGGACACCTCCGGCCCGGAACTCGGCCGCATCGAGGACGCGCTCGGCTACGTCTAAAAATTCCCTCTTCAACCCCTCTCCTATTCGCCTCCCTTCCTCGTGTATGCCTTTCTTTAACAACCCTTCTTCCCCCCATTGGACACTCTCCCCCTCACGTCCTTTTAAGCCATCTTTCTACCCCTCTTATCCGTACTCTGTAGCCTCCTTTTTATACCCCTTTTCATCGCCCTCTGTATTCCCCTTTTGTACTAATTTATAAATTTAGTTAAACACCTTTCCTCCTCCCTTAACATGCTCTTAAGTACACAGATTTCCAACCTTTTTTAATATCCTCTATAACCACCTTTTACCATTCCTATTTCGCCATTTTTATTATTCTCTCAGAGCGAGGACGCTCGAAGGAGAAAAAGTCGAGGGTCGCCCGACGGCGAGCATCCGCGCGAGCGAAGCGAGCGCGGTTCACCGGTGACGAGCGAACGGAGTGAGCGAGTCACCGGCGCGGTAGTTTTTCCCCAAGTTTTTGCGAGCGAGCGGCTCCCCGCAGCGAGCGAAGCGAGCGAGGAAGCCCGAGCGAGTAAAAAGTGGTTTGGGAAGATACTTCCGGCTCCCCCACTCTCGTCCGTACATGAGCGAGTTCACCGTCCGGGGATCGTTCCCCGCCCGGTACGGCGAGCAGGACTTCGAGACGCAGGTCGAGGCACCCAACGAGGACGTGGCCGTCGAGCGGACGTACGCGGAGTTCGGCTCCCGCCACGGGCTGAAGCGCACCCGGATCGACGTCGCGGAGGTGGAGCGATGAGCCTCGGCGGCGGTGGCGGTGGCGGCGGCGCCATGCAGCAGATCCAACAGCAGCTCAAGGCGCTGGAGGAGGAAAAACAGGCCATCCGGGCGGAGATCCAGGCCATCGAAGGCCAGAAGGCCGAGATAGACGAGGGCATCGAGGCGATCGAGACGCTTTCGACCGACGACACCGTGCAGGTACCGCTCGGCGGCGGCGCCTACGTCCGCGCCGACATCCGGGACATGGACCGGATCGTCGTGGGCCTCGGTGGCGGGTACGCCGCCGAGCGCGACGGCGAGGGCGCCATCGACTCGCTAGAGATCAAAAAGGAGACCCTCGAGGACCGCATCGAGACGCTCAACGCGGAGATCGACGAGGTCGACGAGGAGACGGCCGAGCTCGAACAGAAGGCCCAACAGGCCCAACAGCAGCAGATGCAGCAGATGCAACAGCAGATCCAACAACAGGACGACGAGTAAGACGCGATGTTCGACGGACTCAAGGACAAGTTCGGACAGTTCCAGGAGGACGTCGAGGCCGAGGCGGAGGCGGCCGAGGCGGATGCCGCAGCCGGGGATGGGGCCACCGCAGGAGAGGCGGACCGCGAGACCGACGCCTTAGAGGGGGAGGCCGCTGGCGACGACGCCGAGGCCGACGGGGACGCCGCCGACGACGTCGGCTTCGCGAAGAAGGCCGCCCTCGCCGCGACCGGCCGGACGGTCATCACCGAGTCGGAACTGGAGGGCCCGCTCGAACAACTCGAACTCGAGTTGTTACAGGGCGACGTCGAGATGGGCGTCGCCCGCGAGATCACCGACCGCATCCGTGAGCGACTCGTCGGCGAGACCCGAAAGCAGGTCGAGTCCGGCGAGCAGGTCGTCCAGCGCGCCATCGGCGAGGCCCTCAGGGAGGTGATCGGCGTCGGCCAGTTCGACTTCGAGGGGCACATTGCCGAGACGGACACGCCCGTCGTGATCGTGTTCACCGGCGTCAATGGCGTCGGGAAGACGACCACCATCGCGAAGCTGTCGCGGTGGCTCGAGGCGCGCGGGTACGCGTCGGTCATCGCGAACGGCGACACCTACCGCGCCGGCGCCAACGAACAGGTCGAGGTGCACGCCGACCGCCTCGACACGAAGCTCATCAGCCACGAGCAGGGCGGCGACCCGGCGGCGGTCATCTATGACGCCGTCGAGTACGCCGAGGCGAACGACGTCGACGTGGTGCTCGGCGACACCGCCGGCCGGCAACACACCTCCGACGACCTGATGGCGCAACTGGAGAAGATCGACCGGGTCGTCGACCCGGACGTGACGCTGTTCGTCGACGAGGTGGTCGCCGGCCAGGACGCCACGAACCGCGCCGAGGAGTTCGACGACGCGGCCGCGGTCGACGGCGCCATCCTCACGAAGGCCGACGCGGACACCCAGGGCGGCGCGGCCATCTCTATCGCGCACGTGACCGGCAAACCCATCCTGTTCCTCGGGACCGGCGAGGCGTACGACGACATAGAGCGGTTCGACCCCGACGTCATCGTCGACCGCCTGCTCGGCGAGGCGTAGGCGGTGCGGGACGGCCGTCGTCGAGTTCGCCGGGGTGCCCCGGTCGTCGGCGGGCCGCGCGGCGACGTCGGGCGGACCCCGGAGCTCGTCCCCACACGACCGGTCCACGGCCGGAGGTGGGCCGACGCGGACCGGGTTCGGCCGGCCGACCAGCGCCCCTCCGAGGATCTCAGTTCCCGGCGGCCACCGGCCGGGCGTCCGGCGGGCCGAGCCCGGCTACGACACTTCCTGTGGGCGCTGAGCTACGCGCCGACGCCCGCGTCCGCGGCGGCCGCGTCTCCGGGCTCCTCGTAGGGGACCTCGAGCAACCGGTCGCCGCAGTCCTCGCAGGCGACGCCGACGACGGTCGTCGACCGGCAGCAGGACTCGACGACCTCCGTGTCGGCGGCCACCGGTCCGCCACAGACGGGACACTCCTGGACGAACACCCGGAGCCCGCCCAGCAACTGGCTGCGGCGCCGGGGGCTCAGCCGGTCCCAGCCGGCGACCCGGCCGGGGAGCTCCTCGGCGGCCGCCAGGTCGGCGAGTAGCGCGGCGCGGGACTCCCACTGGCCGATCTGGGTGCCGTCCTCGCTGGCGATGAACGCGTCACCGTAGCTCTCGAACGTGACGTCGCCGCCTTCGATCTCCAGTTGGTCGGCGAGTTCGGCCCGGAGCGTGTCCTCGTCGGCCAGCTCGTCGATGCTGGCGAGCCAGTCGGCCTCGAAGCCGTCGGTCAGACAGAGGTCCTCGACGTCCGCGCAGGGCTCGACGACGCCCGCCTCGAGCAGGACCGTTTCGGGGTCGAACTCGCCCCGATCGATCGGTTCCGGCTGCGGCTGTTTGTCGAACCTCGCGAGCAGCCGGTCGGGAAGGTACTGCTTCGTCAGTTCCGGCGTCTTCGGGACGAGGTAGCCCCGCAGCCAGATGCTCGCCGCGGCGAGGACTGCGAACGCCACCGCGAGCGGAACTGATAGCCACGCCAGGGCGGCCGTGAGGACGGCGGCGATGACGAGGTTCGTCACCGTGCACGGGAGACAGCGATTCTCGCCGACGTACTCCGGCTGCCGAACCCGCTGGAGCACGTCGCGTACGACTGCCATATCGGTCCGTGCGCTCCGAGCGGCAAAAACATGCCGTTGCAGCCGTGTAGAAGCTCGACGAACGGCTGTTCAAGCGGGATCGGTCGTGGAACGTACGAGGCAAAAACGGAACTGATCAGGAGAAGAAGATTAATTCGAGATTCGGGAGTGCGACGACTGTTTAGCTCTCGGAAGGCCGATCAGTCGTCACCGGGTTTGTAGGCACCCGGACGCTTTTCGATGGTGTAGACCCACAGAATCTGGTCAGCCTTGGCCGCGTTACAGCCGAGACGAAACGCGCCGACACGGAGCTTCGAATGTGGTGCACCGGTGAGTGGCTCCAAGTAGTCGTCCGGGTCGCGCCACTGGTCGGTGATAATCTCGTCGAGCTTCGAGACAATGCGCTCCTTCTCGTGCGGCTGGAGCTTCTCGTACGCACGTTCTGCGGGATCAGTGAACTCCCAGTCCCAGTCGTCGTCACCCGCCGGCATCCGTGTTCTCGTTCAGTCGTGCCCGGATCTCGTCGCTACTGTAGGTCTCTCCCTCTCCAGTCGCCAGTTGATGTTCGCTGGCGGCGATGTCCTTCCACCCCTTCCGCGAGAACGAGGGATGCTTGACAGCGTCTCGAAGCGCCCACCGGATGAACTCGCTGCGGGACGGGAAGTCTTCGGCCCTCCACGTCGCATCGAGGTCCTCCAGGAACGCCTGCGGTATCTTCAGCGTGATCGTAGTCATGTTGGGGTCCTCGTTTGCCCCTGCGTCGGCGTCGGACATACGTCTGTATTACCTCTGTATTATCATAAGCGTTGTCGATGAGTCGGAAGACATACAGCACTGGGATGCAGGGCCGTGTCGATTCCTATCGTGGGATGCGGTTTACTCCTCGTCCGGGACGCCCTCGCCGCCCCGTCCATCGCCACTCGCGAACCGGGCCGCGCCTTCCACAGCGGTGTCCATGGCCCGAGAACCGTGCCACCCCTCGATGGCGAGACCCTGGTCGAGCGTCGCGCCGAGGCCGTCGTAGACAGCGGCCCGATCGGTCCGCACCGTCTCCTGCGGGAAGCCGGCGATGACCTCCGCCAGCTCCACCGCGGCATCCAGGGCCTCGCCCTCGTTTGCGAGGCGGTTGACGAGGCCCCACTCCTCGGCCGTCTCGGCGTCGAACGCCGAACCGGCGTTCGAAACAGCCGAAGGTCGCCGAGTCGCCGGCGACCCGGAGGTCACACCACAATGCCATCTCCAGCCCCCCGGCGACGCAGTATCCCTCGACGGCGGCGACCGTCGGCTTCGAGACCCGCGTGCGCGTAAACCCGAGCCAGCCCTCCGGCCGGTCCTCTACGTCCATCGCCTCGAGGTCCGCGCCGGCCGAGAAGGTGCCCTCGCTGCCGGTCAACACCCCGACGAGGGCCTCGTCGTCCTCCTCGAACCGCGCCCAGACATTGCCGAGCGCCTCGGCGGTCGCATTGTCGATGGCGTTGCGTCTGTCCGGTCGGTCGACCGTAATGACGGCGATCGCTCCTTCGCGGTCGTACTCGACTGGCATGTCGGCGAATCGCCCGACGGGAGCATAAAAGGGGCGGCGCCGAACGACATCGGTAAACGACATGGCGGGATATCGAATCCAGCGGCCCTCGGCCACACCGAGCGTAGCTGCTGCCCGCTGGCACGGCCCAGCACGCTGCGGCATCTCCGGCCCGGACTGAAGGTTCACTCCAGCTGCTCGCCGACGACCCGGTCGGCGTGCTCGATGAACGTCGCCTCGTCACCGGCGGGGATGGTCGCGCCGGCGGCGACATCGTGGCCGCCGCCCTCGCCGCCGACCGAGCGGGCGGCCTCCGTCATCACCTCGGAGAGGTCCAGTCCGCGACCCACCAGTGGGCCGGTCCCGCGGCCGGAGACCTTCGTCTCCGTGTCGCTCTTGTCCGCGAACGCGACGATCGGCCGGTCCCGCGAGACGCCGTCGGCGCCCATCGACATGCCGGCGATGATGCCGACGATGGTCTCCCGGATGGCGTCGCCGGCGTGGAACCACTGGAGGTGATCCTCTGCCGTCACGCCGTTGTCCTCGACCCACTCGATGCCCTCCGACAGGTTGCGGCGGTGGGTCCGCAGCAGGTCGCGGGCGCGGTCAAGCGCGTCGCCCCGGTCGCCGAGACACACCGCCAGCCCGACGTCAGCGCGGTCGTAGCGCGCCGTGGCGTTCAGCAAGGTCGAGAACTCGCTGGCGTCACGCAACGCGGTGCCCACCGCCTCCTCGCTGAGGACGTAGGTGGTACAGACCAACCGGTCAATCTTGAACGCCGGGACGCCGCTGGCTACGGCGCGCTGGACCAGGGCGCTGGCGACCGTCCGCTTCTCGTCGTCGGTGAGATCGACCCACCGCTTCCACCGTTCGTCGGCCCGACACGCCACCTCGAGGTCGTCCAGGAAGGAGACGGCCCCGCGCTCGTCATCGGTGATGCCGGGGACGCGGACGTCGGAAGCGTACTCCAGGAGCTTCGGCAGCGGCCGCGTCTGTTTGCCGTACACCGAGAGGTCCGTCGTCTCGGCGAGGACCCCGGCGTCGACGCCCTCGGCGACGACGTGCTCGTTCGCGCCGCGCAGTTCGCCCCCGGAGGCCTGCATGTCGCCCACGGCGCCGACGACCGCCAGCGCGGCGAGATCCCGGTTCTCGAGGCGGGCGTCGGGCCCGCGGGCC
>PXQY01000027.1 GCA_003021745.1 Halobacteriales archaeon QH_7_69_31
GCCGATCACCGCTACCGACTCGTACTCGTCGTCGATGGCGGCCATTGCGTCGTACTTCGCCTGCGCGTACGGGCAGTGGTTGCAGGTGAAGACCACGAGCAGCGCGTCGTGGGCCTCGAAGTCCGCCAGCGCGTACGTCTCGGCGTCTGCCGCCGGAAGCTCGAAGGTCGGGGCCCGGTCGCCGGGCGCCAGCGCGTCGGTGTCCGATTCGAGTGCGACCATGCCGGCGGTTCGGGCCCGGGCCACCTAAACGCATTCCATCGCCCGTCCCTCCCGGCGACTCGCCGCCCCGGATTTCGAGCGTCGTTACGGCCGGCGGGGATTTATTCGTCGAGCGAGATGTTCCGGCGTGAAGACGGAACTGACGCGACGCCACCTCGCATTCGGCGCTGCCGCACTCGTCGGGCTCTGCATCGTCCTGTCCCTCGGGGTCGCGGTCGCCTTCGACGCGCCCCGGACGGTGTCGAGCACGAGCGAGTTCACCGAGGTCCGCCAGGAGACGGCGACGGTCGACTCGCAGATCGTCGTGGACAACCCGAACGACGTCGCCGTGCCCGTCGGCGCCGACCTGACGTACGTCGTCCGGCTGAACGAGGTCCGCGTCGCCCGCGGCAGCGAGTCAGACGTCCCGGTCCCGCCGGGCAACTCGAGCATCGTGACGAACGCGACGTTCGACAACGCGAAGATCCCGGCCTGGTGGGTGAGCCACGTCAACGGCGAGGAGTCGTCGGTCATGACCACGACCGTCGACGTCGGCGTCGCCGGGCTCCCCGTGGGGCCGACGCTCACCGTCGAGCGCCGCGAGATCGAGACGGACCTGCTGGGTCCGCTGGCCACCGAGGAGCCGTCGGTGATGGCGGTGAACGACACAGAGATCCTCCGGGTCGACAACCAGACGGGTCGCTGGGGCGAGGCCGATGCCGAGCGGTCGCCGCTCGTCGTCAGCACCGCCCTGGAGAACGTCCACGATCGGCCGGTCGAGATCGCCGGCACGGTCTACGAGATCCGGATGAACGACGTCGTCGTCGGCCGGGGCGAGACCACGGCGGGCATCACGCTCGCGCCAGGAGAGGCCGCGACCTACGACGTCAGGGCGGCGATCGACACCCCGCGGATGCAGCAGTGGTGGGTCACCCACCTCCGGAACGGCGAGTCCACGAACCTCACCATCCGGGTGGACGCCGTCGCCGAGGTCGACGGCGAACGGGAACGCCTGCCGCTGACCGTCTACGAGCGGCAGGCCGGCTTCGAGACGGACTTCCTGGAGACGGGGCAGACGGAGGTCAGCGTCGTGGGCAACGGGTCCGAGCCCGACCGGAGCAGTGGCTTCGTTCGACCGACCGTCGAGGACACCGGCAACGAGTTCGGCGAGGTCCGCGACGGCGAGACGGATATCCGGACGACGGCGACGGTCGAGAACCCGAGCGACGGACGGTTCGCCGACCTCCTGTCGGTCCGGGTCGACAGCCGGACGACGCTTGCGGGCGTGGTCGCGGCCAACGGCACCGACCGCGTCGAGGACGTCCCGCGGGGCACTGGAACCGTCGAGACGACGTCGACGATGCCCCACGACCGCGTGCCGGCGTGGTGGGCGGCCCACCTCCGGAACGGCGAACGGTCCGAGAGCCGGACCCAGGTCGACGCGGACGCCGACGTCGGGATCACGAGGCTCCCGCTCGACGTCGAGGACCGCACGTCGACGGTCGAGACGGACACGCTCGGGGGCCTCAACGACGACTCCACGCGGGCGGTCCGCAGCGAGGAGACCGGCAGGCCCATTTTGACCGTCCACTCGACCAGCGCCACCTACACCGACGTGAACGCCTCGCGGGCCACCATCGTCGTCAGGGCCGACCTCGAGAACGACAACCCCGTCTCGTCGGTGACGATCCGACAGGTCGACTACGGGGTCACGATGAACGATGTCACGCTCGCCGACCGGACGGCGCCGGAGGCACACACCCTCCAAGCCGGCGAGCGGCGCACCGTCGAGTTCACCCTCGTCCTGAACAACTCCCGGATGGCCGCGTGGTGGCCGACCCACGTCCGGAACGGCCAGGTCTCGACGCTCGAACGGACCGCGACCGCGACCGTCGAGACCGACGGGGACGCCGAACGCGTCGACCTGGAGTTCCTCTCCGGGAACGAGACGGTCGAGACCGACGTCCTGGCCGACTGACGATGGGTCGTTCGGGCCTTGGACCCAGGCCCCGGTATGAACGTCCACCTCCCCGACCGCGGCCGGATACGCGCCGACCTGAACTTCGCCCGGGACGGGGCCGAGGATCTCCAGATCGCGGGCGACGCCACGTTTCTCAAGGCTAACGACGGGGCGAGCCTGTAGACCGCCGGGTTGCGCGCCGCTACCGGTCGTGACAGCCGTCGGGCGCATCGTCGGCGGCTTCGACGCGGACGCGGTCGCGCTCCAGTTCGATCCGGCCGTCTACCACCTGTGTGAACGTGTGGACGGTCCGGTCGTCGTGGGCCCCGGGGGTCATCACGAAGAGACCGAGGCCGTCCCGGCGTCTGACGTGTGCCGACAGCCCGTTCAGGAACCGGAAGACGGCGGCGTCGTCGGCGTAGTACAGGAAGGTCGACAGCGAGTCGACGGCCAGCACCGGCCGGTCTGTCGCCGCGAGGAACTCCGTGGCCGGCATCGACGCGGCCGTCAGGTCGCCCGGCGAGGCGACGGCGCCGGTGCTGCCGGACTCCGTCGGCGAACAGTCGACGACGGACGCGACGGACTCTATGGCGCGCTCCGGCGTCCGGGCGACCCCCATCGTCGCCGCCACCAGGAGCGTGGGGCCGGGCCGGCGCCGCCCGACGGCGTCGACGAACTGCGTGGTGCCGGACAGCGGCGGCGCGTGGACTACGAAACTCCCCGACGCCCGGCCGAGCACATCGCCCCGACGATGGGCGTTTCGCCGTCCGCCTCGCCCGTCACCCGCGCCCAGACCACGAGCACCGACGGGAGGACGTACAGCGACGCGAGGTAGGCGTAGAACACGCTCAGCCCGGTGAGCAACCCGAACTGGCCGATGGCGGGGAACAGCGACAGCACGAGCACGCCGATGCCGAAGACGGTCGTGAGCATGCTCCCCGTCAGGGCGCCACCGGTGCCCTGGACGGTCCGGTCGACGGCCTCGTACAGCGGCACGTCGTTCTCGACGAACTCGTCGGCGAACCGGTGGGTGACGTGGACGGAGTAGTCGATGCCGAGGCCGATGGTGATCGCGAGGATGGTCGCGGTGAACGCGTTGAACGACAGCCCCAGCGCCCGCATCGACCCGGCGAGCAGCGCGACCGTGACGACGATGGGCACGACGTTCGCGACGCCCAGCGACGCCCGGCCGAGCAGGAGCCGGTAGATGACGACGAGGAATATTGACGCCCCGACGAGGGCGACGACCAGGCTCAGGAGGGCGGACTCGAGGATGGTCGAGGCGATGACCTCGAACACGACGATGCTGCCGGTCGCGGTGGCGGCGTACCGCTGTCGGTCCGCGAGCGTCCGGGCGTCGGCCGTGATCGCCGACTGGGTCGCGTCGGCCCTGACGGTGTAGACCACCCGGGTGCTCCGGCGGTCCTCGGCGAGGTACAGGGCGGCGCGGTCGCCCGCCGGTGAGGCGAACAGTGCGTCGTAGACGTCGGCCAGATTCCGGTCCGGGATCCCGTCGTCGTCGACGTCGTTGCCGGCGACCAGACGCCGGAACTCGGGGTCGCGGGCGGCCTGCTCCCGGATGACCGTGACGATGCTCGTCGCCTCGGCGTGGCGACCGTTCCGGACCACCGACGAGGGCGGGTCCCGGCCGGCGCGGTGGAGCGACTCCAGGGCGGCACCGCGTTCCATGGGGCCCTCGACGTACACCGTGACCGTATCGGACCGGCTCGTCTCGAAGTTCTCCTCCAGGAACGCGAGCGTGCCCGTGACCTGGTACTCGCCGGGCCGGAACGGCTCCGGGAGGGCGTCGTAGAAGTCCGCCCGGTCTTCCGGCGGCAGGAAGTCCTCCGTCGAGAAGGTGGTATCGATGCCGGTCGCGTAGCCGGCCGCGGCGCCGCTCGACAAAAGCAGTACCACGAGAAACACGACCGGCGCGACTCGTGCAATGCGGTCGCCGCCGCCCTGGATCCGACCCAGCATCGAGTCCCCGCCGCCGAGCGGCGTGGTTCCGAAGGTGGGGATCGGGTACCGCCGGCGGGCGCGGTCGAGTTTCACCTTCGCGGCCGGCAGGAACACGCCGAAGATGGCGAAGGTGAACAGGATGCCGACCGCGGCCGTGGCGCCGAACTCCCGGATCGGCGGCAGTTCGCTCGTCAGGTTCGCCGCGAACCCGATGACGGTGGTGCCGGTCACGATGAAGAAGGCGACCACGACCTGGTCGGTCGCGGCCGTCATCGACTCGGCAATTTCGCGGCCCTCGACCCGCTCCTCGCGGTACCGGTTGACCGCGTGGATGCCGAAGTCGATGCCGACGGCGAGCAAAAGTGGGGGCACCGCGATCAGGATCTGGCTGAACGGGATGCCCGCAAAGCCCATGAAGCCGAACGTCCAGACGAGCGCCATGAACAGCGCGACGACGCCGAGCAGGAGGTCGGCGAGGTCCCGGTAGGCGACGGCGAGAAACAGGGTGATGAGCAGCAACGCCGCGGGGATGACGATCGCGAGGGTGTCGTCGATGACGGCGGCGAACTCCGCGCTGATGACCCCGGAACCGAAGACGGTGATGTCGCCGCCGACGGACTCCGCGATGGCGGCGGCCTCCGTCTGGATCGGGACCAGCGGGCTGGAACCGCCCTGTCCGGCGGCACCGGAGATCCCGCCGGGGATCTCGTGAGTGACGACCCCGATCGTCGCCGACGCCGACGCGGACTCGCGGTTGAAGTCCTTCGAGAGCAGCGACGAGAAGCGAGGGTTGGTCTCGTCGGCCCGCCGGATCGCCCGCTCTACCTCCGCGTCCGTCGCGCCCTCGATCGCCCGCTGTTGGTCGGCAAGCGTCACCGCCTCGGGGTCGAGCTGTCGGGCGACGATGCCGGCGGCGCTCGTGGTCGAGGCCACCCGCATGCCGCGCCGGTCGGCCATCCGTCGCTGCAGCTCCAGCATGCGGGCCATTGCGGGCCGGGAGAGAACGTTGCCGCCGCGCTGTATCAGCTGGGTGCTACCGGTATCGGTGGCGAACGTCGGCGTGAACTCGGCGTTGACCTCGTCGAGGGCCGCCTGGGCGGGGCTGTCCTCGGTGAACTGCTGGGTGCCGGCGGTCGTCGAGACGTTCCCGGCGCCGACGGCGAACACGCCGGTCACGAAAAGGAACGCGACGACCACCGTCCCGGGCCGCTCGGTGATGAAGCCGTCGATCCAGTCGATCGCGGGCTGGTAGTCCACCGGCATCTACGACCGGCGGAGCGGGACGAGCGCCAGGGCGGCGGCGACCAGCCCGCCGACCGCCAGGAGCCGGACCGGCGGCAGGAACCCGAACAGGCCGCCCGTGGGCTCGACGACGGTGACCGGTCGTCGGTAGCTGTCGGAAAGCCGCGTTTCGCCGTCGGCGTCGACGTACTGGACGTCGATCGAGACCGGGTAGTCCTTGGTCAGCGCGGCGCCGTCGGCCGAGATGCGGAACGGGATCTCGACCGTCTCGCCGGGCGAGAGCGACGCGACGTACGCCTCGTCGTCGGCCGCCGACAGCGGACTGGAGGCGAACAGCTTCGCCGAGACGTCGGTCACGGGCTCGTCGAGCTGGTTCGTCACCCGCACCGTGATCCGACTGGTCTCGCCGGCGGGGACGGTGACGTTGCCGGTGTCGACGGCGAAGGCGTCCCGCTCCGGCCCGACCTCGGCGCGGAAGCGGGCCCGGTCGGCGGTCCGCATCTCCCCGTCCTGTTCGTACGCGGTCGCGAGCGTGAACTGCCGGGGCCCGGCCCGGGCGGCGCTCGCCACCTCGACGTCGAAGCTGACGGCCGTGGACTCACCGACCGCGAGGTCGCCGACCGCGACCTCGGGTTCGATCACCTCGACGTTGGCCGACGGGGGTTCGAGTGAGACGACGGCGTTGTCGAGGGCCGCCGGGCCCTCGTTGACGACGGTGGCCTCGAGGCTGCCCTCCTCCTCGACGTTGACCGAGGCGTCGACGTCCATCACGATCACCGTCGGTTCGGGGAGCGGCGTCACCTGTAGCGAGGGCTGTTCGTCGACGCCGGCGAGGCCGTCGGCGTCCTCGAACTCGACGGTCGCATCGATGGGGTACGACCGGCCGGTGGCGTCCGGGTTGACGTCGAGGCCGTACTCGACGGTCGCCGTCTCGCCCGGCGCGAGCGGACCGACCGCCGCGACGGCCTCCGGCGCCGCGTCGAACGTGACCTGCTGGCTTGGTTCGGTCCCGACGTTCTCGACCGCGACGGTGGCGGTCCCGGAGCCGCCGACCTGGGCGTCGGTCCCGACGGTGCGAACCGCGAACAGGGGGCCGTCCTCGACGACCACGTCGACCGTGCGCGTCACGGTCCGGGACTCCTCGCTCGTGATGAGCAGCGACCGGTAGACCCGGTCGGTGAAGGAGTACGTCAGGTCGACCGCGAGGCTGTAGGTCCCGGGCTCGACGTCGCGCGGGACCTCGAGGTCGATCCGGAGCGACCGGGGCTGGTTCTCCGTGACGGAGCCGATAGACTGGGTGCCGCTCGTGACCGACAGCGGGGTGCCGCCGGCGTCCACGTCGACCCGGACGTTGCGGGCGGTGGTGACGGCCTCGCGGGTCGGCGGGACGCCTTCGGTGACCGCGCCGTCGTTGGCGACCTGTATCGTGAACGGTCCGGCCTCGCCGGGGGAGACGGTCGGCGAGGGGGCGTAGACGTCGAGGTTCGGGTTACCGCCGTAGCCGGAGGTCGGGCCATCGCTCTGGCCGGCGACGACGCCGGCGAGCGAGGCTGTCGCGAGGACAACGATGACGAGACCGACGAGGGCGCTAAGCCGCACTCGACCGCCCCCGGCTGCGGCCGCCGGTCGCGGCCTCGTCGGTCGCATGATCGCTGGCGAGGGGCGCGGCGTCGTCAGCGACGGTCGCTGGGTCGTCGTCAGCGACGGTCGCTGGGTCGTCGTCGCCGGTCGCTGGGTCGTTCTTGCCGGCCGCGGCCCCGTGGTCGACTGTCGTGGCCTCGTGGTTGACTGTCGTGGCCTCGTGATCGACTGTCGCGGGGTCCTCAACGTTCGCTGGGTCGTCGGCGACGGCCACGGGATACCGACGAGGGCCCGGACCTACTCGTGGAGGATGGCTACGCATTGTGCCTCCATCAGACCACGTGAGCATAAAAACTCCGGAGGGACCGATCCGTTGTCGCCAGCGAGTATCACGTGGCGACGTACCACGTCGATCGTTGCTGGGGTCGCAGTCGTCTGTCGGGCCGTGGAGGGGGAGTCCGTCAGGCGGACCCGACGAGGCCGTACGTCGACTCCAGGTGGTCGACGATCCAGTCGACCGTCGCGGGGTCGTACGTCCAGAACCCGTAGAAGGACCGCTCCTCGCGCTCCTCGGCCAGGAGGGCGCACTTGCTGACGTCGACGCCGGCCCCGTCGTAGACCACGAACCAGGATCGCTCGATCTCGTCGGCGCGTTCGACGTGGATCGTCAGGTCGCCGTCGTGGTCGGGGACCCCGGCGTCCGGCGCGGCGTAGGCGTGGACGGCCAGCTCGCCCTTCGCGGCCAGTCGCTCGTAGACGTCGAGGTGGTCGGCGAGGATGGAGAGCCGCTGGAACCCCGAGTAGAGGGTGCCGGCGCCGGTCCGCCAGGCGCGGTCCTCGATCTCCCGGGAGGCCGCGACCATCTGGTCGCTGTCGTAGGCGGTGAAAAGCGTCTCGTCGAGGTGATCGAGGATCGGCGAGTAGGCGGCGTCGTCGAAGGCCGGCTCCGTGTCGGCGGTCGGGGCGGTCACCTCCGCGAGGTCGGCGGCCGTCACGAACGTTCCGTCCTCGGCGAGCACCGCGAACGAGGCGGGCTTGCCGCTGTCGGTGGTGGCCTCGGTCACCGTCAGGTTCCGGTCGCGGAACTGTTCGCGGAGCGTCGCGACGGCGGCGGCGTCGGCGTTGAAGACCGAAAGCGTCTTCTCGTGGGCCTCCACCCCGGCGATCAGCTCTGAGAGCGACATGCGGCGTGGGCGGGACCACGACACACCCACGTATAAGACTGATGACGGTTCCGGCACCCCGCTTCCGGAGACCCAACGCCAGGGAACGGGCGTACGCTCGGCTCTTTCATGATTTTTTCGTGCGAACGCGTCGCAAACCCTTTTACCCACGGCCGCCGAACTTGAGGGAAGGCGCCCGAGTGGGCGCGGTGATACATCATGGACGAGGAACTCGTGTGGCGGATCGCGGGCGGTTCCGGCGACGGGATCGACTCGACCAGCCAGAACTTCGCGAAGGCGCTGATGCGGTCGGGACTCGACGTCTTCACGCACCGACACTACCCCTCGCGGATCCGGGGCGGCCACACCTACGTCGAGGTGCGGGCGGCGCCCGAACCGGTCCGGTCCCGGGGCGACGGCTACAACTTCCTCCTGGCGCTCGGCGACTCCTTCGCCCGCAACCCCCAGGAGGAGGCTTACTACGGGACGGAGGAAGTGAAACCCCTCTCCGAGAACCTCGACGACCTGCGGGAGGGTGGCGTCATCGTCTACGACGAGGGCCTCATCGACGTCGAGGACGTCCCCGACTTCGAGGCCCGCGTCGAGGCGAACGACTGGCACGTCTACCCGCTGGACCTCCGCGGCATGGCCCGCGAGATGGGCCGGGAGGTCATGCGGAACACCGCCGGCGTCGGCGCGACCGGCGCGCTGCTGGAGTACGACCTCGGCCACATCGAGGACCTGATGGCCGACACGATGGACGGGGAGGTCCTGGCGTCGAACCGCGAGATCCTCGAGGCGGCCTCCGAGCGGGTCGAGGCCATGGAGTTCACCCACGACCTCCGGATGCCGGAGGGCAGCCACGACGCCGAGCAGGTGCTTTTGTCCGGCTCGAACGCAATCGCTTACGGCGCCCTGGACGCGGGCTGCCGCTTTATCGCCGGCTACCCCATGACGCCGTGGACCGAGGTCTTCACCCTGATGACCCAGCACCTCCCCGAGGTCGGCGGCATCTCCGAGCAGGTCGAAGACGAGATCGCCGCGGCGTCGCTGGCGCTCGGCGCCTCCCACGCCGGCGCGAAGGCGATGTCCGGCTCCAGCGGCGGCGGCTTCGCGCTGATGTCCGAGCCGCTCGGGCTGGCGGAGATCACCGAGACCCCGGTCGTCCTCGTCGAGGCGATGCGCGCCGGGCCCTCGACCGGCATGCCCACCAAACCCGAGCAGGCGGACCTCGAACACGTCCTCTACACGAGCCAGGGCGACTCCAACCGCGTGGTGCTCGCGCCCGGCGACGTCGAGGAGGCCTACGAGCAGACCCGGACGGCGTTCGAACTCGCCTACGACTACCAGCTGCCCGCCATCCTCCTGTACGACCAGAAGCTCTCCGGCGAACTCCGCAACGTCGAGGAGGCATTCTTCGACCGGGAGCCGAGCCCGGACCTCGGCGCGACGCTGGACGAGGACGAGCTCGCCGAGGCCGCCCACCATGCCTCCGGGAAGTTCCAGCGGTTCCAGCACGACCCCGACAACGACCGCGGCGTCTCGCCGCGCAGCATTCCGGGCCAGGCCGGCGGGCGATTCCTCGCGACTGGCAACGAGCACACCCCGGAGGGCCACATCAGCGAGAGTCCGACGAACCGCGTCGCCCAGGTGAACCGCCGCGTGCGGAAGCTCGAGGCGATCCGCGAGGAGCTGGACGCCCGCGAGACGACCCACCAGACGCTGTACGCGCCCGTCGAGGACGCCGACTACGGCATCGTCACGTTCGGGAGCCAGCAGGGCACCGTCGAGGAGGCCGTCGATAGGCTGGCCGACGGCCACGGCGTGAAGTCGCTCTGTGTCTCCGAACTCAAGCCCTTCGCCGCCGCGGAGGTGACCGAGTTCCTCGAGTCCGTCGACGAGGCGCTCGTCGTTGAGATGAACGCCTCCGCGCAGTTCCGCGGCCTCATCCAGAGGGAACTCGGCCGGTTCGGCGACCGACTGCACAGCCTCCTCAAGTACAACGGCAACCCCTTCGAACCGGCGGAGATCACGGAGGGGTACGAGACGATCGTCGACGGGGCCGAGCCGGCGCCCACGACCCGGTTCGTCCCGGCGGCAGGTGACTGACCATGAGTTCGTTCAACGCCATCGGCGCGGACCGCGACGTGGAGCGCGACGAGTACACCCCGGCCATCGAGCCGCAGGCCACCTGGTGTCCCGGCTGCGGCGACTTCGGCGTCCTCAAGGCGCTGAAGGGCGCGATGGCCGAGCTCGGCCGCGACCCCGAGGAAATCCTGCTCGTGACCGGGATCGGGTGTTCCGGCAAGCTCAGCAGCTACTTCGAGAGCTACGGCCTCCACACCATCCACGGCCGGGCGCTCCCGATCGCCCGGGCCACCAAGCTCACGAACCCCGGCCTCGAGGTCGTCGCCGCCGGCGGCGACGGCGACGGCTACGGCATCGGCGGCAACCACTTCCTCCACACCGCCCGGGAGAACCACGACATGGCCTACATCGTGTTCAACAACGAGATCTTCGGGCTGACGAAGGGCCAGACCTCCCCGACCAGCCCGAAGGGCCACGAGTCCAAGACCCAGCCCCACGGCTCCGCGAAGTCCCCGATCCGGCCGCTGTCGACCGCGGTGACCGCCGGCGCGACCTACGTCGCCCGGACCGCCGCGGTCAACCCGAATCAGGCCCAGGAGATCCTCGTCGAGGCCATAGAGCACGACGGCTTCGCCCACATCGACTTCCTCACCCAGTGTCCGACCTGGAACAAGGACGCAAAGCAATACGTCCCCTACATCGACGTCCAAGAGGACGACGACTACGAGTTCGACACGGCCGACCGCCGCGAGGCCGAGGAGATGATGCAGCGGACCGAGCGGTCGCTGTACGAGGGCGAGGTGCTCACCGGCCGGTTCTACCACGAGACCGGCCGGCCCTCCTACGGCGAGGAGAAGCGGGCGGCCGGCGAGATGCCGGACGAGCCTCTCGCCGAGCAGTACCACGACGACGACCACGAGTGGGAGCGCAGCTACGACCTGCTGGACGCCCACAAGTAACCGATCGGTCTCGGTTCCCGGCGGTCCCGTGCGTCCTCCCTGCTCGGTAATTGGAGTCGCCCCACGACGCCGACGAACCGGCAGTCGGCCCCGTGTGCCCGTGGCTTTACCCGGCGTGGGGGTGACCATCGGACGATGCGGCTCCACTGGCACCGCCGGGACCTCCGCGTCGCCGACAACGTCGGCCTCGCGGATGCGCCCGACGAGCCGGTCGGCGTCTTCGTCTTCGACGACGACGTGCTCGCCCACGCCGCCGCCCCGCGGGTGGCGTTCATGCTCGACGCGCTCGCCTCGCTGCGGGCAGCCTACCGGGAGCGCGGCTCGGAGCTCTTCGTCCGCCACGGCGATCCCGCCGCCGTACTGGTCGAGCTGGCCGACGGTCACGACGTGGAGTACGTCTCCTGGAACAGGGATTACTCCGGGCTGGCACGACAGCGGGACGACCGGGTGGCGGCGGCGCTCTCGGAGGCCGGCGTCACCCCACAGCGGTTTCACGACGCCATCTGTCACCCGCCGGGCTCGATCACGACGAACGCCGGCGACCCCTACAAGGTCTACACGTACTTCTGGAAGACGTGGCGGGACCGCGAGAAGGACGACCCGCGACCGGTCCCCGAACTGGCGTCCGTCGGGACGACCGACGACGAGCCCCTGCCCGACCTCGAGGCACTCGGCTTCGACCCACCGACGGCCTCGATTCCACCCGCGAGCACGGCCGCGGCTCGTGACCGCCTCGAGGCGTTCCTCGACGGTGACGTCTACGAGTACGCCGACCGGCGGGACTACCCCGCCGACGACTGCACCTCGCGGCTGTCGCCGCATTTGAAGTTCGGCACCGTCGGCGTCCGGGAGGTCGACCAGGGCGTCCGGGCGGTCCGGGACGGGGCGGCCGGCGACGATCGTGAGTCCGTCGTCGAGTTCCGCTCCCAGCTCGCCTGGCGGGCGTTCTACGCCCACGTCCTCCACTACAACCCCGAGGTGGTGACGGAGAACTACGCCGACTTCGAGCACGACATCGAGTGGGCGGACGACCCGGCGCACGTCGAGGCCTGGAAGCGCGGCGAGACCGGCTACCCCATCGTCGACGCCGGAATGGCCCAGCTCCGGGCGGAGGCCTACATGCACAACCGCGTCCGGATGATCGTCGCCTCGTTCCTCACGAAGGACTTACTGTGTGACTGGCGGCACGGCTATGCCCACTTCAGGGAGTACCTGGTCGACCACGACACCGCAAACGACAACGGCGGCTGGCAGTGGGCCGCCTCGACCGGCACCGACGCCCAGCCGTACTTCCGGGTCTTCAACCCGATGACCCAGGGCGAGCGGTACGACCCCGACGCCAAGTACATCGCCGAACACGTGCCCGAACTCCGCGGCGTCGCTCCCGAGGTGGTCCACGGCTGGGACGAGTGTTCGCCGACCCAGCGCCGGAACGCCGCGCCGGAGTACCCCGAACCGATCGTCGACCACGCCGAGCGACGGGAGCGGGCGCTGGCGATGTTCGAGCGGGCGCGGGGCGGGGCCGAGTGAGCGGAGCGAGGGTAGTCTCGAGGCGGAGCGGTGAGTGCGAGGGGGGAGCGACCTTAGGGAGCGACTCCTCGAAGCGAAGCGGCCGCTCCCGGTAACCTCCAGCGCCACTCCCCTGGTGTGTGTCAACATCCGACCACGAAGTTTTAACAGCCGTCCCGGCGACGTTCACACTCGAGGTCGATATCAATGTCCGAACGTTCCAACCCCGAGCTGCCGCCGCTCCCGTACGACTACGACGCGCTCGAACCGTCCATCTCCGAGCAGGTCATGACGTGGCACCACGACACCCACCACCAGGGCTACGTCAACGGCCTGGACAGCGCCGAGGAGACGCTGGCGGCGAACCGCGAGGCCGGCGACTTCGACGGCTCGGCTGCTGCCATCCGCGACGTCACGCACAACGGCTGCGGCCACTACCTGCACACGCTGTTCTGGGAGAACATGTCCCCGCACGGCGGCGGCGAACCCTCCGGCGACCTCGCCGACGCCATCGAGCGGAGCTTCGGCTCCTTCGAGGGCTGGAAGGGCGAGTTCGAGGCCGCCGCGGGCGCCGCCGGCGGCTGGGCACTCCTGGTGTACGATCCCGTCGCCGACCAGCTGCGGAACCTCGTCGTCGACAACCACGACGAGGGGGCCCTGTGGGGCAGCCACCCCATCCTCGCGCTCGACGTCTGGGAGCACTCCTACTACTACGACTACGGTCCCGACCGCGGAAGTTTCATCGACAACTTCTTCGACGTCGTCGACTGGGACAACGTCGCCGAGCAGTACCGGAAGGCGACCAGCCAGTGAGCGAGGACCGGTAGCGCCGTCGTCACACCACGGATTTTCTTTGCGCACGACCGCACAGCCCCGTCGCCGTACCGGGTGACGTAGTTCGGAACGCTGCGAGGTCCGTGGGCTCGGCGCCGGTGTCGGCGGTCAGGACTCCTCGTCCGCCTCGTCGCGTCCGGCGGCGTGGGCCGCGGATCCGGCGGCGAGCCCGGCACCCGCCAGCGTGGCCAGCGGGCCCAGG
>PXQY01000028.1:0-9502 GCA_003021745.1 Halobacteriales archaeon QH_7_69_31
TCGCCGTCACCGAAGCGGTGCTTTCTGCCGTCCGCGCCGCCTGCCGGGACGCCGACCTCGACCCGGACGCGGTCGCCGCCGCGGGCGTCGGGTCCATCGGACCGCTGGACCTTGCAGCGGGCTCGGTCACGTCGCCGGCGAACCTCCCGGACGGCGTCGAGCACGTCCCGCTCGTGGGCCCGCTCGAGAACCTCGTCGACGCCCCGGTCTCGCTGCACAACGACACGAGCGCGGGCGTCATCGGCGAGCGGTTCCACGCCACGCACACCCCCGACGACATGGTGTATCTGACCATCTCCTCGGGCATCGGCGCCGGCGTCTGCGTCGACGGCCACGTGCTGTCGGGGTGGGACGGCAACGCGGGCGAGGTCGGCCACGCCACGCTGGACCCCGGCGGCGAGATGGCGTGTGGCTGTGGCGGGGCGGGCCACTGGGAGGCGTACTGCTCCGGCACGGCCATCCCCGAGTACGCCCGCCACCTCCACGACGGGGCGCCGACCGACCTGCCGCTCGAGGCGCCGGCCTTCTCGGCGGCGGACGTCTTCGCCGCGGCCGGCGGGGACGCCCTCGCTGACCGAACCTTAGAGCGGGTCGCATCGTTCAACGCCCTCGGCGTCGCGGCGCTCGTCCACGCCTACGCGCCGATCGCCGTCTACGTCGGCGGCGGCGTCGCGCTGAACAACCCCGAGTTCGTCGTCGACGGCCTGCGCGACCGACTGGCCGACCACGTCATGACGAACGTGCCGGAGATACGGCTGACGACCCTCGGCGACGACGCCGTCCTCCAGGGCGCCCTCGCCAGCGCGATGACCGGCGGCACCGGGGACCGTCGCCGGCCGACCGGGTAGGCTCGCGCGTGCGGACGTTGACCGGCAGTGGTGCCACTGACGGGTCCGGGGACGCGACCGAACCCACTGATGGCCCGGCGCGTCCTCGTCTCTCAGCCCCGGACGAACGTCACCGGACACGGCGACTCGAGCAGTATCTCCTGGGCCGTCGACCCGAAGACCGCCTTCCCGGCGGGCGATCGCGTCCGCCCCCCGACGATGACCAGGTCCGCGTCGAGCTCCTCGGCGAGCCCGACCACGACGTCCCCCTGGGAGGCCTCGTCGCCGCTCAGCCGTCCGTGCCAGCTGAACTCGACGTCCGCCGCCTCCATGGCGTCGCCCAGCTCGCGGATGGTGACGTACCGCTTCGCCACCGAGTCCGGCGTCACCTCGCTTTCGGACTCGACGTTCAGCATCGACCGCGCCGCGTCGTACTCCGAGGACGTGAACACGTGCGCCAGCGCCACCGTCGCACCCGCGGGGCCGGCGATGTCGACGGCCGTCGCCGCGAGCGGCTCGATGCGGTCCTCGTCGCTCCGCCCGACGGCCAGGAGTACCGTCTCTAGTCCCATGATGGCCGTAGCAGAGCCAGCATCAAAAAACTGCGCAGTGGGACAGGGGAGTGAACAGGTCCAATCCGGAGTCGGATTTCGACGGTCAGAGGCCCATGGTGGGTCGGGTCGGTCCGCGGTCTCGCGGCTCGCGTGTCGTCCCTCCCTTCGGTCGGTCCTCCCGCTCGCTCGGTCCGCGGCCTCCCTACCGGTCGGCCGCGCGGCTCACGGGTCGCTTCGCTCGCGGCTCCCGATGGTCGCCGCTCGCCCCTGGAGGTCTCGCTTCGCTCGACCTCCCGCTCCCCGTTCGCCCATTCCTGGTCGCTCCTCCCGCTCACTCATACCGAGGCCTCCCTGCGGTCGGCCTCGCGCCTCCCCTCATACCTCCGGCGGACACCCCCGGTCCACAGCGATCACGTCGGCCTCGAGGTCCTCGATGGCGGCGACCTGGCCGCCGACGTCCACCAGCCCCTCACCGGTGTCCAGGGTGATGGTTGCCGTCTCGCGGTTCGTGCCCACCGAGACGTCGACCACGGCCCCGCTGACCGTCCGGCGCCGGCCGGACTCGACGTCCCGGCCGCGCATGCTCGCGTGGAACTCGCCGTCGGCGTCGGCCAGGTCGGCGACGCAGCGACGCGTCGTCGCATAGTGCCTGGGGAACGGGCGGTCGCCGCGGCACTCCGAAAGCGTCGTCGCCGAGGGCCAGACGACGACGTTCAGGAAGGCCGAGACGAGGAATCCGAGTTCGGACCGGTTGAAGATGACGCCGTAGCGGTCCTCCTCCTCGTCGCTGAGCGCCCCGTGGGTGGTGTACACGGAGTACGTCCCGTCGGCGACGGCGACGACGGGGGTCGTCACCCCCCGTCGCGCCCTGGCCTCGGTGGCGACCCGGCCGTAGTCGTACGCCTCCGGGGCGGGGGCGTCCTCGGCCGGCGCCAGGAGCAGCTCGATCGTGACGCCGCCGTCCCGCCGCTCCTGGAGCTGCTCCTCGAAGCGGGCCAAAAGCGCCGGCGTCAGCGACAGGACCAGTTCGTACTCCGCGGTGGTGATGACGTCCTCGAGGTACCGCCGGATGGTCGGGCGCGAGCCGACGAGCGAGACGGCCTCGGCGCCGCGGGCCGGGGTCTGGTACCGCTCGGCGAGCCGGTCGAGGAGCGTCGACAGCGTCGACTGGACTCCGGCGAAGGCCTCCGCGGGGTCGACCGCGAGGACACGCATCGGCCGCGACTCGCGGAGTTCGACGAGCCCGCTCTCCGAGAGGCTTCTGGCGGTGTCGTACACCCGCGGCTGTGGGACGTCGGTCCGCTCGGCGATCTCCGCGGCGGTCAGCTCGCCGTGGTCCAACACCGCCAGGTAGGCCTCGATTTCGTACTCGCCGAGGTCGAACCGCGACCGCACCGCCTCGAGGCCGCCCTGGAGGTCCTCCTCGGTCATGGGCGCCCTAGCGCTGCACTCGGCTTAAGCGCCCGGCCATCCCGGGCGGTGCCGACGCCGACGGCGGGCCAGGTGGCGTGTGTGGGGAGACGCGGTTCCGTCGCGGGGTGCCGGATGGAGGTGCGATGCTGCCGAAGTATCAGTCGCCGTCGCCGACCCGGATGGCCTGGACGAGCGAGTACACGGGGACGGAGCGGAGTTCGTCGACGCCCTGCTTGTCGACGAGGACGACGCAGGCGACGGGTTCGCCGCCGCGGCGCCGGATGCCCTCGATGGTCTCCCGCATGGTGGTGCCGCTGGTGATGGTGTCGTCGACGACGTAGCAGGCCCGGTCGCGGATGTCCGCGAAGTTCCGGGAGAACGTTCCCTCGAGTTCCTCGATGTCGCCCTCCTCCCACTGGTGTTTCCGGGGAGCGTAGGTGGCGATGTCGGTGTCGAGTTCGCGGGCGACGACGGTCGACAGCGGCGCCCCGGCCTTCTCGATTCCGACGGTGAGGTCGACGGACTCGCCCTGCTTCGACAGCAGGTCCGCCATCGCCCGGCCGGCGTACGCCAGCCGCGCGGCGTCACGGCCCAGCGCGCTCCAGTCGACGTGGATGTCGTGTGGGCCGCCGGTCGCCGCCGCGTCGTCAGATGTCGTCGGCACGTCGCCGCGCTCGACCAGCCAGCTCGCCGTCTCCCGGGAGACGTTCAACTCGTCGGCGATCTCCCCCTTCGAGAACCCCCGCTCGGAGAGGTCGCTGGCGCCCTCGATGAGGTCGTCGACGTTCTTCATGGCCGCCAGTTCGACGGCTGTCTTTATGGTCGTTGTCCCCGGAAAGCGGCTGGGTCGCCGGGCGATCAGCGGGCGGTCGCCGCACCGGTGTAAGCGACCAGCAGGCGGTCACCTCCCCGGTGTCGGGGGCCAGCAGACAGTCACCGCGCCGGCGCGGGGGGCCAGGGGGACCGCCCGCGGGACCGCGAGCGACCCGGATCGTCGTCCACTCGGTCCCGACCGCGCCCACCCGAGCTCGACGTCGGGAACCGAAAATAATTGCTGAAAAATGAGTAAATTAATGTATCTCGCCATCCGGGCGCCACCACCTATATGACTGCCGACCCTCCGACCACCATGGAACGTTACGACGCGCTGTACCGGCTCTACGAGGAGTTCGACACCGACACGCTCCGGGACCACCAGGAGTTCGTCGACCTGTTCCCCCCGGTCGACTCGCGGGTGGCACTGGCCCACTGGGAGGACGCGAGCGAGGCGCTGGCCGCCCGGAAGGACGAGATCACGGCGGCGTTCCAGGACGGCGGAGAGACCTACGCCTCGCTGGCCGCCCTGGCCACCCGCGAGCAGGCCTTCACCGGCCTAGACCTGTACACGAAGCACGGCCGCGGCGTGAACGTCCTGGTGTTGGACGTCGACGAGACGCTGCGGTCGGCCGGCGCCACCGATAACGAGATCCCCCGCGAGACGCTGTCCCTGCTCCGGCGGTTCCACGACGAGGGGTTCCCCATCGTGATCTGTACCGGCCAGACCCTCGAGAACGTCAAGGGATTTCTCGTCCAGGGGCTCGGTGACGAGCTGGTCCACTCCGGGCGCGTGAGCGTCGTCTACGAGGCCGGCACCGGCGTGTTCACGCCCGGCCACGGCGCCGAGACGAAGCGACTCCTCTACGAGGACCTCGACGACGAGATCCGGGACGTGTTCGACAGCGTCCGGTCGGGGGTGCTGTCCGGGGCGCCCGACGACGTCCGGCGGGGCTGTCACCTCCAGGGCAACGAGTTCAACGTCACCCTGAAGCCGAACTTCGAGACCGGGAGCGACCGGGCGGCGTCCGTGATCGACGAGGCCCTGGTGTACCTCCTGGACCTCCTGGAGGAGACCGTCGCCGACGCCGTCGACGCCGACCCGGACCGCGATGGGTACGCCCGCGCCCACTACGCCGACGCCGACCCCGAGATCCGCGGCGCCCTCGGGACGGCCGGCGAACGGCCCGACGTCGACGCCGGGGACGTCCCCGACGCCCTCGGGGATGCCTTCGAACGCGTCGACGTCGCCTACTACGAGGCCGACGCCGCCGAGATCGGGTCACGGGAGCTGAACAAGGTGGTCGGCGTCGAGACGGCGCTGTCGGTGCTCGGCGTCGAGGACCCCTTCGCACTGGTGATGGGCGACTCCAAGAGCGACCTCCGGGTGATGCGGTGGGCGGCCGACCACGACGCCGGCGTCAGCGCCGCGCCGTCCCACGCCTCCCGGGACGTCCTTGAGTTCGTCCGCGAGACCGACGAGCTGGTGTTCGACCGCGGCGACGCCGCCGGCATGTTGAAAGCGGCCTACGCGATGGCCGGGCTCGCCGGGCTGGACTGAACCGGGCCGGAGCCCGAAAACGAGGGGCGTCTCAGCAGATTCGAGGCGGAGCCTCCGGCCTCAAGGAGCGAGCGGGGCGAGCGCGTAGGCCGGAGAGCAAGCCGACAACTTCGCCACTGTCCACGTAGTGTTGCCGCCCTTTCTCCCTGATACTTATAAAGTATCGGGAACCAACCTGACGTATGGAGGTGCGGCGAACTGTCCTCGTAAAACTCGACGTGGACAGCGACGACGCCGCACTTCTGCACGAGACAGTAGCCGAATTTCTGTGGGCCGCTAACCACGTCGTAGACCACGCGTGGCAGGGCAATTACAAGACCACCAGCAAAGCACAGTTGCAGGAGGAAACCTACGGCGAGGTCCGTGACCGGACACGGTTGCACGCGAATCTCGTCCAGAACGCCCGCAACAAGGCCGCCGACGCCGTACAGAGTGTCGTTGCTCGCTGGAAACAGGGCGAGTACGCGGGCAAACCACACTTCTCGAAGCCGACCGCTGTTTATGACAAGCGGTGTGCCACCTTCCTCGATGAGTACGTGTCGCTGGCGACCGTGGACGGACGCATCGAAGTGGAATACTTTCTACCTGACCCGGTGCGGGATACACCTCATAGTCGGTATCTCGACAATGACGACTACAGGGTGACAGGCGCGGAACTGCACCACAGAGACGGCGAGTGGTTCCTTCATCTTCGCACAAAGGCTGAGGTGGAGTCCGACACGCTGGAACAGGCAGCGACCGAGCACCCAACGGTCCTTGGCGTTGACCTCGGCGTTAACCAACTCGCGGTCACGTCGACAGGTACGTTCTGGAGCGGCCGCGAGTTCGACCACTGGCGACGTGAGTACGAGAAGCGGCCCGCATCACTTCAGCAATGCGGGAGTCGACACGCGCACGAGAACATCCAAGCAGTCGGTCGGAAAGAGACGGGTCGGTTTAAAATGATGCTCCATCGGATTGCGAACGGCATCATTGAGGAGGCCGCCGAGAACGGCTGTACGGTCATCGCCTTCGAGGAGTTAACGGGCATCCGCGACCGGCTTTCTGGCGCGTCGTGGGGCCACGAATGGGCCTTCGAGCGGATATACGAGTACGTCGAATACAAAGCCGAACCACACGGGATTTCGGTCGAACAGGTAGACCCGGAGAACACCTCTCGCCGGTGTTCGACGTGTGGGTTCACACATCCCGACAACCGCGACGGGACGGCATTCGAGTGCCTGAAATGCGGCTACCAAAACCATGCCGACTACAACGCGGCGAAGAACATCGGCTTGCGGTATCTCCGTCGTATCCAAACCGGGGACGGCGGAGGCGCACCCGTAGGCGTGCGCTTGAATCGCGGGACGCTGAACGCGAATGGAGAGTACAATCCTCCTGCCGGTAATGGCCAGAGCGGGAGTCCACGCGAAAGCCCCACCCTCAACGAAGCGAACGGCGAAGCCGTGAGTGAGTAGGTGGGGTAGTTTACGCGGACCAATCGCGGTCGTCGTGGTCGTTCTGGCGGTACTCCAGTCGCTTGATTGGGAGGAATGCTGGCACCATGATCTGTGTTTAGAATTTACTCGGTACCGAATAAGTATGTTTCGAAACGGGTCCGGGCGTGGGCCACCCGCCGGGGCGACGCGCCGCCCAATCCGTCGGCTGTCGTGGGCAGTTACACCCGGCCCTCGGCCGTCCAGCCGGTCGTGTCGGCTCCCCGTCGACCGGACCCGTTCCGGTCGCCGGGTTCCTCGTTCCTGAGAGGCGAACGTCATTCTTAACCCGCCCCCGTCGAAGTACACCTATGGCAGCCAACGCACCGGATCCCGGGCAGGGGGACCCGCTGGGACTGGCCGGCGTCGTGGCGCCGACGGTGACGGCCTTCGGGGCGTCCGGCGACATCGACGCGGCGGCGACCGCCGCACACGCCCGGTTCGTCGTGGGTGGCGGCGCCGACGCCGTCTTCCCGCTGGGGACCAACGGCGAGTTCGCGATGCTGTCGGGCACGGAGCGGCGCCGCGTCGTGGAGACGGTCGCCGACGCGGTCGACGTCCCCGTCATCGCGGGCGTCGGCCACCCGAGCACGCGCGAGACGGTCGCGAGCGCCGAACACGCCCAGCGAGCCGGCGCCGACGGCGTCGTCGTCGTCACGCCGTACTACTACCCGCTCGACGACCGGGGCGCACTCGACCACTACGGCGCCGTCGCGGCGGCGGTCGACCTCCCGGTGTACGTCTACCACATCCCAGGCCGGACCGGCAACGACCTGTCGCTGGACGCGATGGCGGCCATCGCCGACCTCGACGGCGTCGCCGGCGTCAAGGACTCCTCGAAGGACGTCCCCTGGCTCGCGGCGGCCATCGACGACAACCCCGGCCTGACCTTCCTCGCCGGCTCCGATTCGCTCTTGTTCGCCGGCCTCCAGGTCGGCTGTGCGGGGCTCGTCACCGCCGTCGCCAACGCCTTCCCGGAACTCGTCGCGGACCTCTATGCGGCCTACGATGCCGGCGAGGAGCGCCGCGCCGAGGAGCTGCAGTCGCGGGTGTTCGACGTCAGGTCGGCGCTGAAGCGCGGCCCCTACATGGCCGGCGTCAAGACCGCGCTGTCGCTGCGGGACGTCGACTTCGACGTCGGCGGACTCCGGGCGCCGCTCCGGACGATGGACGACGACGACCGGGCCGACCTCGGGGCCGACCTCCGGGATCTGGGACTGCTGTGACGCCCGATCTGTCCGGGTCTGTTGTCTACCAGCTGTACCCGCGCAGCTTCAACGACAGCGACGGCGACGGCGTCGGCGACCTCCAGGGCGCCATCGACCGGCTCGAGTACGTCGAGTCGCTGGACCCGGACGTCGTCTGGCTGAACCCGGTGTACGACTCCCCGCAGGCCGACGCCGGCTACGACGTCCGGGACTACTACGCCATCGACGACGACTACGGTACCATGGCCGACCTCGAGACGCTCCTCGCTGCGCTGCACGACCGCGACATCCGGCTGTTGATGGACCTGGTGGTGAACCACACCTCCGACGAGCACGAGTGGTTCCGGCGCTCGCGGCCCCGAACAACTGGACCTCCGCCTTCGGCGGCTCGGCCTGGAGCTACGACGACGAGCGCGGAGCGTGGTATCTGCACCTGTTCGACGAGAAGCAGCCCGACCTGGACTGGGGGACGCCGGCGGTCCGGCGGGACGTCTACGAGATGATGGACTGGTGGCTCGGGAAGGGCGTCGACGGCTTCCGGATGGACGTCATCAACGTCATCTCCAAGCCGGAGGGGTACCCGGACGGCGAGCCGGGCGAGTGGGTCGGCACCGAACACTTCGTCGACGGACCGGACGTCCGCCCGTACCTCGAGGAGATGGCCGAGCGGGCGCTCGACCCCCACGACGCGGTCGCCGTCGGCGAGTGCACCGGGGTGACCCTTGAAGCCGCCAACGAGTACGTCGGTCCCGACGGGCCGCTGGACACGCTGTTTCACTTCGAACACATGGGCCTGGACGCCCACCCCGACGAGGGCTGGTGGGGCCTCGCCGACTGGGGCCTCCCGGAGCTGAAGGCCGTCTTCGACCGCTGGGAGGCCGGTCTCGAAGGCACCCCCGCCGTCTACCTCGGCAACCACGACCAGTCCCGCATCGTCTCGCGGTTCGGCGACGACGGCCGGTACCGCCGGGAGAGTGCGAAACTGCTCGCCACCTTCCTCCTGTCGATGGGTCGTCGCTGACGGAACTCCGGGACGCCGACGCGGTCAACCGGGTCGAACTGGCGCTCGCCGACGGCCGCATCGACGACTTCGGGGAGGTCCGCGACGTCGTCCGGTACCGCGCCCGGGACAACGCCCGGACGCCGATGCAGTGGGACGACTCGCCGAACGCCGGCTTCACCGACGGCGAGCCCTGGCTGCCCGTCAACCCCGACCACACCGAGATCAACGTCGCGGCCGCGCGGGCCGACCCTGACTCGGTGTACCACCACTACCGGCGGCTCATCGAACTCCGCGAGGACCACCCGGCGCTCGTCGACGGCGAGTACGTCCCGCTGACGCCCGACCACCCGTCGGTGTGGGCCTACGACCGGGCCGGCGAGGACGAGCGGCTCCGGGTCGTCCTCAACTGGACCGACGGCGCGACCGACTACCCGGTCGAGGTCACCGGCGAGCCGCTCGTCGAAAACTACGAGTTGCTGGACGACCTGCGGCCCTACGAGGCGCGCATCCATCGACATGGCGGGGGGTAGGGACCTATCCGACGTCGAGCGGTCGTGGTGGCGGGAAGCGGTCGTCTACCAGCTGTACCCGCGCAGCTTCAACGACAGCGACGGCGACGGCATCGGCGACCTCCAGGGCGCCCGACGG
>PXQY01000028.1:9553-10994 GCA_003021745.1 Halobacteriales archaeon QH_7_69_31
CGCTCCTCGCTGCGCTGCACGACCGCGACATCCGGCTGTTGATGGACCTGGTGGTGAACCACACCTCCGACGAGCACGAGTGGTTCCGGCGCTCGCGGCGGGGCGACCCCGACTACGCCGACTACTACCACTGGGTCGAGGGCCCGCCGGAGGAGCCGCCGAACGACTGGGAGTCCTTCTTCGGCGGGTCGGCCTGGAGCTACGACGACGAGCGGGGGGCGTGGTATCTGCACCTGTTCGACGAGAAGCAACCCGACCTGGATTGGGGGACGCCGGCGGTCCGGCGGGACGTCTACGAGATGATGGACTGGTGGCTCGGGAAGGGCATCGACGGCTTCCGGCTGGACGTCATCGATCTCTTGTCCAAGCCCGAGGGGTACCCGGACGCCGATCCCGGGGCCGACACCATCGTCCGGGGCGCCGACCGCTACGTCGGCGGCCCCCGGCTCTTCGAGTACCTCCGGGAGATGTACGACGCGACGCTGTCCGACCGTGACGTCCTGACCGTCGGGGAGATGGTCGGCGGGACACTCGAGGAGGCCGAACGGTACCTCGACTCCGAGGGCCTCGGGATGCAGATGGCGTTCAACTTCGACCACATGCGGCTGGACATGACGGGGAGCCGCTGGAACCGCGTCGAGTGGTCCGTCAGCGACTTAAAGCGGGTGGTCAGTCGGTGGCAGACCGCCTTCGGCGGCTGGAGCCCGCTGTACCTGAACAACCACGACGAGCCGCGGATGGTCTCGCGGTTCGGCGACGACGGTCGGTACCGCCGGGAAAGCGCGAAGCTGCTCGGGACGCTCCTGTACACCCTCCGCGGGACGCCCTTCTGCTACCAGGGCGAGGAACTCGGGATGACCAACTACCCCTTCGAGTCCTTAGAGGAGGTGGTCGACGTGGACACCCGGCGGAACGTCGAGCTGCTCAGAGAGCGCGGCGCCTTCGAAGACCACGCCGAGATGATGGCGCTGGTCCGCCACCGGACCCGCGACAACGCCCGGACGCCGATGCAGTGGGACGACTCGCCGAACGCCGGCTTCACCGACGGTGAGCCCTGGCTGCCCATAAACCCCAACCACAGGGAGATCAACGTCGCGGCCGCCCGGGCCGACCCCGACTCGGTGCTCCGGTACTACCGGCGGCTGGCCGCACTGCGCGACGACCACGAGGTGCTGGTGTACGGCGAGTACGACCTCCTTCCGGCCGACCACGACCAGGTGTGGACCTACGAACGGAGGCTCGGCGAGGAGACGGTCCTGGTGGTGCTCAACTTCGGCGCCGACTCGCCCGAGTACGAGGCGCCGTACGACGACGGCGACCTCCTCCTGGGTAACTACGATCACGCCGGGCCGATCGGCGACCCGCGGCTCCGCCCGTGGGAAGCGCTGGTCTACGACGTGTAGCCGACGGGAGACGCCGCCAGGCCTCAACGCTTTACGCG
>PXQY01000028.1:11038-12721 GCA_003021745.1 Halobacteriales archaeon QH_7_69_31
GACGGCGTCCCGCGGGCCACGGGACGTCGAGATAACGGACGTCCAGACGACGATGGTCGACGGCAACTTCCCGTGGACGCTCGTGCGGGTCTACACCGACGCGGGCGTCGTCGGGACCGGCGAGGCCTACTGGGGCGCGGGTGTCCCCGAACTCATAGAGCGGATGACGCCGTTCGTCGTCGGCGAGAACCCCCTGGACCTCGACCGGCTGTACGAGCACCTGGTCCAGAAGACCTCCGGGGAGGGCTCCGTCGAGGGCGTCACCGTCACCGCCATCTCCGGCATCGAGACGGCACTCCACGACGTAGCCGGCAAGCTGCTCGAGGTCCCGGCCTACCAGCTCCTCGGCGGCAAGTACCGCGACGACGTGCGCGTCTACTGCGACTGCCACACCGAACAGGGCGCCACCGCGGCCGCCTGCGCCGACGAGGCCGAGCGTGTGATAGACGATCTGGGCTACGACGCCCTGAAATTCGACCTCGACGTCCCCTCCGGCCACGAAAAGGACCGGGCCAACCGCCACCTCCGGCCCGCCGAGATCCGGCACAAGGCCGAGATCGTCGAGGCGGTCACCGAGCGGGTCGGCCCGCGCGCCGACGTCGCCTTCGACTGTCACTGGTCGTACGCCGCCGGGTCGGCCAGGCGGCTGGCGGCGGCCCTGGAACCGCACGACGTCTGGTGGCTCGAGGACCCCATCCCCCCGGAGAACCTCGACGTGCAGGCCGACGTGACCCACTCTACGTCGACCCCGATAGCGACCGGCGAGAACCGATATCGGGTCACCGAACACCGCCGACTGCTGGAGGATGGCGCCGTCGACGTCGTCACGCCCGACCTCCCGAAGGTCGGCGGGCTGCGCGAGACCCGCCGGATCGCCGACGTGGCCGACCAGTACTACGTCCCCGTCGCGCTCCACAACGTCGCCTCGCCGGTCGGGACGGTGGCCGGCGTCCACCTGGCCGCCGCCGTCCCGAACGCGCTGGCCGTCGAGTTCCACAGCTACGAGCTACCGTGGTGGCCCGACCTCGTCCAGGAGCCGGTCATCGAGAACGGCTACGCCACGGTGCCGGAGGAGCCCGGCCTCGGGGTGACCCTCGACTTGGACGTCGTCGCCGAGCACATGGTCGACGGCGAGACGTTGTTCGACGAGGCGTAGGCGCGACCGTCGAACGCCGATTCGCCGTCCGCTCTCCCCGAAACGCTTCGATCGACGGATGCGGCCGTCGATGCAGGCCGGGGTCGGGCAACGGCCGAGGGCGCGACGCTCGCTACCGCTCACGGGTCGCTTCGCGCCCCGTTCGCCCATCCGGCGGCCTCCCGATGGTCGGCCGCCCGGCTCGGGGCTTCGCCGCTCGACCATTCCGAGGCCTCCCTCGTTCACGGCTCGCTCCGCTCACCGTTCACGCACTCGGAGCCGCTCCCTCCGATCACGGCTCGCGCCTGTCGGCCTCGCGGCTCGCGGCTTCGCCGCTCGCATTCGGCGGCCCTCCCTGCGGTCGCGCCGCCCGGCTCGCGGGTCGCTTCGCTTGCTGCTCGCGGGTCGCTATCGCTCCCCGCTCGCTCGTTCGGCGGCGCTCGCTTCGCTCGCGAGGACGCCGTTCGCACATTCGGCGGCACTCGCTCCGCTCGTGCCGCCTGGGTCGCACCTCGCGCCTCCCGCTCGCTCATCCGGCGGCGCTCGCT
>PXQY01000029.1:0-4602 GCA_003021745.1 Halobacteriales archaeon QH_7_69_31
GACGCGGCCTGCCGACGGCTGTCCGGGTGCCACGAATTCCAGGACTTCACGCCGGACGAGTTGCCGCGCGAACCCGCTCGCCCGAACGTCGACGACAAGAAAGGGGCCGTCACGTTCTACGCTCACGTGACGTCGCGGACGGTTCCGTCGTCGTCCGGCGTGAAGTCCTGGAATTCGTGGCACCCGGACAGCCGTCGGCAGGCCGCGTCGGCCAGGTCGTCGGCCGCATCGGGCGCATAGAGGAAGTAGCGGTACGTCCGCGCGGCGGCGTCGCGGGTGGCGTGGAAGTCGGCGTCGACTGCCGCGACGGCCCACGCCCGGACATCGGTGGGCAGTTCGGCGTCGAACGCCCGCGGCCGGAGCCATCCGGGCGCCTCGAAGGCGGCCGTCGGGGCCCGGGCGGAGACTCCGGCGTCGGTCCGGCCCGCCGCCGTGTAGCCGACCGGCGAGCCGTCCACGAGGGCCACGTCGAGGCCCCGCAGCGCCCCGAAAAGCGCGTCCTCGACGGTCTCGCCGTGTGGCTGGCGCTTGACGCCGCGGTAGCCGGTGCCGCCGTAGGCCAGCCGGTAGGCGCGCATGGCCGCAATAGCGGGCCGGACGGTTTAGCGATGCCGACTATCCAGGTTAGCCGGCCCTGTGAAACGACACGAGGTCGATTTAGAGGTCGCCGCGACCCGGAGTTCGGAGTCGGTCACGGTCTAGACGGCTGCGGCGGGGACCTCGATGTCCTCGCCGTCGGACTCGCCGAACCCGAGGCCCTAGAGGACCGCGTCGGCGGCTCCCGGGTCGGGGTCGACGTAGGCGAACGGCTCGTCGGGTGCGACCCCCGGGGACGTACCCGCTCTGTTCGGCCTCGGCGTCCATCAGGAACTTCCCCTCGGGTGACAGAACTGTCAAGGCGTTCGGTACGTGTCGGACGAGCGGTAATTACCCGGGGGCTCCACGGCCGTCCGTATCAGGGCTCGTCCGTGGCGCTCATCGACGGCGGCCGGGCCGACGGGTCGCTCCCCCACGCCGACGGTGAATCGGTCACCACGAGTTCGATCGTCGCGCCGTCGGCGATGGCGTCGTGGTGGAACCACGGCCAGTCGTGTGGCCTGCCGTCGAGCCGAGCGCGGTGGACGTACCGTCGTGGTCCCGCCGCCGTCCCGACGGTGCTGAGGACGAACTCGTCGGCGTCGTACTGCTGGTCGGGGAGCGAGATGGTGACGCGGTCGAACAGCGGGGTCGTGAGCTGATACGTGCCGCGGGCGGGGGCGACGGGGTAGAAGCCCATCGCGCTGAGGACGTACCAGGCGGACAGCTGACCGAAGTCGTCGTTGCCGGGAATCCCGCCGGGGGTGGGCGCGTACAGCGACGAGAGGATGTCCTGGGTCGTCCGCTGGGTCTTCCAGGGGTGGCCGGCCCAGTTGTACAGGTAGGGGACGTGCTGTCCCGGTTCGTTGCCGTGCCAGTACCGGGAGAACGCCTCGTCCCACCCAGGGTAGACGAACCCGTCGAAGAGGTGGTCGAGCCGGTCGACGAACCGCTCCCGGCCGACGGCGTCGACCAGCCAGTCGACGTCGTGTGGGACGGACCAGGTGTACAGCCACGAGTTGGATTCCGTAAACCCCGGCCAGAGCGTCGGGTCGAACGGGTCCATCCAGGAGCCGTCCTCGTTCCGCGGCCGCATCCAGCACGTCCCGGGGTCGAAGACGTTCTCGAAGCTCCGGGCACGGCGTCGGAAGCGATCGGCGTCGTCGTTGGCGTCGAGATGGGCTGCGACCCGCGAGAGCGCCCAGTCGCAGTAAGCGAACTCCAGCGTGCAGGACGCCGAGTCCTGGAAGTAGCTCGCCGGATACCCGGTGCGTTCGGCGAATCCGCGCTCGTACTCGTGCGGGATGAGGTCCTGGATGCCCGCGCCGTTCCCGACCGTGTCGTGGGGGACGTAGCCGTGGTTCTCGTAGGCCGCCAGGTCCTGGCGGCCCTCGAACGTCGCCGTTGGCGGCGGTGTCTCCGTGGCGTTCTTCCGCATCGCCTCGAACGCCGTTTCGACGTCGAAGTCGTCGAGGCCCTTCTCGATGCTCTCGGCGATGACCGAGGTCGCGTGGTCGCCGATCATCACGTTGGTGTACCGGTTCGCGTAGGCCCACTTCGGCAGCCAGCCGCCCTCCTCGTACATCCCGAGGAGCGACCGGATGGCGTCCTGCTGGACTTCCGGTTCGACGATCGTCAGCAGGGGATGTTGGGCGCGGAAGGTGTCCCACAGCGAGAACATCTGGTAACGCGTGTAGTCCTCGGCGACGTAGACCTGGTCGTCAATGCCCACGTACTCGCCGTTGGCGTCCTCGAAGAGCGTCGGCCCCCTCATCGCGTGGTACAGGGCCGTGTAGAAGGTTACCCGCCGGTCGCGGGTGCCGCCCTCGACGTCGATCCGGCCGAGCCGTCGGTTCCACGCGGCCCGCGCCCGGTCCCGGACGCGGTCGAACTCGAGCTCGGGGGACTCGGCCGCGAGGTTCTCGAGGGCGTTGGCCCGGCTGACGTAGGAGATGCCGACGGCGACGACCACCTGCTCGCCGTCGTCGGTCGCGTACTCGGCGTACGCGCCCACGTCGGGCCCCCGGGCGCTGCGGCCGCCATCGAGCGGCACGTCGCCCGCCCAGACGCCAGCATCGTCGAAGGGCCGGGAGAACCGGACCGCGGCGTGCAGTTCGATCGGTCGGGAGGCGGTCGTCGGCGAGCCGCCGAGCGTGCCACAGAACGGGAGCGGGACGGTGACCGATCCGACCATCGTCCGGTCGTCCCGGATTTCGACCGATCCCTCGATCGGGTTGCTCTCCATGAAGGGTGCCGACGACGCCAGCGTGTGGGTGACGTCGAACAGGATCCGCCCGCTGTCCGTCTCCGGAACGTGTACCGGTGCAGTCCGACGCGGTCCGAGGCGGTGAGTTCGGCCCGGACGTCGTAGTCCGCCAGGCGCACCGAGTAGTACCCGGGTTCGGCGGTCTCGGTGTCATGGCTGAACTGGGAGCGGTACCCGCCCTCGGCCCCGGCGGCCTCGGCGGTGCGGCCTTCCCTGGTCCGGAGGGGCCCGGTCGTCGCGGTCACCAGGAAGTTCCCAAGACCGTAACACCCCGTCCCGGAGAGGTGCGTGTGGCTGAACCCCTCGACGTGGGTGTCCCCGTACCTATAGCCGCCGGGGTTGAACCCGGTGTCCGGACTCAACTGGACCATCCCGTGGGGCGTCGTCGGGCCGGGGGAGACGTTCCCGTACGGCATCGCCCCTTCGGCGTCGGCCAGCGAGGCCGCCGCGGTGCCGACGAACGGATCGACGAAGGCGACGGGATCGGCGTCACGGTCGGGGTCCTTCGGCTCGTACCCCGACCAGGCGGCACCGGTCCCGGCGAACCCGCTCGCCCCGACCGCGGCGACCACGCCGAGCAGCCGTCGACGCGAGAAAGACGCTCCTGGCGCCAGCGTCCCTGGCATGTCGGGTACGTCCGGCCCGACATGCAAAAGTCTACAGGCGATCCAAGAGGGCAGTTTTTAAACCGGCACGATCGGTCGGTCCGGGTACGCGTAGTCGTCGTGGGTCGGCCGGTCCGGTCACGCGTAATCCTCGTAGGTGGGTCGGCCCTCCTCGGGCGGAAACTCCGAGAGCGGAACCCGGGTCTGGTCGCCGGAGGCCATGTCCTTGATCGTGACCGCGTCGTCGGCCAGGTCCTGTTCGCCGACCACGACGACCGTCTCGGCGTTGATGCCGTCGGCGTACGACAGCTGGTCGCCGAAGCCGCGGGTGGTCAGGTTCGTCTCGACGACGTGGCCGAGGTCGCGGAGCCCCCGGGCGACGTCGGCCGCGACCGCGCGGGTGTCGCCGACGGTGAGCACGTAGTAGTCCGTCGAGAGCGCCTCCTCGGGCCAGACGCCGGCGCGCTCACAGAGCAGCGACAGCGGCGCCAGGCCGGGGGCGACGCCGACGGCGGGGGTCGGCTGGCCGCCGAAGGCCTCGATGAGGTCGTCGTACCGGCCGCCGCCGAACACCGACCGCGACACCTCGCCCGTCGAGTCGAAGCACTCGAAGACGACGCCCGTATAGTAGTCCAGCCCGCGGGCGGTCGACAGCGACACCTCGCAGTACTCGCCGGCGCCGACGTCCGCCGCGGCGTCGAGGACGGCCCGGAGGTTCTCGACGGCGGCCTCGACGCGCTCGGTGCCGGCGAACGCGACGAGGTCCTCGAGGTCGTCCGTCGCCAGCAGCTCGTCGACCATCGCTGCCTGGTCCGGGGTCAGCCCCGCCTCGCCCAGCAGGTCGTGGTAGGCCGCGGCGTCGAGCTTCGCGCGCTTGTCGACGGCGCGGATCGCCGCCCGGGTGTCGACGTCGCCCGAGAGCGACGCGAGCAGGCCGTCGAGGACGTCCCGGTGGGACACCCGGAACTCGAAGTCCTCGCCGGTGAGGCCGAGCCCGGTCAGGGCGTCGGCCGCGTACGCCAGCACCTCCGCATCCGCCTCCGGCTCCGCCGAGCCGAAGACGTCGACGTTGGTCTGGTAGAACTCGCGGAACCGGCCCTGCTGGACCTGCTCGTACCGCCAGAAGGGCCGCGTGGAGAACCACTTGATCGGCTC
>PXQY01000029.1:4637-11642 GCA_003021745.1 Halobacteriales archaeon QH_7_69_31
CTCGACGATCTCCTCGCCGGACTTCTCGACGTACATCCTGGTCCGCTCGAGCGCCGGCGTGCCGACCTCCCGGAAGCCGTAGCGGCGCGCGGTCGCCTCCAGGACGTCGATGACCGCCCGCCGGGCCGACATCTCCTCGGGGTAGAGATCGCGGAAGCCCTTCAGCCCGTCGTACATGCCCGGCGGTTCGGGACGGCCCGCACTAAAAGGTCCGAAACCCGCTGGATCGCTGCGGGCCGGGCGGTATGTGGCTGCCGGACGAACCGTCGGGCGGTCGATGTCGATCGCCGAACCATCCCCGAGTCCCGCGATAGCGGTCAAACCTCGACGCTGCCGACGCCGGCCTCGTGGAGATAGATCAGTATATCCCGGGTGCGGTCGCCGGCCGGGACGGTCTCGTAGCGGCCGCCGGTCGCGTCGCCGGCAGTCATCCGTCCACGTCCTCGGCGATGGCGGCCAAATCGTCGTCCGGCCGCTCGACGACGCGGTAGACGGCGTCCTCGCCGGGCGCGCGGAGGCCGTACTGTGCGCCCTCGACGACGACGTCGAGGAGGACGGTGCGGCCGGCTTCGAGGCCGTTGTCCGCGACCCAGTCGTCGAGATGGTTCTGGCCGTCCCGTTCGCGGGCCATGCGGGCGTTGTCGTACAGTCCGCGGAGTTCGAGGTCGTCGTCGAGGCCGACCTCGACGGGCGCGTGGTAGGTGGATCGGCCCGCATCCACCCGGATGACGCCGTCCGGCATCGCGCCGTCGGGGAGGCCGAGTTTCAGGCGGTCGAGCGCGCCGCTCTCGACGATGGTTCCATGAATCGTTTCGAGGCCGTCGGAGGAGACGCGTGCCATCAGTACTATGCGTGTGTGAGACGTCGTTATTCCCCTTCGCCGCCGAGGAGGTCATCGATGGCGTCGTCGCCGCGGGCGACGATCTTGGCGTTGATCTGCCGGGTCTCCTCGGAGATCTCCGCGCCGCGGACCGTGACGCGCTTGCGCTCGCCGTCGACTGTTGGGTCGAAGCCGACGCCGCCCTCGAGCAGGATGGCGGCGGTTTCGGTGCCGCCGACGTCCTCCCGCATCGGCCGGCCGGAGGTGTCGGAGCCGCCGGTGATCTCGAGTTCGTAACCGCCGAGACCGACGGCGTCGCCGTCGACCGTCTCGCCGACCGACCGGCCGACGAATCGGTTCGCGTCCTGTCCGTCCACGTCGACGGCGTAGGTCGTGCCCTCGTCCGGGTCCCCCACGACGACCTGGAAGTCAGCCATGGACGGACGCACTGGACGCGGCGGCAAAAGGGTATTGAAACCGCCCAGCGGCGCTCGCGGCGGTCTCGGCCGGCCGCGGCCCCGCGGGGCCGGCGTCGATCCGCGATTGCGACAGGCCCCCGCCGGATTGCGCCCGCGATGCCGGACCCCGTGCCCGTTCTCACGGGGTCGAGGCGGGAGCGGTGGACAGCGTCGGCCACTGGCCGAGTGAATAGTTACGCGTCGTCCGTGTCATCGGGAACCACGGTGAATCCGAGGGTGCGAAAATCGTCCGGGTCGAACGTGAAGATGTGTTCGACGTCACACTCGTCGGCGAGAACGCCGGTCGCGTGGTCGACGAGCGAGATGTTCTGATCGTCGTAGCGGTAGAACTCCTCACAGGCGACCGCAAAACCCGGCTCGTCCGGGTGGAGTACCGTCACCGATGGCGAGGCGCGGACGCGTCGCAGCGCGGTCCCAGCCAGCGCAGAGTTCGCTCGAACGAGACCGAGCGTGACGAGTTCGGCCAGGACAAAGCCCGTCGTGTACAGCGGTCGATATGGAAGGGTCCCGTTTTGAATCGCGTCGAACACTGTCGTCGCCCGATCGTGGTGGGCGTCGTCTTGGTCCATCCGAGCGTGGAACGCACCGGTGTCGATGAACAGCGGGTTCGCCGTCGCCTGTGGGGCGGGCGTCTGTGCATCCTCCATCTGTCCGCTCATCTCTCCGGATCGGATTCGGCAGCGATCGAGTCGGCGACGTATTCGTCGACGGTCGCGGAGACGTCACTCGCGCCGCTTTCGAACGTCGGCAGATCGAAGACCGGATCGTCCTCGGCGGCCTCCCCGTCGGGAGCGTCGTATTCCCCCTGGGCCGTACGCCACGACACGACGGCCCGACTCCCGACCGTTTTCCGGACGACGCGGCCCTGATCGTGCAGATCGAGCAACCGCTCGCGGACCGCCCCTCCCCCGATCGGAAGCACCGCTTCGAGATCCACTGCCGTCACGACAGGGGTCCGGGCGTGGTCCATCGCTGGGAGGATCTCCTCGTCGGACACCTTCACGGTGTATTTGCCGCCCTCGTCCCGGTCGATGTCTGACATGCATGCATATCGTTTCGCTGCCGGCTTAACCATTTCTCTCGACGGTAATGGTACGAGTTGTAACCGTTTGTCACGTGAAAGGTGGATCGGTTGCCAACACACCCACAGTCGAGATGACTGTCCATCGACCACGGCCTCCGAGTCGACAGTCCTCGAAGCCAGCGCGGACCCATCTCGACCCGCGTGGACACGCTTATGCGTCGCTGTCTCGGTGTGTCGGGTAGCATGCGCTACGTCCGGACGGTCATCACCCCGCAGGACGGGGGCATCCACCCGGTCGACGAGGCGCTGGCGGACGACCCCGCCGTCACCCGGGAGCTACTGCACAACGTCAGCCTGCTTGACGACGGGACGGCGATCACGCTCTTCCGGCTGTCGGGCGACGCCGAGCGGGCCCGCGAGATCGCCGACGCCGCCCGGGAGGTGCTGGACCACCAGGTGTCGGCGGGCGACGACCACGTCACCGTCTACGCCCACTTCGTCCCGACCGAGACGATCGTGGATCTGCTGTCGCTGTTCCGCGAGTACGAACTCATCCTCGACATGCCGCTCGAGTACACCGGCAGGCGGTCGCTCCGCGCCCACATCGTCGGCGAGGAGGAGGTGATCCGGGAGGTCGTCCCGCAGGTCCCGGACGACGTCGGGCTGGAACTCGAGCAGATCAGCGATTACGTCCCGGAGGAACAGCGGCTGTTCGCGATGCTCACCGACCGCCAGCAGGAGACCCTCCGGACGGCCCTGGAGGTCGGCTACTACCGGGTCCCCCGGCAGGCGACCCACCAGGACATCGCCGAGGACCTCGACCGGTCGGACGGCACCGTCGGCGAGCACCTCCGCAAGATCGAGGCGCAGGTGATGGCGGCCATCGCGCCGTGAGGCCGCGGCCCTCCCCTCGCAGCACGGGGGCCACCCGGTCGCCGAACGAGTGCCCGCGCAGACGAGCGCTGCCGTCGCCGCCGTACCCGACGTCTCCGGAGCAGGTCGTCGTCGCCGTCACGGACCTCGAACGCGTATCTCTCGATGGCCTCGGCGTCGCCGCTTGGAAACGAGTGCTCGACGGACAGCGTCACCGTCTCGCCCGGGCTGGGCCGTTCCGGGTCGACGCAGAAGACGGCCGTCGTCGGCCGGACGTCGCCCCGCCCGCGGGCCTCGGGCGGGCCGTCCTGAGCACTGGCTGCGAGGCCTGCGGCCGCGCCGACGAGACCGGCGCCGGTCGTCCTGAGGACGTCGCGTCGATCGAGCTGTCCGGTGTGCCGCGTGAGGTAGTAACGTTCGACGACACGGTTGAGAAACGAGCCGCTACCGCATCTGTGCGGGTTCAGTTCGGGGGGTCATCACTCACACTCCCGACGGCCGCCACCCGCCCGGGGCAGTCCCCCGGCCGACCGCTTACCAGCCATTAAGTCACGACGGGCCCTTAGCCGGGGCGAACCGATGTCGCCGCTCCGCCGCCGCGCCGAAACCTGGTTCCCCTCGATCCTGGGGTGTCTCGTGGCAGGGTCGACGCTCGTCCTCGTCGCGCTGGACGACGACCGCTCGATCCCTGCAGCGATCGGCGAAGGGGCCCTGGCGCTCGTGCTCTCACTCGGGGTGGCGGTGGTGGGCTATCGATACTACGCGAGGAGCGACCTGCCGGAGGCCCACGCGGGTACTGTCGCCCGCTGGACGGTGACCGCCACGGGGCTCGTGGCCGCGCTTGTGGGCTGGTTCGGGGTCCTGGAAACGGTCATCGGCGAGGTGACACCGCTGTTCGCCGCGATCACGGCCATCGCCGTGGGAATGTTGGGCGGCACGACCATCGGGATCCTGTCCGCCCGGGTTCGAAAGCGCCAGGCCGACCGCCGGCAGGCGCTGGAAGAGTACGCCGCACTGTTCGAGAGCGCGACGATCGGGATCTTCGTCCACGACCCCGAGGACGGCCGGATCCGCGACGTCAACCCCCGGGGCGCCGAGCTGCTCGGCTACGAACCGGCCGAACTGGAGGGTCTCGGCGTCGGTGATATCACCGCCGACGTCTCCGGGTTCGATGCCGAGACGGCCCGCCACCGGATGCAGCGGGCGATGGCGGGCGACAGCCAGACGTTCGACTGGATGGTCGAGCGGGCCGACGGCAGCCACCGCTGGGTCGAGGTATCGCTCGACCACGTGCAGTTTGGCGACGAGACGCAGCTCATCGCGTTCGTCAGGGACATCTCCGACCGCAAGGCCCACGAGCACCGCCTCCAGCGCGCCGAGCAGCGCTTCCGGTCCCTGGCGGAGAACACGTCCCTGGGCGTGGTCACGATCGACGAGACCAGTACCATCCAGTACGCCAACAGCGGCCTCCAGCGGCTGTTGGGCCACGATCCGGACGAGGTCACCGGCGAGTCGCTGACCCGGATCATCCCGGACCGGCTGCACGAGGACCACCACGAGGGGCTGGCGCGCTACGTCCGGACCGGCGAGACGGCCCTCGACTGGAGCGGCATCGAATTCCCCGCCCTGCACGCCGACGGCCACGAGGTCGACGTCGAGGTGAGCATCGGCGAGCTGTCCACGGACGAGGAGCACCTCTTCACCGGCATCATCCGGGACATCAGCGAGCGGAAGCGGCGCGAAGGCCAGTTGACGCAACTCCACGACGCGACCCGGGAGATGATCCAGGCCCCCGACCGCGCGGCTGTCTGTGAGACCGCCGTCCAGCGAGCGGACGACGTCCTCGGACTGCCGGTCACGACCATCTGGCTGGTCGACGACGCCGGCGAGCGGCTGGAACCGGTCGCCTCGACGGCGGCCGCCCGGGAGATGTTCGACCCCATGCCGACGTTCGCCGCCGGCAACAGTCTCTCCTGGCGGGCCTTCGAGACGGGCGAAGCCCGCATGATCGCCGATCTCCAGGACCACCCGGAGCGGCACAACCCGGACACGCCACTCCGGAGCGAACTCATCATCCCGATCGGGAAATTCGGCGTGATGAACGTCGGCTCGGTCGAACCCGACGACTTCACCGACAACGACCTCCTCCTGGCGCGGCTCCTCGTGGCGAACCTCGAGGTCGCCCTCGAACGCACGGAGCGCGAGCGGACGCTCGAGCGGCACACCGAACGGATGGAGTTCTTCAACTCCATCCTCCGCCACGACGTCCTCAACGGCGTCACCATCATCAAGGGCCGCGCCGGGTTCCTCGCGGACGAACTCGAGGGCGAGTCGGCCCGGGACGCCGAGACGATCATCGAGTGGGGCGAGGACATCGAGGCAATCATCTACCGCGTCCGGACCGTCCTCGAGACGCTCACCGGGGAGGCCGAGACGGAGCTCCACCCGGTCGAGGTCGCGCCCGCGCTCCGCACCGAGCTGGATCGGGTCGAATCGACCTACCCCGACGTGACCGTCGAGACGCGCGTGCCGGACGGGACGAAGGTCCTCGCGAACGACCTGCTCGGGGAGGTGCTGGGCAACGTGCTCACGAACGCCGTCGACCACAACGATCCCGCCGACCTCACCCTCGTGGTGTCCGCCGAACGACCGGATGGCGACCGCGTCGTCGTCCGGATCGCCGACGACGGGTCCGGCGTCCCCGACGACCGGAAGGAGGCCATCTTCGGCCGCTCGGAGACGGGCGCCGGACCGTCGACCGGGTCCGGGTTCGGCCTCTTCTTCGTCGACGCGATGCTCGCCGAGTACGGCGGCGACGTGGCCGTCGAGGACAACGACCGCGGCGGCGCCACGTTCGTCCTCGAGTTCCGGGCCGCCGATGCCGGATGAAGGGCGCTAAACCGGCACTGCCTGATTCGAATCGGCGGGTCCATATCGCTGTGCTGTGGGTCTGGCACTGGCAGGGCACGGATCCGACAGATGACACTCGACACATCTCGCTGCTGCTAGTAGGACAAGTGGGCCCTGCCGGATTTGAACCGGATCGAGACGGTCCGGGCTGTGACCTCGCTGGCTCGCGGCTTCGCCGCTCACCCATTTCGAGGCGCTCCCGCCGGTCGCGCCTCGCACCGCTCGGTCGTTCCGGGCTGCGTTTCGCAGGGCTCAAATCCGCCAGATGACACTCGCCACTGTTCACTGTCGTTCACAGGGCGAGTGGGCCCTGCCGGATTTGAACCGGCGACCGCCCGGTATCCCATTCCTGGTATCCCATTCCTCGCGGCCGTCCACGGGGAAGTATGAGCCGGGTGCTATATCCGGACTAAGCTAAGGGCCCGTGGCGGGGGCTTTCCGTCGCGGCGCCTTCAATGTGCCGGGCCGCGGGACAAAAGAGGCAAACCGGTCCCCGCCGAACCGACCGCATGCCGTTCCGCTTCGATTACGCGCCCGGGACGATCCGTTACGGCGAAGGGTGCGTCGACGCCCTCGCCGAGGAACTGGCGGCAGTCGGTGCCGACGACGCCATGGTCGTGACCGGCCGGACGGTCGGGTCGACGGCCGCCGTCATGGAGCCGGTCCGGGCGGGCCTCGGCGACCGGCTGGCCGCCGAGTTCGCCGAGACGACCCCGGCGAAGCGGTTCGAGACGGCCGGCGCCGGCGCCGAGCGGTTCGCCGACAGCGGGGCCGACGCCCTCGTGGCCGTCGGCGGCGGCAGCAGCCTCGATGTCGCGAGGATCATCGCGGCGCTGTCGGCGGCCGCCGACCCGCCCGACGTCGTCCACGACACCTTCGAAGAGACCGGGGCGGTCGCC
>PXQY01000057.1 GCA_003021745.1 Halobacteriales archaeon QH_7_69_31
CCGTCTCGCGGCTCGCCATCTCGAGGCCGTGCAGCGAACAGGAGAAGAACACCTTCTCCTTGTCCTCGAAGTCGGTCTCGGAGTCGAAGTTGGTCAATTCGACGACGTACATTCCCTTCGGGTCGGGCCGGTCGGTGACGTTGTTCTCGTGGCCCGGCGACTTGCCGACGTTCTTCACGCGGATGCGGTCGGGGTACCGGTCTTCGAGTTCCGCGAGGCCGTCCTTGAGCTGCTCGAAGCCGATGTAGTCGACGGACCGCCGCGGTTCGGGGAACACGCCCAGCGGGTAGTAGCCGATGCGCCAGAACGGGTTCGAGCCCGGCGCGAACTGGAAGGTGCTCGCCTCCGGGAGGTCCGCCACGCTCCGTGACTGTGGCGACGTCAGCGTGCCGTAGGCGGCCGGCTCCGGCTCGGTCGTGGTGATCACCTCCGTCCCCACCGCGGCCTCCATCGCCGCGGGGCCGTCGGCGTCGTCGAACTGTACCAGGGTCGGGACGGCGTGGTCGGCCGGGGTGTGGTTCAGGACGTACTCGTACTCCTCTGTGAACTTCCCGGACGTGGTCGTCGCCGTCGCGTTGCCGGGCAACGCGAGCGCAGCGCCCGTGGCGCCCGACAGCTGGAAGAACCGGCGCCGGGAGATCGGTGCGTCCGCGAACCTGTCATCGTTGCTCATAGGTATGCCTCACGACGGAGACGACCGCCCGTCCGGTACAAAAGGTTGTGACAAACGCGTCCAAAGGTGCAACAAACCGGTCGCCCGAATCGGGCCTCGACCCGGGTGTCGGGGCCACGGCCGTCCCGTGTCGGGCGAGTGCCGCCCTGGTCATTTTGACGGCCTTCTCGCCCTCGTGGACGACCGCCGGCGTGTCGGCCGCGCGCACCGAATCCAGCAGTACAAGTGCGGTCGGCGGGCCCGGCGGCTCCCGGGCTGCCCGTGGGTGGATGGTCCAGATCTACGTCGGAGGACAGTAGCGGCGGGCCTCGAGGGTCGCGCCGACACCGATACCAGCCGTCGTGGCGGCCGCGCCGGCCAGACGTGTCACGACCACGGCCGGCGGCGGGGGCGATGCTCGAGGACGTCCGCGTCGCGCTGGGGGTTGCCGGCTCGATCGCCGCCGTCACGACGGTCGAACTCGCCCACGAGCTCCGGCGTCACGGCGCCGAGGTCCGGGCGGTGACCACCGACGCGGCCCGCTCTATCGTCCACCCGTGGGCGCTGGAGTACGCGACGGACAACCCCGTCGTCACGGAGATTACGGGGTCGGTCGAACACGTCGAACTCTGCGGCGAGGAGGGCTGGGCGGACGTCCTCCTGGTCGCGCCCTCGACGGCCAACACCGTCGGGAAGATGGCGGCCGCCATCGACGACACGCCGGTCACGACGACGGCGACGACGGCGTTCGGCGCGGACGTCCCGGTCGTGGTCGCGCCCGCGATGCACGAGCCGATGTATGACCACCCCGGCGTCCTCGAGGCCATCGAAACCCTCGAGGAGTGGGGCGTCTCGTTCGTCGAGCCCCGCCTCGAGGAGGGGAAGGCCAAGATCGCCGGCCAGCGAGCCATCGCCCTGGAGACCGCCCGGGCCGCCGGCGACCGCCCGCTGTCCGAGGCCCAAGTCGTGGTCACGAGCGGCGCGACGAGCGAACCGATCGATCCCGTCCGCGTCCTGACCAACCGGGCGTCCGGCCGGACCGGCCGCGCCGTGGCGAGGGGGTGCTACGCCCGGGGCGCCGACGTCACGCTCGTCCACGACGGCAGCGAGGTCAGTTATGCCGACACCCGCCGGGTCGAGACCGCCGCGGACATGCGCGATGCCACCCTGGCGGCCTGCGAGGAGGCCGACGCGCTCGTGTCGGCGGCCGCCGTCGGCGACTACACCGTCGAGGCGGCCGACGAGAAGATCCGGTCCGGCCAAGAGTTCACCCTCGACCTCGAGCCGACGCCGAAGGTCATCGATGCGGTCCGGGAGCGCCACCCGGAGTTGCCGGTCGTGGGGTTCAAAGTCGAGACCGGCGGCGACGACGGCGAACTGATCGCGGCCGCCCGCGAGACCGTAGAGCGGGCCGGCCTCGCGTTCGTCGTCGCCAACGACGCCGCCGTCATGGGCGAGACCGACACCCGCGTGCTCGTCGTCGGGCCCGAGGAGGCGACCGAGGTCGTCGGCTCGAAGGCCGACGTCGGCGTCCGGATCGCCGACGAAGTGGTTGCTATGCTGGCGGACTGACTACAAGCATCGCCCGACCCGAGAGGCCGGGGGCTTGCGTCCAGCGGATTATCAAGCCACGCGTCTACGGAACACCGCCCCGGCCGCCGGCGACGCGTTTATGCTTGCGGCACCACTCGCCTGGGTCGATGCGAGCCGATCGGGCCGTCGTCGCCGGGACCGTCGTCCTCTTCGTCGGGACCGCGGTTGCCGCGGGCCCGCTCGTCGGACTCCCCCTCCTCGAGCCGGAGCCCGCCGACCCCGGGACCGGCTCCGTCTCGGCGACCGTGGCGGACCCGCCGACCCGAGTCACCCTCGAGGCGACGGACTTCGGCGCCGGCTACGACCTCCGCGGCCCGCCCGTCCCCGTGACGCTCTCGGAGGTCGCGGGCCGTCCGTACCTCTCCTACACGGTCGCGGTCCCGGCCCTGGGCCACCAGACGACGAGCCTCACGGTCGTCGAGGCCGACGGCCGATTGCGGCTCACGATGAACCCGTCGACGCTGTCTGAGGGGGCGGTCGAGGCGGACAGCTACGAGGGCCGCGTCGCCATCCACGCCATCGACGACGACGGCCGCCGGGTCGTCGCCGAGACGGCGGTCACCGTCGAGGTGCGTGAATGAGGGGCCGTGGGCGACGGCTCGCCCGTGCGGTGGTCGGCGACCGGTACGGCGCCATCGTCCTCCTCGCGGCCGTCGCGACCTACCTCCTCTGCTGGCGGGTCGGCATCCTGATCACCGACACCTACACCGTCGCGAACACGCTCGTCGCCGTCGCCGATGGCCACCTGTTCGTCGACCGGGCGGTGTACGGCACCGGACTCCGCACGCCCGGGATGGGCCTCCGCGACGGGCAGTTCTACGGCCGCAACTACGGCCAGGTGATGCTCGCACTCCCCGTGCTGGCCGCACTGGAGGCGGTCGCGGCCGTCGCCTCGCTCCGCGTGGCGCTGGCCGCACTCTGGGGCCTCTCGATCGTCGGCCTCGCGCGTCTCGTCGGCCGCGAGGCCGGCCGCCCGCAGCTCGGCGCCTACGCGGGCAGCGGGCTCGCAATCGTCGCGTTCGCCGCGGCCATCCACGGCGCCACCCCCATCGAGCCGGCCGAACGGTACCTCGTCGCGCTCCAGCTCCAGACGATGGGCGCGGCCGCCCTCGTCGGCGTGTTCGTCCACCGGCTTCTCACCCGGGCCTACGGGGGGACGGTCGGGGTCGCCGCCGGTCTCGCGACCGCGCTCGCGACGCCGGTCGGGGTCTGGGCGCAGTTCCCGAAGCGCCACGTCCTCGTGACGCTGTGTGCAGTTGCGACCGCGTACCTGCTGTACCGGAGCCGGGAGGCCGGGGGCGTCGACACCCGCTATCGGGCGCTCGCGTACGTCCCCGTCGGCGTCGCCGCCTGGGTGAGCGCCGCCGAGGGCGCCGTCCTCCTCGTGGCCCTCCTGGTCGTCGACGTCCCGACCGGTGGCCGGGATGGCCGCTCCATCGCGGCGGCCGGGGCGACGGCCGTGCTCGCGGCGCTCCCCACGGTCGTGACGAACTACCTCGTGACCGGCAACGCCGGCGAACCGCCCCGGACCCTCTCTGCCGGCGGCAGCGGCAGCCTGGCCGAGCGGGGCTCGACTTCCACACGAACCGACGGCGGCGAGCCGGGCGGGGCCAGCGGGGACGCGGGCGGCGGCAGCACCGACCAGACCGCCGCGGGTGACAGCGGCGGCAGCGAGACGCTAGACGCGGTCGTCGGTGGCGTCGAGTTCCTGTTCGAACTCCTCTGGCGGGGACTGCGGGCGCTCCTCCGGGAGCCCGAGACGCTTTTCGTCACGTTCGTCCGTGGCGGCTACGTCGCCGGCGTCGCCGAGCGGGACGCCGGCGAGGCGATCCGGCTGACCGTCCTCGAGGCGATGCCGCTGGCGGCCGGGCTCGTCGCCGTGCCGGTCGTCGCCGCGCGGCTCGACCTCCGGGCGCGGGCGGCGGCGTTCCGGCGGCGGCCGTGGCCGCGCCCGTCGGCACTGCGGACGGTCGATGCCTTCGCCGTCGTCTACGTCCTCGCCCTGCTGCTCGTGTACCTCCCGCGACTCCCGGTGCATGCGAGCCTCACGGTCCGGTACCTGCTCGCCTGCTATCCGCTGGCGGTCTACGGGCTCGCGCGGCTGCCGTCAGTCCGGCGGGTCATGCGTGAACGGCCGCGGCTCTGTGCGGCCACGGTCGCGTCGGCGCTGCTCGTGGGCGGCCAACTGCTGGTGCTGTACCAGTGGGCCATCGATGCGACGATGGGCGAGGCGGTCCAGACCCACGCGCTGGTGGGCCTGGCGACGGCGGGCCTGCTCGCCGCGTGGGCGGTGGCCGACGCCCTCGGGTGGCGCCGGGACCGCGTCGGCGCGGTGGCGCTGGGCCTCGCGGCCGCCGCGGGGGCCGCGTTCGTCCTCCTCGCGGGGCTGTGGCACTTCGCCTTCGTGGGCCCGCGGGCGCTCCCGTTCGTTTAGGCGGGCATTGTTCAGGTTACGCCTGGAGTAATCCTCCGGTTGACGCAAGCCCCCGGCTTCTCCGCTCGGGCGGCTCGCTGCGCGCTTCGCTCACGTCGTTCGCTGTAGTGCTTGCGTCGCCGTCCTTCCCCGAGAAGCCGGCCCCTTGCGCAATCCCGCCCGATACGGTTCTCCGAGGGGCTGACAGAGGCCCTGAGCCCGGTGAGTCGAGCAGGCTGACGAACGCCATCCTAATCTGAACAGGGTCGTATAGGGACCGCCAGCTTTTATTCACGGCTCGGAGTACCCGGCGCATGGACCAGCTTCAGCAGTCGCTGCTGGAGGCGCCGATCGTCGAGAAGGAGGGGTACCACTACTTCGTCCACCCGATCAGCGACGGCGTCCCGATGCTCGAGCCGAGCCTGCTGCGGGAGATCGTGATCGGGATCATCCGGAAGGCCCACCTGGAGGACGTCGACAAGATCGTCACGCCGGCGGCGATGGGCATCCACATCTCGACGGCCGTCTCGCTGATGACGGACATCCCCCTGGTCGTCATCCGAAAGCGCGAGTACGGCCTGGAGGGCGAGACGCCGCTGTTCCAGGAGACCGGCTACGCGGAGAGCCAGATGTTCATCAACGACGTCTCGGCCGGCGACAGCGTCCTCGTGCTGGACGACGTGCTCTCGACCGGCGGCACACTGACGGCGATCTGTGACGCCCTCCAGGAGATCGGCGCGACCCTCACCGACGTCGTGGCCGTGATCAAGAAGGTCGGGGGCGAGAACGAGCTGGCCGCCTCGCCGCACTCGGCGAAGACGCTTATCAACGTCGACGTCGTCGACGGCGAGGTCGTCATCGTCGACCCGCAGGGCGACGACTGATACGGCCGGGCGCGACTATATATACATATACAGGTATATCAATATACATTTAGTAATGTATATTTATTTTTATACCTATATATCCACGTCTCGCAGTCTGGTCTTCCGTTACGGTCGCCCGGATGCGTGGACCGGTGTAGATCCGGATGGATGCGGAACGTTCGCCCGGCAGCGCGAAGCGGCCGGGGACGGGCGGGGCGGGGGTCCGGGCCGACCGCCTCGGGGTCACTCGAGCCGCGATTCGTCGACGTAGAAGACGAAGGGGGTGTCGGTCGCTCGCATGCGATGGACCCTCGCGTCGTAGCGGTCGTCGAGCCGCTCGTCGACGGGACCGCGCTCGTCCGCGTGGGCGACGACGACCGGCGGATCGGTCTCGAGGGCGGCCGAAAGCATCGAGGCGTTCTTCGCACAGTCGGCGGAGACGTCGCCGGCCTCGAAGTACCACGGGAGCGGCAGCCCGTTGAACCAGTTCGAGCAGGTCGGGCGGCGCTCCAGTTCGTCGTCGACCGGGTTGTACAGGTTCTCGCCGTACAGGACGACGTCCGTCCCGTCGTTCCGGTCGGCGAGGGCGTGGATGTCATCGATGGTGGGCTCGAGGTCGCCGGCCGGCTGGGCGTACTGGACGAGCGGGTTGTCGGGCGACTGCGGGTTCGCATAGCTGGTCGCGTAGGCGGTCCCCGCCATGGACCCGACGAGCACGACGGCCAGGGCACCCACGAGCGCGAGGTTGAGGTGGTCCGGGTCGACGCCGGCCTCCCGACCCCAGCGGACCAGGACGCCGAGGGCGACCGCGGCCGGGAGGGTGAGCGGGAGGACGACGTGGACGGCGAGCCAGCCGGCGAGGATGTCGGTGATAAAGGGGTACCCGACGAGCGATGCGGCGCCCCAGTAGAAGCCGAACGCGGGGAGGTCGTCCGGTCGGTCGCCGGCGTACAGTGAGCCGAGGAACCCGGCGACCGCGAGGAGGATCAGTGCCGTAGACGACTGAACCGTCAGCACACCGAGTCGCCCGAAGAACGCGAGGTACTGGCTCGGGTCGTCCGTCGCCGGCGTGATCCAATGGCAGTAGTTCAGTTCCACCGTCGTCCCGAGCGTGAACACGGCTAGTTCCGGGAGCCGGAGCGGGTTCGCGAGCGCGCCGCCGAGCGTGGGCGCGGTGGCGACGTCGAAGGACGGCTCGTAGGGGGGGTTGAGACAGGAGAAGTAGTAGGTCCGGCGGGACGGCAGGCTCCCCCGTGGGGCGTACAGGAAGACGACCGTTGCGAGGAAGGCGACGACGCTGCCGGCGATGCTCCCGGCGTGTCGTCGGACGCCCCCGCCGGCCCGACGCAGGTGTGCCAGGAGGGTGTCGAGCGGCGTCCGGTCGGTGAACCGCGCAAACAGGAGCCGATGGTGGAGGAGGAGGACGGACGCCCCCAGGAAGGCGGCCCCGTAGGCGAGCACGTTCTCCTTCGCCCCGAGGCCGATCGCCAGCGAGATCGTCGCGACGTAGAGGTAGCGGCCGTCGTCGAAGTCGACCGCTCTGACGAAGCAGGCGAAGGCGAGAAACGAGAACCCGCCGACCAGGATGTCCCCGCGCATGAACCGCGAGTAGTACAGCAACGCGGGGTTCAATGCGAGCAGGAACGCCAGCGAGACGACTGCCTCGTCCCGGAGCCGGTGGCGGAACATGAGCGCCACGAGCTGACGGGACGGTAGAACAGCACCCCGGTTTCCTGGTACTCGACGATCCAGTAGGCGACGCGGGCCTCGTCGAAGTGGGCGACGCGGTGGCCGAGACGTGCCAGCCGCAGGACGAGCGCGAGGACGGTCAGCCCCGCCACGGCCTGGACGGCCCGGTCGCGACGCAGCTCCATCGGCGGAGACTGTACCCGGCGGGGGTAGAAGCCTTCCGATTGGCGGCTCGGCGCCACCGTGTCGCCCGTCGGCGGCCGCCGCGACAGTGTCATGTGGTACCGAACGACAAGATTCAAGCCGGTGGCGTGCGTCTTTTGCCAGGACGATGACCGGTCGACGACCGACGTTCGAGACGAGGGACCGCGAACGGCTCTACGCGTTCATCGAGGAGCGGGGCGGCGCCACCCACGAGGAACTCGTGGAGGCGGACCTGCTGACGGACCCGGCCCGGTACCGGCAGCTCGTGGCGCTCATGTTCCGCCACCGGCTCCGGGACGAGGCAGTCGTCTCGCTGGCGTTCCTGCTCGCATTGAACCCCGCGTTGCTGTACTACTCGCG
>PXQY01000074.1 GCA_003021745.1 Halobacteriales archaeon QH_7_69_31
CGGAGGGCAGTGTTCAGTTTAGCGTGGAGTAGTTCTTGGGTGGGCGCAAGCCCCCCGATATGGTCCTCCGAGGGGCCGACAGAGGCCCTGAGCCCGGTGAGTCGATGTGTCTGACGAACGGCATCCTAATCTGAATAGTGCCCGGCGGCGGTGCCGTGGCCAGGTATATGTCGCTCGGCCGTAAGCGTCGGGCATGGAGTACACCCGACTCGGGCAGACCGGCCTGGAGGTCTCGCGGCTCTGTCTCGGCTGCATGAACTTCGGCAGCGCGGAGCCGTGGATGCTCGACGACCGGGCGGCGAGCGTCGAGTTGATCCACGACGCCCTGGACGCCGGCATCAACTTCCTGGACACGGCCAACGTCTACTCGACCGGCGAGTCCGAGGAGATCGTCGGCGAGGCCATCGGGAGCCGCCGGCGGGAGGAACTCGTCGTCGCCACCAAGGTCTACGGGGAGATGCACGAGGGCCCGAACGGCGGCGGGCTCTCCCGGAAGCACGTCATCGACCAGGCGTACGCGAGCCTCGACCGACTCGGCGTCGACCACATCGACCTCTACCAGATCCACCGGTTCGACGAGGCGACGCCGGTCGAAGAGACGCTGTCGGCGCTGTCCCACCTCGTCGACGAGGGGGTCGTCCGGTACCTCGGCGCCAGCACCATGTCAGCCTACCGGTTCACGAAACTGTTGTACACCGCTGACGTCGAGGGCTACGAGCGGTTCGTCTCGATGCAGCCGGAGTACAACGCCGTCGACCGCCACGAGGAGGCCAACCTGCTGCCGGTCTGTGCCGCCGAGGGCGTCGGCGTCGTCCCGTGGTCGCCGCTGGCCGGCGGCTTCCTCACCGGCAAGTACGACCCCGACGGGGAGATACCCGAGGGCACCCGGGCGGCCGACGACGCCCACACCCGCGACCGGTTCACCGACGTCAACTGGGACGTACTTCGAGCCGTCCAGGACGTCGCCGACTCGACGGACGCCTCGGCCGCGCAGGTCGCGCTGGCGTGGCTGCTCGAGCGACCGGTCGTCGACGCGCCCATCATCGGTCCCCGGACGGACGACCACCTCGCGGATTCGCTCGCCGCCCTCGACGTCTCCCTTTCCGACGAGGAGGTCGAACGGATCGCGGCGCCGAAGACGCCCCGGTGGCCGGCCCCGGGGAAGGACACCTGACGCGTCGAGCCCGCCGGGCCGCGCCGACGCGTCGTCGGACGCGTCACCAGCGGACCGCGGCCTCGCCGACCGGCTCGCCGTGGACGAGGCGGTACACCGTCGGGAAGGCGGCGAGACCGGCGACCTGGACGACCGCGCCCATGAGGACGAGCCAGTAGGACCCGGCCGTGACGACCACCAAGGCGACCCCGAGCGTGGCGGCGAGAAACACCAGACTGAAGTACGCGACCCGGAGCGGGAGCGATGAGAGTTCGCCGCGGCGCGGCCAGGCGCCGACGTCGACTCGGCCGCCCCGGAACGCCGCGAGGGCGACAGAACCCGCGCCGATGGCGAGAAGCCCCGACAGCGAGACAGCGTCGGGGTAGTGCCACTGGAGGACCGCCACCGCCGCGAAGGCCGGCGTCGAGAGGAAGGACAGCTCCATCACCCCGAAGAAGACGCCCTCGTACCGGGGCGCATCTCCGGCGTCCGAGTCGCTCATTGTGGCTCCGGTCCTCGACCGTAGGCCGTAGGTTCGCCGCCAGGGTGTTAAGACGTTCGACCCCGACCGCACCACGGCTGGAACCCGCGTCGCGGACCCGCATCTAAGACCCGCATCTCGGACCCGCGTTTCGGACCCGTATCTGGGACCCACGCGGCGTTTGGTACGCGCGACCGTCTCCCCTACCTATATGTATGGGTGGGAGCAACACGTCCCGTGATGGTCGGTCACGAACGGTCTTCCATCGACGGCGGCGTCTCCCGTCGACGGTTCGTGGCCGCGGCCGGGGCGACGGGCGCGGTCGCGGGCGTTGCGGGCTGTCTCGGCGGAAGCGACGCACTCCAGATCACGATGGACCAGGAGTGGGCCAGCGCGGAGGAGACGGTGCTCGAGGCCCTGTACGACGCCGGGCTCGACACCGGTATCGACGTCGAGATCCTCCCCGGCGACTTCGACTCCGGGCAACGACGGGCCAGCTTCACCTCGGCGCTGGACGCCGGCCGGTCGAGCCCGGACGTCTTCATGATGGACACCGGCTGGACGATCCCGTTCATCGTCCGCGACCAACTCGTCGACCTCCAGGAGGTGCTGTCGGGGGAGACGCTGTCGTTCGTCGAGAGCGACTACCTCCAGGCGGCAGTGGACGCCGCGAGCCACCCCGAATCGGGCGACCTCTACGGGCTGCCGCTCTTCCAGGGGTATCCGGTCTTACACTACCGGAAGGACCTCGTCGAGGCGGCGGGCTACGACACGGAGGGGTGGGCGACCGAGCCGCTCTCCTGGAGCCGGTTCGCGGAGGTCGCCGCGGACGTCTTTGAGGCGAACCCTGAACTGGACTACGGGTTCACGACGCAGGCGGCCAACTACATCGGGACCGCCTGCTGTACGTTCAACGAGATGATGACCTCGTGGGGCGGGGCGTACTTCGGCGACCACGAGAACCTCTTCGGGCCGATCGGCGAGCGGCCGATCACGGTCGACGAGGAGCCGGTCTACGAGACCGTCCGGATGATGCGCTCGTTCATGTACGGGCCCGACGCCGACCACGCCAACCCGGACCTGCCACAGATTACCACGAGCGACCTCATCGAGTTCAAGGAGGAGCCGTCCCGCCAGCCGTTCACCGAGGGCCGGGCGGCGTTCATGCGGAACTGGCCGTACGCCATCCCGATCAACCTGAAGAACGGGTTCACGGCCGGCGAGGACTACGACGTCATGCCGCTGCCCTACGGCGTCGAGGAGGGCGAGGGCGCCCACGAGGGGACGGGCGGGTCGAGCCACGCCCTCGGCGGCTGGAACCTCACGATCAACGAAAACACCGAGCGCCTCGAGGAGTGTGTCGCCGTCCTGGAGGCGTTCGCGGACCCGGACGTGATGGTGACGATACTGGGGGAGCTCGGGCTTCTGCCGCCGGACCCCTCCGTGCTGGAGGGCGCCGACAGGGATGCCGTCGGCGGGCTGTCGGCCTTCGTCGACACCCTCGTGGTATCGGGCCAGAATACGGTGCCCCGGCCCGTGACGGCCGCCTGGCCCGACGAATCACCGCGGATATCGGACGAGGTGACCGCCGCCTACCTGGGCCAGAAGAGCCCAGAGGAGGCGATGGGCGACCTCGCCGAGCGGCTCGACCGCGTCGAAACGGAGGTGCAGTGACCCATGACGACGGACCACGACACGGACACCCGGCTGTTGATGCGACCGCTGAACTGGCTCGAGACCCAGAGCGAAGCGGTGTTCGCGTACGTCCTCCTGGCGCCGGCGTTCCTACTTTTGGGCGTCGTCGCGCTGTACCCGCTCGTGCGGACGTTCCAGTTTTCGCTTCTGGCCGACCAGGTGTCCGCCCCGGCGCCGCTCGGCGGGGTCGTCGGCCTCGACAACTACGCCGACCTGCTCACCGGGCGGGCGCTCCTGTCACAGCAGTTCGTCGATCCCACCTTCGAGACCCCGCTGCTGCAGCAGGCGCTTTTCGTGACGGTCGCCTTCGCCGTCCTGAGCGTCCTCTTCGAGACGCTTTTGGGCTTCGGCCAGGCCCTGGTGCTCGACCAGGACTTCCGCGGCCGGCGGTGGGTCCGGGTCGCCATCATCATCCCGTATGCGATCCCCATCGTCATCCAGGCGATGATCTTCTTTCTGATATTTAACCCGACGATCGGCTTCGGCACCGAGTTCATGCAGTCGATCGGTGCCTTCGGGAGCAACCCGCTGGCGAGCAGTTCGGACTCGTTTCTCATCGTGCTGGTGGCCGACATCTGGAAGACCTCGGCATTCATGGCACTGTTGATCCTGGCCGGGCTCCAGAGCGTCGACCGGGGCCTCTACGACGTCGCGAAGGTCTCCGGCGCCTCGGCGTGGCAGCAGTTCAAGTACATCACGCTGCCGCTCGTCGCGCCCGCGTTGCTCGTCGCGATGTTGTTCCGGACGATGGACGCCATGAGAATCTACGGGCTCATCGACGCGACGGCCGGCTGTCAGACCGTCCCGTCGTTGAGCTGTCTCGTCATCACCTCCGTGTTCGGGACCCGGCGGTGGGCGACCGCCTCCGCGGTGGCCTTTTTGACCGCGGTGGTCATCGGCCTCCTGGTGGCCGTCTACCTGTTCACCCTCCGCAACAGGGAGGTGGGCATGACGTGAGCGACGACCGGCAGCCGGGTCCCGCCGGGGTCGACCGGACCGACGAGCCCGACATCGATCGCGGGCTTGTCGAGGCGTGGGCCGCGAGGATGATATCGAACCCCGAGCGGGCCTACCGCGCGGCCTTTTACGTCGCGACCGGCTTCTTCCTGGTGACGACGCTTTTCCCCTTCTTCTGGCTCTTGATCGTCGCGATCACCCCGCGGGGTGACCTAAGTGACATCGGCGTTTTCACCCCCGGCGGGACGCCCCGGGCGGAGGTGACGATACCGCTCCTCGAGTGGACACTCGCCGTCCCGACCGGGGTCCCGGCCGACGTCAACGCCGCGGCCTTCTTCGAGATATTCGATCCGAACGTCGTTCCGTTCCACTGGTATATCTTCAACAGCTTCCTCATCGCGACGGTGGCGACTGTGGTCGTGCTGTTCGTCGCGAGCCTGGCGGGCTACGTCTTCGGGCGGCTCGAGTTCCGGGGCCGCAATCCGCTGTTGCTGTTGGTGCTCGTGACCTCCTTCTTCCCGCCGGCGGCCTTTTTCGTGCCGCTGAACCGGATGTTCAACGCCAATCTCGAGGTGCTCAAACCCCTTCTGCAGGACGGCTCGCTGTACAACACGCCGTACGCCATCTTCATCCCGCTGTCGGCGCTGTACCTCCCGCTGTCCATCTTCATCCTGATGACCTTCTACGCCCAGATCCCCGAGGGACTGGAGGACGCCGCCCGCGTCGAGGGGACCACGCGGCTCGGTGCGCTCTTCCGGGTCATCGTCCCGCTGTCGGCGCCCGGCGTCGCGACCGCGGGCGTGTTGACCTTCATCACCGTCTACAACGAGTACTTCTTCTCCTCGTTGATGACGGACAAACAGTTCCAAAACTGGGCCCCGATGCTTGCCGGACTATTGAAGTTCCAGGGCCAGTACCAGGTGCTGTACGACCTCATGGCGGCCGCCAGCATCGTGGCCGTGCTGCCGGTGACGATACTGGTCATCGTCGCCCAGGAGAAGATCGTAAGCGGACTGACCGCGGGGGCGGTCAAGGAGTAACAAACCATGGCATCAGTCACACTCGACGGCGTCACGAAGGAGTACGACGACGTACTGGCGGTCGACAACATGGACCTGGAGATCAGGGACGGCGAGTTCGTCACGTTCGTCGGGCCCTCGGGCTGTGGGAAGTCGACGACGATGGAGACCATCGCGGGCCTGACGCTGCCCACGAGCGGGACGGTCGAGATCGGTGGCCGGGACGTGACGGACCTCCCGCCGAAGGACCGGGGCATCTCGATGGTGTTCCAGAACATCGCGCTGTTTCCGCACATGGACGTCTACGACAACGTCTCCTTCGGGCTCCGGCTCCGGAAGTACAGCGGGGAGGAGGTCGAAGAGCGCGTCGAGCGGGCGGCCGACGTCGTCCAGCTCGAGGGCATGATGGACCGGATGCCCGAGGAGATGTCCGGGGGCCAGCGCCAGCGCGTCGCGATCGCCCGGGCCATCGTCCGGGAACCCGAGGTGTTCCTGATGGACGAGCCGCTGGCGAACCTCGACGCCGAGCTGCGGGTCCACATGCGGACCCAGCTCCAGCGGCTCCACCGCGAACTCGACACCGGTCGACCCGCCGTTGACCTGCTACGACGAACCGAACAACCTGTTCGTCGCAGGGTTCATCGGGTCGCCGTCGATGAACTTCATCGAGGGCGAGATCACCGACGAGGGCTTCACATCGACGTACACGGACGTCCCGTTCGATCCCGCCGCCCAGGGGGTCGAAGCCGGCCAGGCCATCACGCTCGGGGTCCGGCCGGAGGACGTCCACCTCGATTGGAACGACGGGCAGGCGGCCGTCCCGACGGACACCTATGGACGCATCGTCGACGTCCTGGAGCCGATGGGCGACGAGATGTTCGTCTACCTCCTGTCGGGCGAGGACGTCGAGGCCAGCGCGGAGGGCCGCGGCGAGGGCCAGACGCTCATGAACGTCGGGCCTGGGGAGGACGTCGCCGCCGGCGACGACGTCGAGGTGGTCTTCGACCGCGAGAAGATCCACCTCTTCGATACCGGGACGGGGCAGGCGATCGTTCACGGGCTGGAGTAGCGAGGCGCGGGCGGCGCGACCGCAGGGAGCGCCGCCGAACGGGCGAGCGGGAGGACCGACCGCAGGGAGGGACGACACGCGAGCCGGGCGACCCGACCGGAGGGAGGGTCGCCGGACGAGCGAGCGGCGCCAATGACGCCGTGAGCCGTGAGGCTCACCGAAGGAGTTCTCGGACCGGGCAAGCGGAAGGAGGGAGCGTTTCCGAACGAGCGAGCGGCAGCGTCGCGACCGAAGCGAGCGAGGGCTCGACGGAGCGACGCTCTGCCGGCGACTGGGAGGTCGATCGTAGGGAGACCTCCGAACGTCCGAACGGCCACCGGAGGGAGCCGTGAGCCGGAGGGACCGGTGAGCCGGAGGGAGCCGCGAGCCGGGCGGCCGACCGCAAGGAGCCCGCAACGCACGGTACTGTCGGACCACGACCCGCCGTCACCCACGGCCGCCCGACCCCAGGACCTCGAGGAGGTCGGGCGGGGCGACATCGTCGGTCGTGGATTCCTCGGCGACGCGGTCCGCCGACATGACGCGCTCGACCAGCTCGCCGTTTCGCATGCGGACGAGGAGCCGCCAGAAGCCGACGAACAGCACCGTCGGCGCGAGGATGACGGCGGCGGCAAACGCGATCCGGGCGGCCATCGGCAGCGAGCCCGCCGGATGAGCGAGTGAAGCCGCGAGCCGGACGGCCACGAGCGGGGTCACGCCACCACCAGGGGCTGGGCACGGTTGAATCCGTCGGGGTGCCCGCGCGTCAGCGGCCGACGATGTCCGACTCGTAGACCACGCCGCGGTCGCCGTCGACGGTCACGACGGTGCCCTCCGGGACGTCGAGGACGACGTCGCCGACCATCGGCACCCCTAGTTCGCGCGCGACGACCGCCGGCAGGCTCGTCGTCCCGCGGTCGGCCGCGACGATGGCCCCGACAGCCGAAAGCTCGCCCGTGAACTCGCCGTCGAAGGGCTCTCCGAGGACGACGACGGCGCCGTCGGGGCAGTCCGTGAGGTCACCCTCGGTCGCCCTGACTGTCGGGCCGGCCGCCCGGCCGGCGCTCATGCCCCGGCCGCTGGCCAGGACCTCCGCGGCCAGGTGGACCTTCAGCGTGTTCGTGGTGTTGGCGCCCTCCAGGTCCGTCATCATGCCGGCGAGGACGACGACGGTGTCGCCGCTCTCGGCGACGCCGGCCGCGACCGTCTCGGTCGCCGACCGCTCGACGAGTTCGGCGGGGCCCGCCTCGACGAACGGCAGGCGGCGGGGGTAGAGGCCCCAGGTGAGCGAGAGGCGCCGGCGGACCGCCTCGTCGGGCGTGACGGCGACCACCGGGACCGTCGGGCGGTACTTGGCGACCTTCCGGCCGGTGTAGCCGGACTCGGTGACGGCCACGACGGCCGTGGCGTCGACGTCGCGGGCCAGGTACCGGGCGGCCCGCGCGAGGGCGTCGGTCCGGGTGTCACCGGCCGCCGGCACCCGCCGGTCCCGGGAGGCGGCGTACTCCTCGCTCGCCTCGACGTCGCCGACGATGCGGGTCATCGTCTCGACGACCCGGACCGGGTGGTCGCCGACCGCCGTCTCCCCCGACAGCATGACGGCGTCGGTCCCGTCCAGCACCGCGTTCGCCACGTCGGAGGCCTCCGCCCGCGTCGGCCGGCGCTCGTGGGCCATCGAATCCAGCATCTCCGTGGCGGTGATGACGGGGATGCCGGCCTCGCCCGCCCGCCGGATGACGCGCTTCTGGATGAGCGGCACCCGCTCGAGGGGGCACTCGACGCCGAGGTCGCCGCGGGCGACCATCACGCCGTCGCTGGCCGCGACGATGGGCTCGATGTTCGCGACGGCGTCGGCCCGCTCTATCTTCGCGACGACCGGTAGGTCGGCGCCGAAGGACTCGATCGCCTCCGTGACGGCGTAGACGTCCCCGGCGTCGCCGACGAAGCTCGCGGCGACGAAGTCGGCCGCCGCCGCGGCGGCCATCTCGAGTTCCCGGCGGTCGGCCTCGGTGACCGGCGCCAGCCCGAGGTCGACGCCGGGCACGTTCACCCCCGTTCGACCGTCGAGACGGCCGCCGGAGTCGACGGTAACGGCGACGGCGTCGCCGTCGACCGCCTCGACGGTGGTCTCGATCCGGCCGTCGTCGAACAGCACCCGGTCGCCCGGTTCGGCGCCCGACAGCGACGTGGAGACGCCCAGGAGGCCGTCGTCGTGGGTGTCGCCCTCGACCAGCCGGAGCCGGCTTCCGGCCGCGAGCTCGACCGGCTCCGAAAGCGGGGCGGTCCGCACCTCGGGGCCCGGGATGTCGACCATGGTCGCGACGGGCCGGCCGAGTTCGGCGGCGACCTCGCGGACCCGCTCTATGAGCGTCGCCCGGCCCTCGGTCGAGCCGTGGCTGGCGTTCAGCCGGGCGACCGACATCCCCGCCTCGATGAGCCCCCGGATCGTCTCGCGGTCCTCCGAGGCGGGCCCCAGCGTACAGACCACCTTCGCCCGGCGCATGTCACGGACCGTCGTCCCTGGTCGCAACGAACCTTTCGGTGATCCCCCGTGATTCCCGACCGATGCCGAAGGCGTCGGTGTGAGCTTCCTCGAACCACCGTATCGTATCGGCTACTCGGCGCTGGCCCGGATCTCCCGGACGCGCTCGCGGTTGATGTCGGCGTCCATCGCGCCCTCGGCGGTGGTCGCCGCGGCGGCGACCGCACTGGCGACGCCGAGCGCCGCCTCGAGCGCTTTGCCGTCGGAAAGCGCCCATACCGCCCCGGCGAGGAACGCGTCGCCCGCCCCGGTCGCGTCGACGGCGTCGACGGCGAAGCCGTCGTGGTCGGTCCGCGCCGGACCCCACGGGGCGCCGGGGCCGGCTTGCGCGACCGCGCCGTCGGCGCCGAGCGTCAGAAGGACCGTATGCGGCCCCATCGCGAGGGTCCTCTCCAGCAGCTCCTCGGACGACCCCTCGATACCGGCGGCCGCCAGGTCCGCGGGGGTCGCCTTGAGCACGTCGACGAGCGGCAGCGCCGTCTCGACGGCCTCGGCGAAGCCACCGGACCACAGCTCGGGGCGGGCGTTCGGGTCGAAGACGGTCGTACAGCCGCGCTCGCTCGCCCGCCGGAGGAGGTCGACGAGCGCGGTCCGGGAGGGCTCCGTCGACAGCGGCACCCCGCCGACGACCACCCACGCCAGCGCCGAGAGGACTGCGTCGGGGACCGTGCCGGGCTGGAGTCGCGTGTCGGCCGTCCCGTCCCGGTAGAACGTGAAGGTGCTGTCGGCGTCCCCGTCGTCGGCGACGAACGCCAGCGCGGTCTTCGCGTCGGGGTCGCGGACGACGAACCGGTCGGAGAGCCCCCGCCCCGACAGCGTCCGCGCGAGCGCGTCGCCGAACGGATCCGTGCTCAGGCGGGTCCACAAGTACGGCGTCGCCCCGAGGTCGGCCAGCCGGACGGCCACGTTGGCCGGTGCGCCGCCCGCCCGGCGCTCGAACCGCTCGACGTCGGCGAGCGGCCCCGGCCGGTCGGGGACGAAGTCCACGATGCACTCGCCGGCCACCAGTACCTCCGGCTCCATGCCGGCCGCAGGAGCGCCGACTGGAAAACTCCTCGTGTCGTCGCGGCGAGGGGGGAACAGCGGTGTTTGCGCCGGGCATGCGGTCGCGCCTGGAGCCGCCTCTCCGTCCTGCCGCGGTCCGTCGTCGGACCGGGGGTGACGGCAGTATCAGCGCGAGAGGTCGGTCCCGCCCTCGACGACGGCCTGGACCTCCGAGGGCGAGACGAGCGCCACGTCGCCCGCGAGCGTCCGCTCGAGCGCGGCGGTCGCCGCACCCCACTCGAGGGCCGCCGGCACCGACCCGCCGTCGAGGCGGCGGGCGAGGAACCCGCCGACGAACGCGTCGCCCGAGCCGACGGGGTCGTGGGTGTCGGCCTCGAAGGCGGGCTGCTCGTGGACGCCGTTGGCGGTGACCGCGACGGCCGGCCGCTCGCCGCGGGTGAGCACGACCGTCTCGGCGTCGTGGGTCTCGCGCAGGCCGCGGCCGACCGTCTCGGGGTCGCCGGTCCGGTCGAACACCGTCGCCGCGTCGCGCTCGGCGACGAAGAGGACGTCGACGAGGTCCAAAAGCGGGGACAGCGTCGCCGCGGCCGCCGCCGGCGACCGGAGTTTCGACCGGTAGTTGACGTCGAAGGCGACGGTCGCGCCGGCGCGGGTGGCGGCTTCGAATAACTCGCGTGTCGTCTCGGCGAGCGTGTCCGACAGCGCGGGCGTGATGCCACTCGTGTAGGTGACGTCGGCCGCCTCGACCCGCTCGGTGCCGAGTTCGTCGGCCGTGGCGGTCGTTACCGCCGCGTCGCCGCGGTCGTAGCGGACGTCCGTGCCGCGCGGCCGGCCGCCGGGCTCGAGGTAGTAGACGCCGACGCGGCCCGCGTCGGTCCAGACCACGTCCGGCTCGACGCCCTGGCCGCGGAGCGTCCGGGCGATGCGGCGGCCGAGCGGGCCGTCTGGCAGCTTCGACTGCCAGACCGCCGCCTGGCCGAGTCGCGCGGCGGCGACGGCGACGTTGCTCTCGGCCCCACCGACGTGGACCGAAAACCGGTCGGCGGATTCCAGCCGGTCGCCGGGGGGCGGCGTGTACCGGACCATCGTCTCACCGAACGTGACGAGTCGGGCCATGCCCCGACACCGCGCGGCACGGACTTACCGGCTTCGACCGTCCGACTCGCCGGGGGTCCGGGTTGTGAGTTCCAGGGCGTGGATGTCGGTCGTCATCGCGTCGCCGAGGGCGTCGTACACCAGCTCGTGCTGGTCGACCAGTGAGCGGTCCTCGAAGGCGGGCGAGACTACGGTGGCCGCGAGGTGGTCGTCGTCGTGGGCGCCGCGGGCGCGCTCGACGGTCGCCTCGCAGTCCGGGAGCTCCCGTTCGATCAGGGCCGCGACCTCCTCGGGCGTCATGCCTCGGCCTGCGTACGGGGACGACAAAAAGCCCGCCGACTGTGCCGTCGTCACGGACGGGCCAGCGGGACGAGGAGGCCCCGCGAGGCCGAACGAAGTGAGGCCTCGGACTGAGCGAGCGGGAGGCGCGAGGCGCGCGGTCGACCATCGGGAGACCGCGGACGGAGCGACGGGAGGAGTGAGTGGAGCGAACGACGACACGCGAGCCGCGAGGCCGACCGGCGGGCCTTCTGGTAGCTGCCGCCCAGGCTGTTCTCGCAGTCGGGATTCGGGCACCGATCCGAGATGCGCTGCATGCGGGAACGTAGCACGTGCCGGCGTAAATGCCCACCGTCGGTCCGCGGCAGTACCGGCACGTTCCGTCGAGGTTCGTCCGCGGAGACCGTCGAGAGCGACGACGAACCCGACCGGGTCGGCGCCAAAGCCTCGGTGCGTCCACCCGCAGACGCGGAATGACCCCCAGCAGTCACGACAAGTCAGCCGTCGGGCGATGGCCCGCGGGCCGTCCCGCCGGGCCGGCGGTCTAGCTCCAGCGGTCGAGGCCCGTCTGGACGACGGACTGCTCGATGCGCTCGAAGCCGCGCTCGACCTCGTCGGCGGGGACGCCCCACTCCTCGACGACGAATGCCGTCGCGGCGTCGATGTCGGGCTCGACGTCGACGTCGTAGTCGTAGTCGTCGGTCACCGTGGGGTCCAGGAACATCGCGCGGATGCGGTCGGCGTGGGGGATGGTCTCCTCGCGGGCCGCAAGCGCCGAGAAGAGGTCGCCGTACTCGTCGATGAGGTCGACGGCGGTCTTCGGCCCGACGCCGTCGATGCCGTCGTTGAAGTCGGTGCCGACGAGGACGGCGGCGTCGACCAGCCCCTCCCAGGTGAGGCCGTGGGCCGAAAGCGTCGCCTCGAAGTCCATGACCTCGGGGTCGCCCGTGCTCGTCAGCTGCCTGAGGGTCAGCGGCGCGCCGAGCAGCAAGGCGTCGTAGTCCTCAGTCCCAGCGTAGTCGACGTCGCCGTGCCGCGCCATGTGGGCGGCCTGGGCCTCGCCCTCCGCCGGCGCCTCGATGTAGGGGACGTCGAGGCGGTCGAACAGCTCGCGGGTGGTGGACTGGATGACCTCGGTGAGTTCCTGTGTGCGGGAATCGAGGGTGGCGATCTCGGCGGCGTCGACCTCCTCTCGCTCCCGGGCGGCCGCCAGCTGGTCCTCGTAGTCGGCCTTCTGGGCGCGGCGCTCGTCGAGTTCCGCCTCCTTCAGTCCGGTGACGCCGCCGTCGAAGACGAACACCGGCGTCAGGTCGTGCTCGAAGAACTTCGGGAGCCCCCGGACGGCGCCGACGAGGTTCGCGACCTCGGTG
>PXQY01000045.1:0-6310 GCA_003021745.1 Halobacteriales archaeon QH_7_69_31
GTGGTCGAAGTCCGACTCCGAGAGGACGGTGAATTCCTCGGGGTCCTCGTGGTCGATACCCTCGAACGGATGAACGAGGACCGTGTCGCCGGCGTCGAGGTCGTCGACCTCGACCATCCCGTCCGGCGTGCGGAGCGGGTGGTCCGCCGTCGCGCGGAGCGTGCGCCCGGTCTCAGTCTCGACTTCGAAGACCCGTTCTTCCTCCGATTCGGTGAACAGCCTGATCTCCGAACCCGTCAACTCCTCGCCGGCGACGACCGCCTGTTCGTCCTCGAACCGCTCACGGAGGTCGGCCATCGGGAGTCGGCGGCCGAACGAAAGCCGGACGTCCGTATCGCCAGAAAGGCAATTGATGTCGTAGCCCACTGCTCCGGGCGAAATACAGCCGTCCTCGGCGTCGATGCCCGCCACGCCCCCGACGGGGAAGCCATAGCCCTGGTGACCGTCCGGCATGCAGATCGCGTACTTCCGGATGCCTGGCAGGTGGGTCGTGTTCCGGAGCTGCTGGAGGCTCAGGTCGTCGGCGATCTCCTCGAGCAGCGCCTCGCTCGCGAAGACGCGGGCCGGGACGCGCATGCCATCCTCCTGGGGCATCTCCCAGACGTGGTCCCGGACCTTATGCAGGGTGAACTCGCCGGCCTCGAACGTGGTCATGGACGGACCTTCGGCGCGACCGGTCCAATAAGTTACGACCGTCCGGGACCCGAGCTGTTGTTGCCGTTGATCAGCGTTTAAACTCACTCGGGGCCGGGGATTATGCTGGTGATGGAAGCGTCCGGGCCGGTCGAATTCCCAGGTAGGGGCTTCGTCACTATACGGTTCTCCTCCCGCAGGAGGTAGGCAACGAAGGCCGAAGGGCGAACGTTGGATGGCGAGCATCCGCGCGAGCGAAGCGAGCGCGGTTCACCGGGCGCGAGACGGGCGGTGCGACCGAAGGGAGCACCGCCGAATGAGCGAACGGCGACTGGAGGGAGTCGTGAGCAAGGGAGCGCCGCGAAGCGAACGGGGAGCGTGAGGTCGAGCGGCACGAGGTCATCGCGAGCGAAGCGAGCGAGGGCTCGGCAGAGCTTAGCGCTGCCGGTGACCGCAGGGAGTCGTGAGCACGGGAGTGCCGCATGGTGGGAGGCGGCCGGGGAGCCGCGAGCGGAGCGACCAGTGAGCATAGGGGCAGCAGGTCCGTCGTTTCTCAAGGTCGTAAGAGTCGAGCGGGACTTACTGATTAAGAAAAGATTTGAATAATATCCGATGTAGTTGGCGGGAGCTGCTCGGCGGTGAGACATCGACCGATGCCGAGGTGAAGCGGATTAGAGGCAGGACATCGGAACAACGATGACCCGGAAGTGGTTCGGCGACGCGGGTTAATGAAGAACGTCTACCGGGGACACACCGTTGATGAGGCCCCAGACCGCGGGAGACGGCCGAACTAACCGCTGGCATCGGGCGGATCGGTTGAATGGAGGCGACCGTGAGTTCCCACCGGATCAGGCGGGCGGGCGCCCCCCGAAACTGACTGCTTGGAAGCCCACGCAGCCACGGAAACTGCTAAAAACCCATAAATATCGACGATCCGGGAAATGCGTCACCTCTCTCGATACCACACTTGCCTGCGGACTCACGCGGCAGCGAGCGGTCGGATCAGCGAACCGCGATCCCGTCGAATCGATCTGGAAGGGTCTCACGCGGTCGATTTCGCCGCGTTCCGTCGTGTCGACCAACGTGTTCTGTCCCATCGTCGGGGAGGTCTTCAAAAAGAGTACTCGGAGGGTATGTATCGAAGGCGATCGGATCGAACGGTTCGGAATATTCAAAAATTATCTTAATACGATGCCGCCACACGCTTCCCGCCGGGGCCCATCAGCCGCGCCCGGAGTGAGCGGTGAGCGAAGCGAGCCGCGAGCGAGGAAACCCGCCGAGTAAGAAGTAGTATGGCGAGCATCCGCGCGAGCGAAGCGAGCGCGGTTCACCGGGCGCGAACGAAGTAAGCGCCCGGGGCGGTAGTTTTTCCCCCAAGTTTTTGCGACCGAGTGGTTCCGCGCCTCCGGCGCGGAACCCGAGGGAGTAAAAAGGGGGTGTTCTAGAGCCCCTTCCCCTGCAACTCCCGCGCGATGATCATCTTCTGTATCTCGGTGGTGCCCTCGTAGATCTGGGTGATCTTCGCGTCGCGGTAGAGGCGTTCGGCGTCGAAGTCGTCGACGTAGCCGGAGCCGCCGTGGATCTGCACGCACTCGTTTGCCGCCTCGACCGCGATCCGGGAGGCGTACTCCTTCGCCATGGAGGCGAGCTTGGTGTTCGGCGAGCCGCCCGAATCGACCTCCCAGGCGGACTTGTAGGTCAGCTGCCGGGCGGCCTCCAGTTCGGTGTGCATGTCGGCGAGCTTGTGCTGGATGGCCTGGAAGTCGCCGATGGGCTGGCCGAACTGCTCTCGCTCCTGGGAATACTCCAGGGCCCGCTCGGCGGCGCCCTTCGCGATGCCGACGCCCTGGGCGGCGACGCCCGTCCGGGTGGCGTCGAAGAACTGCATCTGCTGGAGGAAGCCCATGCCTTCGGTCCCAACCAGGTTCTCCTCGGGCACGCGGACGTCGTCGAGGAGGAGTTCGGCCGTGTCGGAGGCCCGGATTCCGAGCTTGCCGGTGATCTTCTCGGCCTCGAACCCGTCGCGGTCGGCCTCGACGATGATCTGGCTGAAGCCGTTGTACCGGCCGTCGGCCTCGGGGTCCGTCTTGCAGAGCACGACGAAGAAGTCCCCCACGGAGCCGTTCGAGATCCACATCTTGGTGCCGTTTATCACCCACTCGTCGCCATCCTTCTCCGCGCGCGTGGAGACACTGGAGACGTCCGAGCCGACGTCGGGTTCGGAGATCGCCGCCCCGGAGATCGCCTCGCCGGCCGCGACCGGGGGCAGGAACTCCTCCTTCTGGGCGTCGGTGCCGTACTCGATGATGGCCTCCGTCCCGAAGCCGCTGGCGGACAGACAGAAGCCGATGCCGGGGTCGGCGGCGAACAGCTCCTCGATGATGATGGCGGTGTCGAGGACGTCGTAGCCGGCGCCGCCGTACTCGATGGGGATCTGCGGGGCGAGAAGCCCCATCTCCGCGCCCTCCTCGAGGACGTCCCAGGGGTACTTCTCGGCGCGGTCGTACTCGGTGGCGACCGGCCGGATCTCGTTGTTCGCGAACCGCCGCACTTCGCTCCGGAGCTGTTCCTGTGTCTCGCTCGGCTCGAAGTCCATACCCCAAAATTCGACTGGAACGACAAAAGGGTCACCTTTCCTAACGACGTTTTCTGGATCTGTCGGTCTCGTTTACAACGATAACCGCATACCGCCGGTTCGTTCAAGTCGGTCGAAGTGGCCAGGCGAGGCGCAGTCGGGGTCGGGAAACGATTTTCGGGGAGGGGGCTCGTCACGGAGTATCGCGGCCAAACCACCATCAGTCGAGAGACGGCACGAACGGTGCGGTGGAGCGAGGCCGGACGGTGGGACGACCGTCCGTCTCAGGCCAGCTCGACGTACTGGTCTTCCCACTCGCGGCGGGCCTCCATCTCCCGGCGGCCCCGGCGCGTCAGCGTGTAGAAGTTCGTGCGGCGGTCGCGCTGGCCCTTCTCCACCAGGCCCTTCTCGACGAGCGTATCGAGGTTGGGGTACAGCCGGCCGTGGTGGATCTCCTTTTCGTAGTACTCCTCGAGTTCATCCTTGATGGCCAGCCCGTGTGGTTCATCCCGTCCGGTGATGACGTAGAGCAGATCCCGCTGGAATCCTGTCAGGTCGTACATCGGTACGTTCCGGTTACCTGTTACTGTGGGGTTCGCTTAAACATGTCGACCTTTCGATCCCCCGGCGCCCCGTGAGACGGCAGCTTTCCCCCGATTGCGGGTGGATTCGACGCCGCACTCTTGGTGTAATCCGCCGGACCTGCGCGGGACCTATCGGACGGACGAGGTTGGTCTCCCCGGCGTTCCGACAGGTCCCGAGAGCCGTTCACCGGACCGGCACTGCCCGGGGCGGTGGACGTGGGCAGATGCGACCGACGCCGACGGACGGCGATAGAGGTCGACCCTCTGGAGCAATTGCCGTATGATCCGTGGACACCGGCCGCTGGTCGGTCATCCAGCGAGAGAGGAAAGCGACCCGACCAGCGAAAAGTTGGTCGGGCGCTTGCCGCCCTGAATTGGTCCCCGCTGACGCTTCGGCCCTCCAAGCGAAGCGTCACCGGAATCATGCGGCTGTCGCCAAATAAATCTACCGGCTCCAACGTACGGGTTCGTCCCTAGATGTACTCCTCTTCGAGCACCCACCCGAGCGCCCGCTTGTAGTGGGTGAACATCTGACGGACCCGCTCGTGGGTCATCTCCTCGTCGTCGAGTTCGTCCTTCATGAATTCGTACTGCTCGCGGATCTCCGCTTCGTCGCGCATACCCGACGGTGGATCGCCCGGCCGAAAAGCGTGTCGCGGCCGCTCCACCGGGCCCCGCCAGCGGCAGTGTTCAGATAATACTCCGACTTATTAGATTCGTCCACCGAAGCCCCCTCCCGCTCGCCGGTGTACGCTCGCTGCGCTCCTCGCTTCGCTGCGGTAGCCGACCGGGGCGGGCGCGGGACGACGTCGCCGGGCCGGGAACGTTTAGGCCACGGCCGCCGCAGAGCCCCCATGAAGATCCGGGGGCGACGCGAGTGCGAGGCCTGCGGCGCCAGGTGGTCCTACTTCGACACCGGGGAGGTCACCTGCCCGGACTGTGGGAGCCTCCACAGCGTCGGCCTCGACGACGAGCGCGCGCTGCACACCGCCTCGACGGCGACGCTGGACCTCGCGCCCGTCCGCAACGACCTCGAGGACGCCTCGCTTTCCGACCTCGCCGGCGACGCCGCCGACCGCTGCCGGTCGTTCACCCGCGGGTACGGGTTCATCGACGACGGCGACCTCCAGCCGCTCGACGACACCTACCTCGCCGCCCAGGAGTTACGGCACGTGGGCCGTGAGCTAGACCGGCGCATGACGGTCGAGGAGGCGGCCGACCGCTACCTCACGGCGCTTTTGCGTGCCGACGAGGGCGAGCGACCCGACCCCGCCGCCGTGCCGGCGGACCTCCGGGCGATGCGCGGCCTGGCCTACGCCACCACCGTCGGCGCGTACCGCTCGGACCTCCGGACGTACCTGGGGGAACACCCGGATCCGCCCGCCGAGCGCGTCAACGGCCGGCTGGGCGACCATCAAAAGCGGATCGAGGCCCTCGACGGCGACGTTCCGCCCGGGGACGCGGAGGCTTTGGTGGCCGCCGCCAGGGACCTCGGCCGGTATCTCGCCGACGGCGAGGACGCCGCGCTGGCCGAGGCCGACGCGCGTCTCGACGGCCTCGCCTGACGGGCGCGACGACCGGGCGAGCGGGCTCGGACGGACTCAGGGCAGCGCGACGTCGACGTCGGCCTGGAGGCCGGCCGCCTTCACGGTGTTGTACAACAGCATCGCGCGGGTCATCGGGCCGACGCCGCCCGGGACGGGCGTGATGTGGGCGGCCTTCTCGCGGGCGCTCTCGAAGTCGACGTCGCCGACGAGTTCGTAGCCCTTCTCGGTATCCGCATCGACGCGGTTGACGCCGACGTCGACAACGGTCGCGCCCGCCCCGATCATCTCCGCGTCAATGAATTCGGGTCGGCCGGCGGCGGCGACCAGCACGTCGGCCGCGCGGGTCTTCTCGGCGAGGTCGGCGGTGCGGGAGTGACACACCGTGACGGTGGCGTTGCCGTCCGCTCGCTTCTGTATCAGTAGGTTCGCCAGCGGCTTCCCGACGATGTTCGACCGGCCGACGATGACCGCGTCGGCGCCCTCGGTCTCGACGTCGTACGCCTCGAGCAGCTTCTGGACGCCGTGGGGCGTGCAGGGCCGGTACCGGTCGTTACCGGCGACCAGGCGTCCGACGTTCGCGGGATGGAAGCCGTCGACGTCCTTCATCGGGTTGACGGCCCGGAGGACGCGGCGCTCGTCGACGTGGTCCGGGACCGGCATCTGGACGAGGATGCCGTGCACCGACGGGTCCCCGTTGAGGTCCTCGATGGCGTCGTAGAGGTCCTCGGCGGGCGCGTCGGTGTCGAGTTCGACGTGGTGGCTCTCGATGCCGACTTCCTCGCAGTCGTCCTGTTTCATCGAGACGTACGTCTCGCTGGCCGGGTCGTCGCTCATCAGCACCGTCGCCAGCCCGGGCGTGACGCCGTCGGCCTCGAGCGTCTCGACGCCGTCGGTCAGCGAGTCACGGATGTCGGTTGCGACGGCGTCGCCGTCGATGATCTCGGTCATGGTACTATACCCTCGCGCTGGCT
>PXQY01000045.1:6334-11862 GCA_003021745.1 Halobacteriales archaeon QH_7_69_31
CGAACGTCCGCCGCTCTGCGGGCGTCGGGAGGGTGTGATAGTCCGACGGGGTGGACTCGTTCGGACGCGACTCGAAGTCGGTGGGATAGCGGTCGAGCAGGTCGCAGGCCAGGTCGCCGCCGACGTCGGCGAGGGTCAGGTAGACATCGTGAACGGTGTCGTCGGGGGCGATGGGGAACGACCGCTGTTCGACGATGGGGCCGGCGTCCCACTCGGCCGTCATCAGGTGGGCGGTGACCCCCGTCCGGTCGTCGCCGTAGTACAGCGGCCAGAAGGCGACCGCTCGCCCGCGGTACTTCGGGAGCAGCGATCCGTGGAGGTTGACGGCGTCGTCCGGGACGGCCAGGAGGTCCGCGCCGAGTTTCTGGCCGGCGACGACACTCAGTATCAGCTCGGGGTCGAGTTCGCGGATCCGGTCGACGAACCGGGGGTCGTCGACGTCGGCTGCGTGCTCGAGTGGGACGTCGTGGGCGGCGGCAAGGCGGGCGACGGAGTGATACCGGTCGGCGAGGCGTCGGCCCAGCCCGCCGACGGCGTCGAGCGCGTCGAGCGCCCTCCCGCGGGCGACCAGGGCGGCCATCCGTGCGAAGTCGACCGGCCCGTACATCCCGTAGAGCCGGCGGAGCTGCGCCGACCGCGGCCGGGGCGGTGGCGCGATGACGACGGCTTCCAGTGCGTCGGCGTGCCGCTCGAACACGGGGGCGAGGTAGCGGGGCAGGTACAGCGGTTCCTCGCCGGTAAACAGGACGACGCGCACCTCGCGTACTCCGCACGGAAGATACTCAAAGCCACGGATCGCAGCCGGGCGCATGGGCGCGTTCCGACTGGCGGCCGGGCTCGTCGCCGTCGTCGCCATCGCGTGCTGGAACGCGGCGGTGACTCGCGTGGTCGGCGACGACGCCGTCGGGCCGCCGGACGCGGACGTGGACCCCGAGGTCGTCGAACACGGGCGGAACTGGTACGACTACCTCCGGGGATTCGAAGCCCACCACGGCGACGTTGCGGGCGACCATCCGGAACACGGCTCGGTCCGTCGCGGCCTCGAGCTGTGGCTCGCGTCGGGCTGTCTCAGGGGCTACACGCTCGGCGATCACACCTACGTCTGTTCGTACGCGCCGCGGGTGCTCCGGGTCCACCAGGCGGGCCACACCCCGGCGTTCGGCGACGCGTTCGAGCCCCTGTGTGCCGAGCGACGGGCCGACGGCGGGCTCCCGGACGAACCGCTCCGGACCCTCGACGTCATGCTCCCCGGCGCCGTCCCCCACACGCTCCTGCGGCTCAGGGACCCCCGGGGCCTGGGCGAGACGTACGACGACTGGCTCCGCGAGGGCCGGATCGCACGGCGGTGACCGGCAACGCATGCCGGGCGGCTGAGTCGCACTGTCGGCGTGCCGGGGTCCCGTCAGGGGCAGTCGCCGGGAGCGAACTCGGCCGGCTCGCGGCCCTGCCGGCGGAGACGTTCCGCACCTGATTTCGGGGCAACCAGTGCTGCCTGGCCGCCGTATCCGTGGGTTCGGTCGTGACCGCGGACGACCACGCAGTCGACGGCGCTCGGGACCGACACGGTCGTCGAACGGGTGAATTCGCGGGTGCCGTGGGCGTGGGCCAGGTCCCGTCGCCCCAGCCGGCGCCCGTCGAGGGTCTCGACCTGCCACCAGTTCGCGTAGCCGTCCTCGCCGTCGTCGTCGTGTAACAGCGTGACCGCAAACCGGTAGTCGTCGTCCTTCGGCTCGACCTCGACGCCGGTGACGTTGGCCTCCCGGAGGTCCAGGTTCGCCGAAGCGGTCGGCGTCCCGGTGGCGGTGTCCGTCGGCTCCACGTCGGACCCTGTTGGCGTCTCTCCGTCCGGGCTCCCGTCCCCGCCGGGCCCGTCGTCCAGACAGCCGGCGACAGTTGTCGAGGCCAACCCCGCGCTCGCCGCGACGAGCAGCCGCCGGCGTCTCACAGCTCGCCCTCCAGCACCTTCGCGGCCGTCAGGACGGGGTCCCAGGTGGTGTTGAACGGGGGCGCATACACGAGGTCGTAGTCCGCCAGGTCGGCCACCGTGACACCCTCCGTGACGGCGGCGACGGCGGCGTGGCTGCGGTGGACCGCACCCTCCCCGTACCACGACACGAGGCTCGCGCCGAGCACGCGCCCAGTGTCGCGGTCGGCACAGAGCGTCACGGTGACGGTGCCCTCGGCGGGGTAGTAGCCGGCGCGGGACTTCGCCTCGATGGTCTCCGTGACCGGGTCGAAGCGGGCCTCGCGGGCCTCCTCGTGGTCCAGCACGCCCGTGCGGGCGGCCTCCACGTCGAAGGCCTTCACCGCCGCCGTCCCCGCGACGCCGCCGCCCTCCGTCGGGGTGCCGGCGACCGTCCGGCCGACGGCGCGGCCGTGGCGGTTCGCGGTCAGCGCCAGCGGGACGTAGTCCGGCTCGCCGGTGACGACGTGGTCGACCTCGGCGCAGTCGCCGGCGGCGTAGACGTCCGGCGCGCTCGTCTCGCGGTAGCCGTCCGTCGCGATGGCCCCGGTCGGGCCCAGCTCGATGCCCGCGTCCTCGGCGAGGTTCGTGCGCGGGCGGACGCCCGTCCCGAGCAGCGCCATCTCGACCGCGACGCGGTCGTCGGCGGTGACCACGGCCTCGACGCGCCCGTCCGCGGGGCCGTCGACGGCCCGCACCTCGCTGCCGAGGTACAGCGCGACGTCCTGGTCGCGGAGGTGGTCGGCGACCACCTCGCTCGTCGCATTGCTGAACCCCGTCAGCACCCGGTCGCCCCGCTGGAACAGGTGGACCTCGAAGTCGTTGGCCACCAGCGCCTCGGCCATCTCGACGCCGATGTAGCCGCCGCCGACGATGCCGACGGCGCCCTCACAGGTCTCCAGGAAGTGACACGCCGGCCCGCGGTCCGGCTGCTCGACCGGGCTGGACTCCCGCGAGCGGGCGACGAACGCCCGGAGCTGCTTCCCGTCGGTCATCGAGCCGAGCGTGAACACGCCCTCGCGGTCGATGCCGGCGATCGGCGGCACGACGCTTTCTGCGCCCGTGGCGAGGAGGCAGTGGTCGTACTCGACGGTTACCTCGCCACCCTCGTGGCTGGCGGTGACAGCCCGGGCGTCGGGGTCGACCGCGGTCACCTCGTGGCCGGTCCGGAGGTCGATGTCGCGTTCCTCCCGGAACTCCTCGGGCGTCACTGACACCAGATCCTCGAGCCTCTGGATCTCGCCCTCGACGTAGTACGGGAGCCCGCAGGCGCCGTAGGACACCCACTGGCCCTTCTCGAAGACGACGATGTCCATGTCGGGGTCCTCGCGACGGGCCTTGGTGGCGGCGCTCATGCCGGCGGCGTCGCCCCCGACCACGACGAAGGTCACGCCCCGCCGTACGCCGGGCCGGTGGATAAACCTCGGCCGCGCCTGCAGGCCACGTGGACGGAGGGCCCGGCTGATTGACAGGTGTGACAGCCCGGTTACCGGCCGTGGCCCGACCTCGGCGGCGGCCCGCCCGGCTACCCGTCGGGCATCGGCCGGGTGTACCACCACGCCCAGGCGACGAGCACGACCTGGAGGGGGAGCCGCGCCCACCGGAGGGCCGCGGAGGGGTCCCCGCCGCCCGGCGCGCCCTCGACCACGACGCCGCTTGTCGCCATGTAGACGTTCGCCGGGAAGACCGCGAGAAGGAGGCCGATGGTGGCCCAGGCCGCCGCCTGCCGGGTCCGCGGGTACAGGAGCCCGACGCCCACGGCGACCTCGGCGAGCCCGGAGAGGTACACGAGCACGAGTGGCGCGGGCAAATACGGCGGGACGATCTGGACGTAGAGGTGTGGCCGGAGAAAGTGCAGCGTGCCGGCGACGACGTATCCGGCGCCCATCACGTACAGGAGCGGGCGCTTGAGTCGACGGAGGACGCCGAGACCGCGCGCCGTCGCCCCGTGGGCCGCGCTGCGGTCGGTCACGCGGTGTCGGTGACGCGGGCATCGCCCGCGTACAGGGGGTACTCCTCGCAGAGCGCCGCGGCCTCGGCAGCGGCCTCCTCTCTGACCGCCTCGTCCTCGGGGGCGTCGACGACGCGGGCGATGACGTCGGCGACCCGCTCGCAGGCGGCCTCGTCGAAGCCGCGCGTCGTAAGCGCCGGCGTCCCGGCGCGGATGCCGGAGGGGTTGAACGGCGACCGGGTCTCCCCCGGCACCGTGTTCTTGTTGAGGACGACGCCGACCTCCTCGAGTGCCGCCTCGGCGACGCCGCCCGGTGTGTCCGGGTGGGACGGCCGGAGGTCGATAAGGACGAGGTGGGTGTCGGTGCCGCCCGACACGAGCGAGAAGCCGTGCTCCCGGAGGCGGTCGCCGAGCGCGCGGGCGTTGTCGACGACCTGTTGGGCGTACTGCTCGAACTCCGGCTGGAGGGCCTCCGCGAACCCGACCGCCTTGCCGGCGATGTTGTGCATCAGCGGACCGCCCTGGGCACCCGGGAACACCGCGGCGTCGACGTCGTCGGCGTGTTCCTCCCCGCACATGATGATGCCGCCGCGGCCGGCCCGGATCGTCTTGTGCGTCGAGCCCGTGACGAAATCCGCGACGCCGACGGGCGACGGATGGACGCCGGCTGCGACCAGGCCCGTGATGTGGGCGATGTCGGCGAGGTGGTGGGCGTCGACGGACTCGGCGACCCCCTGGATCCTCTCGAAGTCGACCTCCCGGGGGTACGCCGAGTAGCCGGAGACCACGACGTCGGGGTCGAACGCCTCCGCCTGCTCGCGGAGACCCTCGTAGTCGACGTAGCCGGTGTCGGCGTCGACCTCGTACTGCTCGACGTCGTAGATCTGGCCCGCGAAGTTCGCCGGGTGGCCGTGGCTGAGATGACCGCCGTGGTTCAGGTCCAACGAGAGGATGCGGTCGCCCGGCTCCAGCACCGCGAGGTAGACGCCCATGTTCGCCTGGGTGCCGGAGTGCGGCTGGACGTTGACGTGCTCGGCGCCCCACAGCTCCCGGGCGCGCTCGATGGCGAGGTCCTCGACGGCGTCGGCGTGGTCACAGCCCGCGTAGTACCGCTCGCCGGGGTAGCCCTCCGCGTACTTGTTCGTCAGTTCGGAACTCTGGGCCGCCATCACCGCCGCCGAGACGTGGTTCTCGGAGGCGATCATCGCCAGCGTGTCCTCCTGCCGCCGTCGTTCGCCCGAAAGCGCCTCGGCGACCGCCGGATCGGTCGCGCGGACTCGGTCGTAGCTCATGGGGTGGCCTCGGGAACGCCGGGACATGAAGGTACCCGTTGGCGGCCAACTCGGCCGGCGTCGCGGCCGGTCGAGGCACGAACGGTCACCGGCCGCGCGGGATCGGGACGACGTTCGCGGACCTGCTCGCGACCGGGTTCGCCTTCGCCAGGGCGCTGTCGCTTGCCCGCGGCGAGATCCTGGCCGGACGCGACTCCGTGGTCGTCGGGGACGGTACCCACCGGCTCCGGCCGGCCCGCGGCGAGCCGGGCGGCGGCGGCCGACCGAAGGGAGGCCGCCGGATGCGCGAGCGGGAGGAACGACCAACGGGAGTGACGACACG
>PXQY01000046.1 GCA_003021745.1 Halobacteriales archaeon QH_7_69_31
GACTGCCGGTCCTCGGTCAGGACGATCTTGGAGCCTGTGTCCGGCACGCGCTTGATGCAGGTGAGGACGTCCATGGTGGGTGGTCGTGTGGTGTCGTGGATTCGCCGGGGGTGTCGGGGCCGGCGGCCCCGGGAACGGTGGCCGTTAGCTCCGGATGCGGTCGTTCTCCGGGTCGAACAGCGGCCGGCTCCCGACGACCTCGACCTCGACCGGGTACCGGTCGCCCATGTACTCGACCTGGAGCCGGGTGCCCTCCTCGGCGTGGGCCGGCGGGAGATACGCCATGAGGAGGTGCTTGCCGACCGACGGACCGGTGCCGGCGCTCGTCACGTACGATCGGCGGCCCTCCTCGTCGACCAGGACCCGGCCGTCGGTGTCCATGACGGGCTCGTTCCCGAGCATGAACCGGGGTTCGCCGCCGTCCGGCGCGTGGTCGGCGACGGACAGCGTACAGAGCGTGGCGGCGTTGTCCTCGTCGATGGCCTCGGCGTAGGCCGCCTTGCCGACGAAGTCTGCGTCCTTCACGCCGTGGAAGGTCAGTCCGGCCTCGGCCGGGGTGTACTCGATCTCGAGTTCGTGGCCGAACAGCCGGTAGCCCTTCTCCATCCGGCCGGTGGTGCCGTAGACGCCCATCCCGACGGGCCGGATGTCGTGGGCGTCGCCGGCCTCGGCGATGGTTTCCCACAGCCGGTGGCCCTTGCTCATCGGGGCGTAGATCTCCCAACCGAGTTCGCCGACGTACGACAGCCGCATCGCCCACGCGTCGGTCTCGCCGACGGTGATCTCTTGGGCGGTGTAGGGGGCGAACGCCTCGTGGGACATGTCCTCCTCGGTGACCGACTGGACGACCTCCCGTGCGTCCGGCCCCCAGACGCCGAGCGTGCACAGCGAGTCCGAGCGGTCGAGCAGGGTGACGTGTTCGTCGTCGCCGATGTGGCTCTCGAACCACGCCCGGTCGGAGCCGGCGGCGGCGCCGCCGGTGACGACGCGGTAGTGTTCCGGCCCGAGCCGCGCGATGGTCAGGTCGGAGATGAAGCCGCCGTTCTCCGCGAGGATCGGGGTGTACACCGTCTTGCCGACGTCGACGTCGCACCGCCCGACGGCCATCCGTTCCACGTAGTCGACGACGTCGCTGCCGACGAAGTCGAAGATCCCGAAGCCCATGTCGCCGATCATCGCGACGTGGTCGCGCATGTGGAGGTGCTCGGCCAGGATGATCGGCGACCACCACCGCGAGTCCCACTCGTTCGGCCGGTGGAGGCCCTCCAGTTCGTCCGCGTAGACGTCCAGGAGGTCCTCGTTGGACTCGAACCACTGCGGGCGCTCCCAGCCGGCGGCCTCGAACCAGCGGGCGTCCAACTCGTCCTGCTGGTCGTAGAACGCGCTGGTCCGGATCGGGCGGCCGGACTGCCACTGCTCGGACGGGTGGACGATGCCGTAGATCTCCTGGTAGAGTTCGTGGGCCCGCGCTTTCACCCACTCCCGGGAGGTGCCGTACTCGTAGAACCGGTTCACGTTGGCCTCGCTCAGGTCGACGTCCGGGTAGCCCCGCGTCATCCACTGGGCGACCATCTCGCCGATGGCCGGCCCCTCCTTGATCCAGACCGCCGCACACGACCACAGGCCGTCGACGTCCTGGAGGGGGCCGAGCAGCGGGGCGCCGTCCGGCGCTTCGGACAGCAACCCGTCGATCTCGTGGCGGATGCCGGCCTCGGGATCGTCCAGCACCTCGGGCATCAGCTCGAGGGCGTCCATCATCGACTGCTCGAAGGCGTCGTCGGTCAGCGGCGGCTGGGTCGGCGACAGCGGCGCCTCCTCGATCGAGGGCACGTCGTCGACGTCCCACAGTATCGGGCGGTGCTGGTAGGAGCCGACCTCCATGTCGTTGCCGCTCGGCCGCTCGTACATCTGGGTGTCCATGTCGCGGACGACCGGGTGGTTGATCTCCCCCTCGAACTGCTCGAAGAAGGGGATCGGCCCGACGCTTATCATCTGGTGGACCGCCGGCGTGAGCGGGATGTCGACGCCGGCCATCTTCGCGATCTTCGGGCTCCAGAGCCCGGCCGCGATCACGACCTGGTCCGCCTCGACGGTGCCTCGGTCGGTCTCGACGGCGCTGATCTCGCCGGCCTCGACGTGGAGGTCCTGGACCTCGGTGTTCGGTGCGAGCGTGAGGCCGCCGGGGCCGTCGCCGACGCCCTCGAGGTCGTCCGGGCCCACAACGCCTTCGTCGATCTCCTCGGGCGTGACGGCGCCGGTGGCGATGGCGTCGGCGCGGGCCCGCATTATCTCGCCGGCCCGCAGCGGGTCACAGGTTCCGGCGCCGGTGCTGTAGAAGCCGGCCTCGATGAGGTCCGTCTCGATGTACGGGACCAGTTCCTCGACCTCCGCCGGCGTGAGCAACTCGGCGGGCTCGCCCCACGCCTTCGCCGACTGCATCCGGCGCTTGAGTTCCTCGACGCGCTCGTCGGTCCGGGCCACCTCGATGCCGCCGCTGTTGGCGAAGGTCCCCATCTCGTCGTACTGCTCGATGCTCCGGCGCGTCAGGTGGGTCATCTCCTTGGAGTGCTCGACGGGCATCAGGAAGTTCGACGCGTGACCCGTCGACCCGCCGGGGTCCGGGAGCGGGCCCTTGTCTATCATCAGGAGGTCCTCGACGCCCTGCCTCGCGAGGTGGTACGCGAGGCTGTTGCCCACGATGCCGGCGCCGATGATGACCGTCCCGGCGCTGTCGGGGAACTCGCGGCTGCTCATCGGGCGCCACCGCGTTTCGGTCGGGGACTGTCGGCCGTCGGCGCGTCCGGTGCGTGGATCATCTCGTGCGGTGTCCACCCGTTGCTCGATATTAAAAGGCGCCTTAGCTGACAGATCCGTTACCTGTCGAGCCACGCCACCGCGCCGGTGCCGGCAAACGTCCCCGGTGTCCTCTCCGCCGGGGCGGACGCCCGGCTCGGGGCCCACCCATCACGTTCGGAATCCGGTAGGTCGTGTTTGCCCCGCCAGGTCGTATTTGGCCCGCCTGCTGACTCGCTCCTCGATCCGCCAACGCCGCGGCGAACCCACGGACACCGCCGGCACGTCTCGCCGGAGGCGGCCCACGCCCACCGACCCGGCCGATGGTGGGTCGGCGGCCCAGCCGAAGGGGCTATGGGTACACGCGGCGTGATACCGACCCACACGCGCCGGGGTACGGTCCGGCCGCCGACCCTCAGCCATGACCGCTCACGGATCGCTCCCGCTGGAGTACGCGGACATCGAACGGGCCCGCGAGCGCCTCGACGACGACACCGTCGTCAAGGAGACCCCCGTCGAGCGGAGCACCTCCCTCGAGGCGCTCGTCGGCGGCGAGGTCTACCTCAAGATGGAGCACCTCCAGTGGACGGGCTCGTTCAAGACCAGGGGCGCGTACAACAAGATCAGCCAGGCCGTCGCCGACGGCGTCGACAGCTTCGTCGCCGCCAGCGCCGGCAACCACGCACAGGGCGTCGCCCTGGCGGCGACGCGGTGTGGCGCCGAGGCGACCATCTACATGCCGGACAACGCCCCGCAGGCGAAGATCGAGGCGACGCGGGGCTACGGCGCGACCGTCGAACTCGCCGGGCGGGACTTCCAGGAGACGATGACCCACGCCAAACGGGCGGTCGAGGACGCCGGCGCCGAGTTCGTCCACGCCTACGACGACCCGGACATCATCGCCGGCCAGGGGACGCTCGGCACGGAGATGTACCACGACCGCCCCGACGTCGACACGGTGGTGGTGCCGATCGGCGGCGGCGGGCTCATAAGCGGCGTCGCCACGGCGATCAAGCACCTCTCGCCGGAGACGCGGGTCGTCGGCGTCCAGGCGACCGGCGCCGAGACCGTCCACCAGAGCCTCGACAAGGGGTTCCCGGTGACGCTCGAGGACGTGGACACGATCGCCGACGGCATCGCGACCGGCGGCGTCAGCGAGACCACCCTCGGGATCATCAAGCGGCACGTCGACGACGTGGTCACGGTCACTGACACGGAGATCGCCCGCGCGATCTTGCTGTTGATGGAGCGGGCCAAGCAGGTCGTCGAGGGCTCCGGAGCGGCCGCCGTCGCCGCCCTCCTGGGCGGGGACCTCGACGTCGAGGGCGAGACGGTGATGCCGCTTCTGTGCGGCGGCAACCTCGACATGACACAGCTGCAGACGGTGGTAGTCCACGCGCTGACCGCCCGGCGGCAGCTCCTGCGGCTGCGGGTCCGGATCGACGACCGGCCGGGCGTCCTCGCGGAGGTCTCCGGCACCATCGCCGACCGGGGCGCCAACATCCGCGATGTCCGGCACGACCGGTCGGTCGAGGACCTCGACGTCGGCGAGGCATACCTCGTCTTCCAGGTCGAGACGGCCGGCGCCGAGCACGCGGCCGGCATCGTCGACGACATCGCCGCCGCGGGCTACGCGGTCGACGTCGTCAACGCCCGCAGCGACGCGTAGCCGGCGCCCCGCACAGCACTAATTACCGTGCCGGCCCGCCCGCAGGTATGGACTACGAAACCCGACCGGTCGGGGCGTTCCTCGCCGACATCGCGTCGGCCCGCGTCACGCCGGCCGGCGGGACGGCCGGCGCCGTCGTCGGCGCCATCGGAACCGCCTGCTGTGAGATGGTCTGTCGCCACCTCGAGGCGGCCGGCGCGGGCACGGACGGCAGTCTCGCCGAGATGCGCCGGAGCCTCGAGACCCGGCGGACGGAACTTCTGGCCCTCGCGGCGGCGGACGCCGAGGTCGTCGAGGAACGCTTCGCCGCGCCGACGGACGGTGCCGATCCCGAAACGGTGCAACGGGCCGTCGGGGTGCCGCTTTCGATCGCCGAGGCGTGTCTCATCACGCTGGAGGAGGCGGCGACGGTGACCGGTGTGTCCGACCGGCGCGTCGTCGCCGATGCCGGCACGGCGGCGTACCTGGCTCGTGGCGCGCTCGCGGCTGCCATCTACACCGTCCGGTCCAACCTGGACGACGTCGACGACGGGGCGTTCGTCGCGGAGACCCGGGAACGGGCGACGGCCATCGAGGACGCCGCCAGGGACGCCTTCGAGGAGACGATGGGGAACCTCGGCCCGGCCGCCTGACTCCCGACCGCCGGTCGGCCGGGCGGCATTGTTCAGATTAGGATGCCATTTGTCAAACTGTTCTACTCACCGGGTTCAGGGCCTCAGTCGGCCCCTCGGACAACCAGTTCGGGCGGGACTCCGCGAGGGCCCGGCTGCGTCGCGGCGTCGCCGCGAGGCCCATTGGTTGCCGGCGGCGCCGGCAACCCGCTCGGGGACGGACGGCGACGGTGAGCCGAGCGACGCGAGGCGAACAGGGCGGCGCGACGCGCCGCGGGCCGTGCGAGCGGCCGATGGCCGCGAGCAGACGTCGCTGGACGAGCGGCGCGAGTCCAGCGGAACCAGCACTGGAGCGAACGGGCGGCGCGAGCGGAGCGAGCGCCGCCGGATGAGCGAGCGGCGACGCCTCGAGCAGTGAGCGAAGCGCGCAGCGAGCGGTAGCGAGGCGCGACCTACGGGAGCGCCTCGAAATGAACGGCGAGCGCGAAACGCGACCGCAGGGAGCGCCTCGATGGGGCGAGCGGGGAGCGACAGCGACCCGCGAGCGACGCGAGCCGTGAGCCGGGCGGCCGACTGAATGGAGGCCGCCGGACGGGCGAGCGGTGAACGCAGTGAGCCGCGAGCCGCCCGACCCGAGAAGCCAGGGGCTTGCGTCCCCCGAAGGATTACTTAAGGGTTAACTGAACACTGCCGGCGGGGCCGGGCGAAGCGTTTAGTGGGTCTCGCTGCGGTGGACCGACGGAGGCCCACCGTCGATGGACATCGGGTTCCGGACGCTGGTCCGCGCGTTCCTGCTCGTGGGGGGTCTCATCTTCGCCGCCACCGGGGGATCGACGGTCCGGGTCGGCTTCGGGGTGGGTGCCGCCCTCCTCGGTGGGTTCGGCCTCTGGTGGGAGTGGCGGGAGTCGTCGGCCGACGGATGCTGACCGACCCGTCCCGTCCCCTGCCGGGGAACCTATATCCCGGCCGGCCGTCGAACTCGCACCGATGGCCGACCCGATTCCGACGGCCGCGACCGTCCTGGCGGCGGTCCTGGCGACGGCCGCCTTCGTGACACTGTTCATGCAGCGACCGGTCGTCGCCGGGACGCTGTTCGTCCTCACCGCGTTCGCGATATATGTCAGGGAGACGAAAACGTGACCGGCCGTGCCACGGGCGGTGTGCTCCAGGGGACCACGTCGTCGATGGCGCCTGTAACGCGGCGGAACGGGAGCTGACTCGGCGATCCGACCGGCGGGATTCCACAACCTGTTGGCCAGCAGCGACATCCGAAATCTTTTCATTTATAAGGATGAATGGGTGTTCGAACTGATGTACGAAAACGTACTCATCGCCACCGACGGCAGCGACAAGTCGGAACCCTGCGTCAACCACGGACTCGAGGTGGGGGAGGCGTTCGACTCCCACATTCACGCCCAGTACGTGGTCGAGACGGAGGCGACGTACATCCTCAGCGTGGGCCTGGGGGACGACCAGCTGTCGGAGTATAGGGAGTACGGGGAGGAGACGGTGTCGGCCGTCGCGGACCGGGCCGCGGCTCGGGGACTCGACGCGACCGGGGTGGTCAGTACGGGCGCCATCGCGGAGGAGATCGTCGAGTACGCCGAGGCGAACGACATCGACCTCATCGTGATGGGCAGGCAGGGGCGGGGTGCTATAGAGAAGTACCTCGGGAGTACCGCGGAGAAGGTCGCCCGCATGGCCGACACCCCGGTGACGATCGTCGGTCGGGGCAGCAAGTGAGGCCGACGCCGGCGGCCGACCCGCCGCCGGACAGGACCCCCTTATTCGTCGGTCGAACAACGGTTTTCAGTCTGGATGCCCTACCGGCTGTATGAACCAGATGGCGGCGCAGTTCTCCGGGGATCTATTCGGGGCCGCGGTGACGCTCGCCCTGGTGACGGGCGGGCTGCTTCTCATCGGTGCGCTGGTCTCCTTTGCGGTGTTCGGCTACCGCTCCGTCAAGGGCGACGGCATGCGGAACCCACAGGAGGTCGTCCCGGAGAAGACGACTGATGAAGGGCTCTCGGAGGGCGACGCCGACGACGAGTGGGACTACTACTGATACTGCCGGAGCTAACGGCTTGAACCGTAGCCCCCTCCTCCCGTCACGTTCGCCCGGATACGTGGAGGGATACCGATTCAGATCTTCACCGAGGGCCATTCGGCAGAATGCGCCGGCTGACCGGTTGGACGGCACCGCCGGCACCGATACTGGCCGGCAGCCACCGCCCGGGACCGCCACGTATGAACGCCCGGACCACCCGGTCGTGGCGTACCCGGCGCGTCGGTGCGCCGTCCGCGCGGTTTATCGTAATCGAGCCAATAGCGCGCCGTAGTGCTTGATACGTTGAAGAAGTGCGCCATGTTCGTCCTGGATCCGCCCTGGACGAAGGACGGCCCGGAGACGTTCACCATGGCGGTCCCCGAAGCCCACACGACGTTCAAGCGAGGGGGCGTCGGCTGGCCGCAGCGGCCGCCGGCGGTCCTCCGGTGTCCATCCTGTTCGCGTTCGTTCACTCATGAGTTCGCCAACGACTACATCGACTGTCCCGACTGTCACTTCGAACTCGCGCCGGACAAGTTCGCCGACCTGGACCTTCTGGGCCTGGTCTGTCCCCACTGCACGCGGGAACTCGATCACGGCATCCGGCATCCGGGGATGATGGACGTCCCCGAGTACGCCTCCTGTACGGAGTGTCAGTACCACTGGGAGTACCAGCACGACTACGAGTCGGCCACTCGCTCGTGACGTGCTCGGGTCCGGGGCGGACTGCTTTTCTCCGTTCGACCCCGAGTGTAGTCGATGGCCGACGCCAGCCGTTCGCCCGGCCCGATCGCTGAACGGGCCTTCGAGAGCGGGTTCAAAGCGGCGATAATCGGCGGTTTCGTCGGCATCGGAACCCTGTACTGGACCGACGTGCTCTCTACGGCCAACGGTCTCCACACGACGCTCACGGTCGTACTCTTCCCGGTGTATCTCATCTTCGCGGCGACGGCGCTCGGCGTCTGGCTGGGTTTCGCCACCGATGGGAGCGACCTGCACCGCGTGACCCGGGAGGTCGACGGCGAGTCGGAGGGCTCCGGCTGACCGGCCCGGGCGAACGGCTCGCGGCCGGTACACGGTCGAGGGTAACGAAAAAGTGACGGCGACGAACCGCGAGGTGGACCGCTAGTCGCCGGGTTCCTCCTCCCCGGCGGTGATGTCAGTGACCACCTCCCCGCCGGTGCGGTCGATGACGATCTCGCCCTCCTCGGCCATCTCCTCGACACGGTCCTGGAACGCCTGAGATTCCAGCACCTCGTACTCCGTTCCTAAGCCCTTCCAGATGGCGTACATCATGAACACGAGGATGAACGCGAACGGGAGGCCGGTCGATATCGCTGCGGCCTGGAGTGCTTCGAGGCCGGCCTGCGGGTTCTCCGGCGTTGCGCCGGCGACGAGCAGCGTCGCGGCCACGATGCCCTCGGTGATCGCCCAGAAGACGCGCATCGCGACCGGGGCGTCGTGCTTGCCGCCGGACGTAAGGTGGTCGATGACGAGCGACCCCGAGTCGGACGACGTTATGAAGAACGTCGAGACGAGCAGTACCGACAGCAACGACAGGATTATCGTTCCGGGTAGCGTGTCGAGCATCGCGAAGAGCGCGACAGCCCTCGGCACATCGACGCCCTCGGCGAACATCGCGGCGCTCACAGCGCCGCTGCCCAGTTCGATACTGAGGGCGCTCCCACCGAGTGCAGCGAACCACAGGACGGAGAACAGCACTGGCAGGATGAGCACGCCACTGATGAACTCCCGGACGGTTCGGCCCTTCGAAATCCGGGCGATGAACATCCCGACGAATGGCGACCAAGCGATCCACCAGGCCCAGTAGAACACCGTCCAGTCGACGAGGAAAGCACCTTCACCGTCGCCTCCGGGCCCGTAGTACGGCGACCCGGCGAAGTAGGGGTCGTAGACCGCCCCGGAGAAAAAGGCCAGGTCGAAGAAGTTCGAGAAGTACTGGCCCAACCCTTGTGGGATCATTCCGAAGACGAAAAGCGTCGGACCGAGCACGATGACCGTCCCGAGAAGCGTGAACATCAACAGCAGGTTCAGGTTGCTGAGCCGCCGGACACCACCGTCGAGTCCTGCCGCGACTGAAACCACCGCGACAGCGGTCACGCCGGCGATGATGCCGACCTGTACGAGTGTCCCATTCGGTATCGCAGGGAACGCCCCGACGTTATTGCCGATGAAGTTGAGTCCGGCGTTTATCTGGAGCGCCCCCAGTCCGAGCGAGGTAGTCAAGCCGAACAGGGTCGCGAACACCGTCAGAATGTCGATGATGTGGCCGGGCCACCCGTAAATGCGTTCGCCCAAGACCGGCCAGAAGATCGAACGGAAGGTGAGCGGCAGGCCGCGATTGAACGAGAAGAACGCCAACGACAGGCCAACGAGCGCGTATATTGCCCAGGGATGGAATCCCCAGTGGTATAGGGACACGGCCATCGCCACCTGGGCGGCCTCCGGAGTCGCACTCTCGGCACCCAGGTGCGGGTCGAAGAAGTGCCAGACCGGTTCGGCGACGCCGAAGAACATGAGGCCGATCCCCATGCCGGCGCTGAACAGCATCGCGACCCACGAGATGTCGCTGAACTCCTTGTCGGCGTCGACACCGCCGAGCCTGATATTGCCGTACTTGCTCAACGCGAGATAGATCATGAAGATGATGAAGACGTTCACCACGAGGATGAAGAACCACCCGAACACGTTCGAAATACCCTTACGGACGTTGCTGTATAGCTCGGTGGCCTGGTCCGGGAACGCCAGGGACAACGCGATGAAGGCGAGTATGATGACCGCGGATATCGAAAATACTTGCGGATGCACGTCCAGAACACGCGTGCTGCCGATGCTGAACTGCTTGTTCGTATCGCCGGGTTCGCGGTCGGTCTCGGCGTGGAAGAGTTCGACCTGGAGGCCCTCACCCCCGATGCCATCCGGGTCGTCGCCGCTGTCACTCATTCGGTGCTCCCTCCGTTCCCGTAACGAGTCGCGATCTTCCGGTCATGGTTTCTGAGGTGTCCGTTTGTTTTGAGCCCCGGGGACGGGACACGGTTCCATCGACCATACCGCGATATTGCCACTTCAGTATGCCTACCGATATCATAGAACTAGTCAACTTTAGTGCTTCGCCACCCATTGGATATCCAATAACTGTTGTTTCGCGAATTATTCGGCTGAATGATCCCGCCCGTCTCCGAAAATTCGCTTCTGGTCCGGTCTCGACGAGGTCCGCACAATCGGCGGCCCACGCCGGTCCGAATCGAGTCCCTTAGCTGTTCCGTTCGACCCCGCCCGGCGACCGGTCTGCCGACCGCCGCAGGAGAAAGGCACGCTCTCAGGGCCAGAGAAACAGCCTGCCCAGCCGATGGGGGGTCGCGAGGAACGAAAGGAGGATGGCGAGGAGCGAACAGAGGAACGCGAGGGCGGCCAGCCGGATCAGCACGAGCCGGTAGACGGGACTGAGCAAAACGGCTGTCATCAGGACGACGACGGCGAGGAGCAGACTCAGCGCCACCCGGAGCCCCTTCGACTTCGGGTTGTAGTTACACGCCGGACAGCTGACTCGCCCGCGCTCGACGTCGTTTCCACACCGTTTGCAGCGGGGTGTGCCGCCGATAATCGGTATCATGCTCGCCCGGACTCGGAATGTCTACCCGTTCGGAGGTCCGGGTAAAACTCTTGCCCCGCAGGGTATCGATCCGGGCCCCGCGCCCAGACATCGGTCGGAACCGCGGTGCGCACCATCGCCTCGCGACGGGCCGGCGCGAAGAAATCCGCGGGGACGGCGCCGGTCGCTAATTAGCGACTCACGCGTCGTCCTGGCGCCCCCGGACGACCGGGCGAAGCGGCCCGCGGCGCCGGAAGAGCGCCGCGAGCGCGCGCTCGAAGCGGCCTGGCTCGCGGGACAGCGCCGGCATGCCGGGCAGGTAATTCACGAGTTCGGCCTGCGATTCGTCCTCCGTGCGGTCCGCACTGAGTTCCGTCATACTCGAACGGACGTCCCGGGGTGATTTAGGAATTTCGAAACTATACTTTCAGAAAGAGACAGTATAATTTGGCATTGTGGGACATCCTCACGGCTCGGAGTGACCACGATGGGAGTCCAGGTGCCGAATCCCCGGTAACCTTTTCGACACGCTGGCCGTCCACCCCTCCACGATGGTCGACCTCCCGGGCCGGACCGAACCGTCCGACGACGAGGTTCCCATCGACGGCGACGTCGCCGTAACCTGCGCCTTCCAGGACGGGTCCCTGTACGTCGGCGAGTCGGCGCTCTACATCGATCGCTCCCCTCGGTCGCGGTTCGACGACAAACGGATCGACTTCGCGGGGGTCCGCGGGGTCACCTACGAGGGGCGACTCGTCATCAGCTACCTCCAGATAGAACAGGACGGCGTCGAGACGGCCGAGGGGAGCCTGCTGTCGACGCCCGTCGACGAGAACACCCTCCACTTCGGCCGGGGCAAGCGTGACTGTGCCCGCCGGGCACTGGACGCGATCCGTGACGGCGCTGGCGTGTGGTGACGTCCAGACGGATGCCCACTCGACGGGGTCATCGACGCCCCGGGAAACCGTTAACTCGACAGCCGACGAAGTACGTTGGACCGTACCATGAATGCCACTGACTCGACTGCCGACCCGGCGGAGCTCGTCCGCCGCTGGTTCGACGAGCTGTTCAACCGCGGCGAGCTGTCGGTCGCCGACGAGATCCTGGCCGACGACGTCGGCTACGACGGCCCACAGAGCCTCAGCCCCAGCGAGGTGACCGGCCCGGCGGACATCAAGGCCTACGTCGAGACCTACCAGACCGCCTTCCCCGACCTCTACTACACCGTCGAGCACACGACCGTGACGGGCGGCACGGTGGTCGTCCGGTGGTCCGCGATGGGCACCCACGAGAACGACCTCTTCGGGATCGAACCGACCGGGGAGGGGTTCACCGTCGACGGGGTCAACATGTTCTCCGTCTCGGACGGGGTCATAACCGACGTCTCCGCGCAGTGGGACACGCTCAAGATGGTCCAGGAACTGGGCGTCGTCTCGGCGATGGAGTCCACGTTCGACTGACTCGCCCACGCGCCCCGAACAGAACCTCGAAATATCGAGGTATCGACATGTCTCGCGGCCCGTCCCCGCCGAAACACGTCCTCTCCGGGGCCTATCAGGTAGGCTAACCTTCAATGCCTCGCTGTCGGAAACGGTCGACCACGATGTCCTCGCCTGACGAGCCGATTCCGACGGACTACGATATCGCACAGTCGACCGAGATGGAGCCGATCTGGGAGCTCGTCGAGCAGTGGGGGCTCGGCCTCGAGGACCTCCAGTACTTCGGCGAGTACACCGCGAAGGTGAAACACCACGCCATCGAGCGGCTCCGCGAACAGGCCGCCGACCGCGAGGGCAACCTCGTCCTGGTCACCGGGATGACCCCCACGCCGAAGGGCGAGGGAAAGACGGTCACGACCGTCGGGCTCGGCCAGACGCTCAACCACCTCGGCGAGGAGGCGATGATCGCCATCCGGGAGCCGTCGCTCGGCCCGGTGTTCGGCGTGAAGGGCGGCGCCGCCGGCGGCGGCCGCTCGCAGGTGCTGCCGATGGAGGACATCAACCTCCACTTCACCGGCGACCTGCACGCCCTGACCTCGGCGCACAACCTCATCTCGGCGATGCTCGACGCCAAGATCACCAAGGACGACGACCTCGCCGTCGAAGTCACCGACGTCCGGTGGCCCCGCGCCATCGACATGAACGACCGGGCGCTCCGCCAGATGGTGGTCGGGCTGGGCGGGACGTTCGGCGGAACGCCCCGCGAGGACAGCTTCCTGTTGACCGCCGCCTCCGAACTGATGGCCGCGCTCTGTATGGCCGACGGCCTCGGCGACCTCAAGGGACGGATCGCCCGCATCATCGTCGCCTACGACGGCGACGGCGACCCCATCACCGTCGAGGACATCGACGCGACCGGGCCCGCCACGATGTTGCTCCGTGACGCCATCAAGCCGAACGTCGTCCAGACCATCGAGGGGACCCCGGCGTTCGTCCACGGCGGCCCCTTCGCGAACATCGCCCACGGCACCAACTCGCTGATCGCCGACAAGGCCGCCTTCGGCATGGGCGACTACCTCGTGACCGAGGCCGGGTTCGGGTCCGACCTGGGCGCCGAGAAGTTCATGAACATCGTCTGTCGGCTCGGGGACATGACGCCGAACGCCGTCGTCATGGTCGCGTCCGTCCGGGCGCTGAAGTACCACGGCGAGGACATGTGGCCCGCCGACTTCGACGCCATCGACGACGCCGGCGTCGACGCCGTCGAGCGCGGCTTCGAGAACCTCGACGCGCACGTCGCGAACCTCCAGCAGTTCGGCGTCCCGGTGGTCGTCGCCGTCAACCGCTTCCCCGACGACACCGACGCCGAGGTCCAGGCCGTCATCGAGCACTGCCGCGAGGACCTGGGCGTCCGCGTCGCGGAGTCGGAGGTCTTCGAGAAGGGCAGCGAGGGCGGCGTCGACCTCGGCGAACACGTGATCGAAGCCGTCGCGGAGAGCGACGAGTCGGCCTTCGAGTACCTCTACGCCGAGACCGACCCGATCCGGGCGAAAATCGAGACCGTCGCGACCGATATCTACGGCGCCGACGGCGTCAAGTTCACCGGCGACGCGCTGGACGACATCTCTCGGATGGAGTCCCTCGGCTTCGACGACGTACCGGTCTGTATGTCCAAGACGTTCCACTCGCTCAGCGACGACGCCAGCAGGAAGGGGGCACCGACAGGCTGGGAACTCGAGATCAGCGAGGTGTACCCGTCGGCCGGCGCCGGCTTCCTCGTCGCGCTGACCGCCGACGCCCTCACGATGCCCGGCCTCCCGGCGGACCCGGCGGCCGCCGACATGGACATCGACGCGGACGGCAACATCACGGGGCTGTTCTGAGTCGACCCGGAGGTGTCCCTCGTCGACCCGTCGTCCCGGGCGGCGCTCGCCGCGGAGAGCCGCGGGCCCGTCCTCGTCCCCGGCGACCCGGGGTACGACGCCGCGCGGTCGGTGTGGAACGCGCGCGTCGACCGCCGTCCGGACGCCGTCCTCCGATGCCGCGGCGCCGCGGACGTCGCTGCCGGGGTGTCGTTCGCCCGCGACCGCGGGCTCACCCTCGGCGTCAAGGGCGGCGGCCACCACGTCTCGGGGGCGGCCGTCCCCGACGGCGGCCTGCTCGTGGACCTCTCGCCGATGGACCGGGTCCGCGTCGACCCGGCCGAGCGGGTCGCCCGCGTCGGCCCGGGGGCGACCTGGGGCGACGTCGACCCCGAGACCCAGGCCCACGGGCTGGCCGTGCCGGGCGGCCAGGACCCGAACATCGGCGTCGGTGGCCTGACGCTCGGCGGCGGCGTCGGGTGGCTGAGCCGGCAGCACGGCCTGACTTGCGACAACCTTCTCGCCGCGGACGTGGTAACCGCCGGGGGCGACCTCCTGCGGGCCACCGTAACCGAGAACCCGGACCTGTTCTGGGCGCTCCGCGGGGGCGGCGGCCAGTTCGGGGTCGTCACCGAGTTCACGTTCCGGCTGCACGAGGTCGGCCCGACGGTCCTCGCCGGGTCGCTCGTCTACCCGGCCGACCGGACGGCCGCCGTCGCCCGGTACTACCGCGAGTTCGTGGCCGAGGCGCCGCGGGCCGCCCGGCCGCTTTTCGGCAGCATGGTCCTGCCGGACGCGTCGGCGTATCCTGAGTCGGTCCGGGGCGAGCGCGTCGCCATCATCGTCGTCTGCTATGCCGGCCCGCCGCCGGCGGGCCGCCGCGCCCTCGAACCGCTTCGCGAGCGGGGCGACCCGGTGATGGACAGCTTCCGGCCGCGGCCCTACGTCGAGTTCCAGCGAGCCGGCGACAGCGAGGGCGCCCGCCGGACCGACCTGCGGAGCCAGTACATGGAGCGGCTGGGCGAGGACGCGATCGGAACGATCGTCGCGGGCGTCGAGGACGCGCCCTCCGACGGTGCGACGGTGTTCGTCTCGCCGCGCGGCGGCGCCGAGACCGACCCGCCGACGGACGCGACGGCGTACCCCCACCGTTCGGACGCCCACCACTGCCTCGTCGAGGCGCGGTGGGACGACCCCGAGCGCGACGCCGCCCACGACGCGTGGGTCCGGTCGCTCCACGAGGCACTACAGCCGTACGCTACCGGCGACGTGGCGCTGAACTTCCTCGCCGACGAGGAACCCCCGGAACGCCGCAGGGCGGCGTACGGCGACAACTACGAGCGCCTCCTCGACGTCAAGCGGGCCTGGGACCCGGCCGGCGTCTTCGGCGGCCCCGCTCCCGTCAAGCCCTGAGACGCCCTACGTCGGGGCTGCCATCTTTCACTGCACTGTATGGACGCGAAGCCGTCCACCGCGCGGTCCGCCGAGCTATCTGTCCGGTTTGCGGTCGACGGAGCGTTCAGTCCGTTTCGCGGTCGGCCCCCAGCACCCACAGCGCCCGGTAGACGCCGACGAGATCGCAGTCACACCGGTCGAGGAGCGTTTCACAGGTCGCCAGATACTGCTCATACTCCGAGACGTCCGGCGGGTCGGGGTACTCCGCGTCGAGTTCACCCGCGGCATGAAGCACGCCCCACTCCCGGTGGCTCACGACGAGGTACGCCTCGGGCTGGATGAACTGGAGGAACGCCGACCCCACCTCGACGCCGACGCCCGACAGCGCCGTCAGGTGCTCGAGTTTCGCCGCCGCGCCGTCGGCCTCGACCCCGCCGGCGATGGCATCTCGGACCGCCTCGTAGTCGTTCTCGCCGTAGGCGCCCTCCCTCGCGCGACGCCTGTCGTCCGGGAACCCCCCGAGGAACCGCCGGTAGTACCACTGGACGACCCACTCGGCGTCCCGCCACCCGAAGTCGTCCTCGGCGAACGCTTTCGGGAGTAGCTCGAGGTGTTCCCGCTCGACGGCGGCCAGCGGTTGCCGGTCGGGATACGCCTCGACCGCCGCCTCGACCTCGGCAGTCTCGAGCCCCATACGTTGGCTCCGGGCCGCGCCGGTGAAATGGCCGACGGTCGACCGCCGCCTGTTCGACGGCTGATCGGTCTAGTTTCGCGACCGCACCTCCCCCGACGCGCGCCCCGGGAACAAGTTTCATGCCCGTCGACACCGAGCGGGCTAGACGATGATTCATGAACGGGAGGCAAAATCCCATGTCGAGTGACGGCGAGGAGCCGGTCAAGACCATCTGTCCGTACTGCGGCGTCGGCTGCGGGATCAAGGTCCGGGAGGGCGAGGAGCCGGGCGACATGCAGTTCATGCCGTGGGGCGACGCGCCGGTCAACGAGGGCAGCATCTGCATCAAGGGCGGTGCAGCCACGGAGGTCGTAGACCACGAGGACCGCCTGACGACGCCTCTCGTGAGAGAGAACGGCGAGTTCCGCGAGGCCAACTGGGCGGAGGCCTACGAGTACATCGTCTCCGAGATGGAGCGCATCCGGGAGACCCACGGCCCCGACGGGATGGGCTTTTTCGGCTCCTCGAAGACGATGAACGAGGAGAACTACCTCATCCAGAAGCTCGCCCGGCGGTACGGCACCAACCAGGTCGACAACTGCACGCGGATGTGTCACGCCTCGACGGTGTGGGCGCTCCGGACGAGCCTCGGCGCCGGCGCGATGACCAACAGCATGCAGGACCTCATGGAGGCGGCCGACGTCTTCTGGATCCAGGGCGCGAACCCGGGCGAGCAGCACCCCATCGCCAACAGCCAGTACTTCCGCCAGGCGGTGCTGGACGGCGCGACGGTCATCCAGGTCGACCCCCACGCCAACAAGACGACGAAGTCGTTCCAGATCTCCGAGACGGACCGGCACATGCACCTCCAGAACGAGCCCGGGACGGACATCCCGCTGCTCAACGTGGTGCTATCGACCATCCTCGAGCACCACGAGGAGCACCCGGAGGACGGCTGGATCGACGAGGCGTTCATCGCCGAGCGGACCGAGGGCTTCGAGCACCTCAAAGAGACGCTGGCGGACTTCGACAAGGAGGCGGCGGCCGAAACCTGTGGGGTGCCGCTGGAGGACATCGAGGCCGCGGCCCGGACGTACGCCGACGCGGGGAACGCGGCCATCTTCACCGGGATGGGGATGTCCCAGCACACCTGCGGCGTCGACAACGTCCAAAACGAGATCAACCTCGCGTTGGTCACCGGCAACCTGGGCCGGCCCGGGACCGGCGTCAACCCGCTGCGCGGCCAGAACAACGTCCAGGGCGCCTGTGACGTCGGCGCGATGCCGAACGTGCTGCCGGGCTATCAGCTCGTCGATGACGACGAGGCGCGCCGGAGCGTCGAGGACGTGTGGGGCTTCGAGGTGCCGGACGAGCCCGGGCTGACGAACGTCGAGATCTCTCACGCCGCCGGCGACACCGTCCACGGCCTCTACATCATGGGCGAAAACCCAGTGATGAGCGAGCCCGACGGCAACCGCGTCGAGGAGCGCATCCAGGAGCTGAAGTTCCTCTGCGTGCAGGACATCTTCATGACCGAGACCGCGAAGTACGCCGACGTCATCCTCCCGGCGACGACGTGGGCCGAGCGCGGCGGGACGGTCACGAACACCGACCGCCGCGTCCAGCGGATGCGGCCGGTCCACAAGGTCCATGAGTCGACGAGACACGACTACGAGATCCTCTGTGAGGTCGGGAGCCGGCTGTTCGACGACGAGTTCGACTTCTCCGGGCCCGAGGAGATATTCGAGGAGCTCCGGCAGGTCTGTCCGGACTACCACGGCATCACGTACGACGCCCTCGGCGAGGAGGGCATCCACTGGCCGTGCAAGGAACCGGGCGACGAGGGCGACTCGTTCCTCTACGAAGAGGGGTTCACGACGGACAGCGGCCTCGGCCGGATCGAGGGCGTCCGCCACCAGCCGCCGAAGGAGGTCCCCGACGACGAGTACCCGCTGATCCTCACGACCGGCCGGCTGGAGGAACACTACAACACGGGCACGATGAGCCGCCGGTCGCCGACGCTGAAGCGCCAGCACCCCGAGAACTTCGTCGACGTCCACCCGGACGACGCCGAGCGCTACGGCATTGAGGACGGCGACTACGTGACGATCTCCTCCCGCCGCGGCGAGATCACGGTGAAGGCCCAGGTCACTGAGGCAATCAAAGAGGGCTCCATCTGGACGACGCCGCACTTCGCGGCCGCCTCAGCGAACCGCCTCACGAACGACGTGCTCGACGAACGCGCGAAGATCCCGGAGTACAAGGCCGCCGCCGCCGAGATCGAGGTCGAGGTCGAGCCGGCCGATGAGGCGCCCGCCGACGACTGACACGCGCGGCCGACGACGCGCCCGCCGACGACTGACCACGCGGGGCCGTGGCGTCGCCGCGACGGCCGGCCCGTTCCGCCGGGGCTCTCACCCTTCCGTGGCTGGCGCGTGGTTCTGTCGCATCGATGGAGTTCGGTGGCAGTCGTCGGACCCTCCCGGACCGTCAGCACCGCGACCACGAGTTATCGCCCGAGAAACAGGTCGAGGTTCGCGCCGCCGGAATGGGGCCAGCTGCCCCCTGAACACCCGGGTCCCGGCGGCCGACGCCGCCGAGCGTTTTTAGTGCGGCGTCGGAGAATGCGAACGCGGTGTCGGACTCCAGCGGCGGCCCGGTCGAACGGGCGATCGAGGAGATAT
>PXQY01000047.1 GCA_003021745.1 Halobacteriales archaeon QH_7_69_31
ATCGTGAATACGCTGCTCGATGGTTTCAGCCGATGGCGGCGTCAACTCGAACGAAACAGCGGAGTCCCGGACGTGCGGCTCGTATATCGCTTGAATCTCCTCTGTATCGTCGACAGATGCGAGTCTGATCGTGGATTCCATAGCACGTCTTCGATGCACGGTATATATACCCGTTGCGAGTCTTGGCCCGCAGACCCGCGAGTCTGCGCCGCAGACGGACGATCGGGTCGCCCCACCGAGCCGCCCCATCGCCGACGGCGGGTCGCCGGGCCTGGAGACCGCGACGTGCCGTGGCCGTGACCAGCCGTCGCCGGGGGTCGATTCAGGCGTCCGCCATCGACCGGACCTCCGCGAGGACGGTCTCGACGTGGTCGACGGCCCGCGGCACGGCCGCCCGGACGGGCTCGCTCAGCGAGTCCGCCAGGTCGTCGGTGTCCCGCGGCTCACAGCCCACCAGGACGGTGGGCTCGGGCAGGACCGAAAGCGCCTCGCCCAGGACCAGCACCTTCGCGGGATCGGTCTGGTGCATGTCGGCGGCGAAGCTCCCGATCTCCCGGCGGCTGTAGTCGTCCAGATCGGGGACCTCGGCGCGCTCGACGTGGACCGTCCCGGGATCGGCGCCCCGCTCCATCGCGTCGACCAGCACCATGGCGTCGTAGCCGTCCATGAGGTCCTGGGCCATGCTCACCCCGGAGATGCCGACCTCGGTGACGGTGACGCCCGGCGGGAGGTCCCGGTCCGCCAGGGCCTCGGCGACGGCGACGCCGAACCCGTCGTCGCCGCGGAGGACGTTGCCCATGCAGGCGACGAGCACGTCGGGCTCGGCGTCGGGCGAGCCGTCGTCGTCGACGGCCGTGTCGCCCACGTCGGTGACGTCGCCGTCGGTCACGGTCGCGCTCGGACCCCCAGCGGGTTAACCGTTGCCGTGAGGTAGGCTTTTGGCTGTGCAGCCCCACGTTCCGCCGATGAGCGACGCCGCGACCGGCGAGTACGACGAGCTGTTCTGGCGCGACGAGGTGATGGAGGCGGCCTACTGGATGCTCGGCGAGGGCATCGAGGAGGCCGTCGCCCCCGCCGACCTCCGGGGGTTCCTCGACGCGCCGCCGGGCGTGATCGACGACACGTTCGCGGACCTGGCCGACGGCGGCCACCTCGAGGCGACCGACGGCGGGTTCGTCTTCAGCGAGCGCGGCGAGCGGGAGGCCGCAAAGCGGTTCGCCGACGAGTTCGACGACATCCAGGGGTTCGACGAGAGCCACAACGAGTGCGACGACGACTGCTGGTGTCACGACCCCGACCACGCCGAGGAGGCCTGTCCCTCGGAGCACGACCACGCCGGTCACGACCACGATCACGGCGGTCACGACGGCGACCACTGAGGGGGCGGCGGCCCCCGGACCGGCGTGATCGCAGCGTGCAGACGATCAGTGGCCGGCACAGACCATGCAGGGGTCCAGACTCCGGACGGCACGCAGCAGGTCGAGGTCGGCGGCCGCGGCGTCGCGGCCGTCCCGGAGCGGCGTGTTCCGGACGGCCGCCTCGATCGGGCCGGGGTCGTCGAACGGGTCGGTCGGCGAGGCCGCCCACGTGCTCGGCGTGATGATCTGGTAGGTGTCCAGCGCGCCGTCCTCTATGGCCACGTGGTGGGTGACCGCGCCGCGGCCGGACTCGGCGAACGCGACGCCCCGCGAGCGGCCCTCGGCGGGGATCGACAGGTCCGAGTGGACGGCGGCCTCGCCCTCTTTGAGCTCCTCGAGGGTCTCGACCAGGGCCTCGTAGCACCCGATGCCGGCGTACACGAGGTTGTAGGCCGTCGCGCGGAGGCGCTCGGCGGCGTTCACGCGGTCGGGGACGTCCCAGCGGAACGACGACTCCGGCAGCGCCACCTCCGGGAGCGTCATGGTCAGGCCGTCGCCGGTGGCGTCGACGAGCGGATGCCGGACCTCGCCGGCGCGGGCCGCGACCCACTGGCGCGCGATGGGGCCGGTCTCCATCGGGGTCCGGTCCCACCGGGGCGCCGTCGCCCACGAGTACGCCCCGTCGCCCGCGCCGTCGGGTCGCGGACGGGTCGCCTTGTTCCAGGGGTGGTTGGGACTGATCGCGCCGCCCGCCGGCGCCTCGTCGAACCGCCGGGGGCCGTCGGCCCAGTCGGCGTACCGGGAGTGGGCGACGAACTCCTCGATACCGCGGTCGATGACCTGGAGGTCGGACGTCTCCAGGTCGCCGTCGCGGACCACGCCCGGCGGCGACAGCCGCGCCCGGCCCCACTCGGGGGCACCCTGGTAGGTCGCGTCGTACGCCTCGGGGTCGTCCCAGGCGCCGCAGGTGAGGAAGTTCGCCGGGGCCCGCCCGACCTCGGCGAACCCCTCGCGGTGCTCGAGCATGAAGTCCAGGAGGTCGTCCCACAGCGGCGGGACGGTCTTGGCGAAGTCCGCGAGGTTCTTGAGCCGCTCGAAGTACTGGGTGAGAAGCGTCTGGTCGACCGTCGTGGTGAGGCCGCCGGGCACCGCGGTCGAGGGGTGCGGGAACTTCCCGAGCGGCAGCGAGATGAGCTGCTGGACCGTGCGGGCTCGCTCGATGACCTCCAGGTAGCGTTCCCCCTCGACCGGGTCGAGCGCCGCCATGATGTCGCCGACCGTCTCGTGGCCGTGGACGTCGGCCCGGAGTGCGCTCGTGTCCTCGGCGCGGGCGAGCAGGTCGGGGTTCCGCTCGTCGAGCATCGCCGCGGAGTAGTCCGGGCCGGCCCGCAGGAACAGGTGGCCGGCGATGTTGTAGAGAAAGGCCGCCGCCTGGCCCATGTTCCGCACCCAGACGCCGAGGGCCGGCGGCGGCGTGTCGGCGGCCATCTCGACGGCCATCGACGCCGACAGCGAGTGGACGGCGCCGGTGTCGCCGCAGACGCGGCTCGCCAGGTCGACGGCGTCCCGGGCGTCCCGACCCTCGAGGACCGATTCGTAGCCGCGGAACAGCGTGGCCCGGAACCGGCTGTCCGTGACGGTGCCCGACGCCGGGTCGACGGTCGCCGACAGCGCGCCGCTCCCGCCGCCGGAGATGCGGGTGACGGGGTCGACGGTCAGTCGCTCGGCCCCGTCGGCCGCCGTCTCGCCGGCCGTCCGGGCCTGCTGGGCATCTCCGCCGGCCGGCGGCGCCCGCGCTTGCTCCCCGCTCGCGGCATCCGTCATCGACCGCCGTCGCTCGGTGCTCCCGCCGTCGGTCCGGCCGTTCAGTGGTGTTTCGTCCCGGGTCATGAGTCACTCGGTGGATCCGAATCCTCTTCGTGCCGCCGAAGCCGTATCGACGGGTCGGGCTGCCGCGTGTTAACTATTGGTGTGCATTCACCGCCGCCCCGCCCGGCGGCGGACCACCGCCGTCGCCGAACGGCCGCGTATCGGACCCACCCGTCCCGGGCGGCACCGGCGGGCCGCGTTTCGGACACACATCCCGAGCGGAACCCCTTGGCCGCGTTTCGGAGCCACCTGTCCCGGGCGGGACCCCCGGGCGCCTTCTAGACCCCACCAGCCCGCGTTCCGGACACCATCCCCAACACTATAGACGCTGGCTCCACTGCGTCCGGGTACGCATGAAGGTAGCTGTCTCCGGAAAGGGTGGCTCCGGCAAGACGACGGTCTCCGGTACGCTGTCCCGCGCGTTCGCGGCCGAGGACCTCGACGTCCTCGCCATCGACGACGACGAGAACCCCAACCTCGCGCTGACGCTCGGCATCCCGCGCGAGCGGGAGGTGCCGCCGATCCCCGGCGACCTCCTCCAGCGGGTCGAGTTGCCCGACGGCGAGACCGAACTGGAACTGGCGAAGTCGCCGGACGAGATCGTGGCGGACTACGGCGTCGAGGCGCCCGGCGGCGTCCGCCTCCTGAAGATGGGCGAGGTCGACCACGCCGGCAGCGGCTGCATGTGCCGCGCCCACTCGACGGCCCGCGAGGTCCTCTCGAGCGTCGTGGAGGACCGCGAGGAGGTGACCGTGATGGACATGGTCGCCGGCGTCGAGCACCTCGGCCGCGGCACTGCCAAGGACGTCGACGTCCTGCTCGTCGTCGTCGAGCCGTACTACAAGTCCTTGGAGACCGGGCGCCGGACCCGGGACCTGGCCGAGGAACTGGACATCCCCGAGATCCGGGTGGTCGCGAACAAGGTCCGGGACGACACCGACCGCGAGGCGATCGAGGAGTTCTGTGCTGACAACGACCTCGAGATCGCGACCGTCGTCCCGTTCGACGACGCCGTCCGGCACGCCGACCAGGCGGGCACCGCGCCGTTCGACCACGACCCCGACGCCCCGGCCGTCCGGGCCGTCGAGGAGCTCTCGGCGGACCTGCGTTCGACCCACGCCTGATGGCGGGCACCGACGAGGAGTGGCTCTACCACCTCCCGGCCTTTTTCGACCGCGTCCGCGCCGAGGGCGCCCAGCGCGTCCTCGACACCGTCCAGGGCCGGTTCGGGGGCGTCCTCTACCACCACCGCGGGGTCCGCGTCCCGGGCCACGACGCCACCTTCCTCGACCGCGAGGACGGCACCGTCGAACTCGTCGTCGACGGCGTCGGCGACCGGGCCGGCTGGGTCCGGTTCGACGGAGACCGCGCGTGGGACGCCTTCTTCGCCCAGCCGCCCGAGGACGTCCCGTACTTCGCCTGGATGGCCGACGCGGAGTTCCGGGCGGAGGAGGCCGACGACTACGCGACGAAGGCCGAGGCCGTCGGCCTCGGCCGGTTCTCCTTCGGGCTGTACCTCCAGCCGCCGACCGCGTGGGCCGACCTCGAGGAGCGGGCCGGCGAGACCGAGGCCCCGTGCTTCGTCTACCGGCCGAGCGGCCGCACCGTCGTCCCGGAGGGCGACCTCGACGAGTACGAAGCGGTCGTCCCGCCGGAACTGCTCGGCGAGGCGCCGCCCGACCACCTCGGGATCGCCGACGCCGACCTCGGCGTCGACGCCTGAGCCCCCTGCCGTCCGGCGCCGCGACGGGGGACATGTCAACACCCGGCCGCGGCCGCCACGAAAGATTTTAGTGACTCTTGTCGGCAGTTAGTTCGAGAACCGGAAGCGGGTTCCACAAGGAGAACACACGATGGCGACTGACGACACGGACGGACGGGCCGCACTGCCACGACGACGACTGCTCGCCGGCCTCGGCGCGGCGGGAACGGCGGGGCTCGCCGGCTGTGCGGGGTTCAGTGGCGAAGACACCGACGGCGGTGACGGCGAGGGCGGCGACGAGGCCAGCGCGCTCACCGTCGGCATCATCCAGGACCCCGGGTCCGCGGTGAACCCCTACGTCACGAACAACGCCCGGTGGGACTGGCTCGTCGACCTGGTCCACGACAAGCTCCTGTTTCCCTCGCCGTTCGCCGGCCCGGAACCGGCGCTTGCGACCGACGTCGAACGGCTGAACGAGCTGACCTGGGAGGTGACCGTCCGCGACGACGTCCGGTGGCACGACGGCACCGACTTTTCGGCGGACGACGTCGCCTTCACGCTCGAACTCTACCGCGACGGCCCGCACTCGCGGAACGCCCACCACGCCAACCAGGTCCCCTCCTTCGAGGACGTCGCGGTCCCCGAGGCGGGCGTCGTCCGGGTGGAGACGTCGTACCCGACGCCCACGCTCGCGGAGATCACGTTCGCCGACATGCCGATCCTGCCGGAGCACGTCTGGGGCGACGTCGAGGACCCGACCGAGTACTCCGAACTCGCGGTCGGGACCGGCCCGTTCGAGATCGTCGAGTACCGGCAGGGCGAGCGGCTCCGGTTCGAGGCGACCGGCGAGTGGTTCTACGGCGAGACGGTCGTAGACGAGATCGTCGCCGAGGTGGTCCCCGACCCCGCAGTGACGTTCACCGAACTCAAGACGGGCGAACTCGACTCGACGGTCCGGCCCATCCCCCCGGAGACGCTCTCGGACTTCCGGAACGACGACGCCGTCACCGTGGTCGAGGCCACGCAGTTGCAGGGCGTCGAACTCCGCCTGAACTTCTCGCGGCGCCCGTTCCGGACCCACGGGTTCCGCCGGGCGCTGTCGCGGGCAATCGACCTCCAGGCCGTCGTCGACGTGGTCATGCTCGGCGAGGCCATCCCCGGCACCGAGGGGTTCCCCCACCCCCGCTCGCCGTGGACCGCCCCGGACCTCGAACTCCCGCGAGCCGCTGGCGTTCACCCTGAAGGTCGCCTCGAACGAGCCACAGCACATCCGCGCCGCCGAGATCGTCGCCGACCAGCTGTCGGCGTTCGGCATCGACGTCGCCGTCGAGACCACCGACTTCGGCACCATCCGGTCGTTCTACGGCCGCCTGGACGCCTACGACATGTACATCTCGACGTCGAACTTCCACCTGGCCGGCGACCCCGACCAGTTCCTGATGAACCACCGGGGCGGCCCGAACCTCCTGTGGAACGTCTCCCCGGGCCAGGGGCTGCTCGGCGACCACGACGCCGACCCCGAGGACCTGGCCTATCCCGAATACGAGCGGCTCCAGCAGGCGTACTTCGAGGCGACGACCAGAGAGGAGATGCTGGAGGTGTACCACGAGATGAACCGGCTGCACAACCGCCAGCCCGTGGCGATACCGCTGTGGTACCCGCTGGACCACCTCGGCTTCCGCCCCGACGGCCACGACCGGTGGGCCGAATCCCCGGGCTACGGCATCGCCCACAAGTGGTCGTTCATCGCCACCGACGACCGGGGCGAGGCGGTGACCCGCGAGTTCTACTGACGGATGGGCGCGCTCGCCCGGCACGCCGGCCGCCGACTCCTCGAGTACGGCGGAACCTTCCTCGCGGCCGTCGGGATCAACTTCCTGTTGCCCCACCTCGCGCCCGGCGACCCGCTCATCTACGTCATCGGCCCCGAGGCCACCGAGCTGAGCCCGGCCGAACGCCGGGCTGAACTCGCACGCTACGGGCTCGACGAGCCGCTTCACGTCCAGTTCGTCGACTACCTCCTCGGCGCCCTCCAGGGCGACCTCGGGACCTCGCTCACCTACGGCCGCCCGGTGACGGACGTCCTCGCCGCCCGGCTCCCGTGGACGCTGTTGCTCGTCGGGTCGGCGCTGCTTTTGGCCGTCGTCCTCGGGACGCTGTTGGGCGCGGTGAGCGCCTGGCACGAGGGCGACCGCACGGACCTCGGCCTGATGGCCGGTGTCGTCGTCGCGATGTCCGCGCCCGGTTTCTGGCTCGGCATGCTGTTCATCGCCGTCTTCGCCGCCTGGCTGGGCTGGTTCCCCGCCTCCGGCGTCCGGTCGGCCCGGGGGGCGCCGACCGCCCTCGACGTCGCCCACCACCTCGCGCTGCCGGTGGCCGCTCTCACCTTCGTCCGGCTCGGCAGCATCTACCTCATCGCCCGCAACACGGTCCTGTCGACGCTCGGGGAGGACTTCCTCCTGTTCTCGCGGGCCAAGGGCCTCTCCGACCGCCGGGTGCTGTACGGCCACGCGCTGCCGAACTCGCTTTTGCCGGTGTACACCCGCTTCACCCTCCAGGTCGGCGTCGCCATCGGCGGTGCCGTCGCCATCGAGACGGTGTTCGCCATCCCCGGCATCGGCCGGGTCCTGTTCGACGCCGCCTTAGAGCGGGACTATCCCCTCCTGCAGGGCGCCTTCCTCGTGTTGACCGTGACCGTCATCGCCGCCAACGTGGTCGCGGACCTCACGTACCCGCTCATCGACCCCCGGACTGGCGCCGGCGGGCCGGAGGGCCGGCCGTGAACTGGCCCGACGAGGCCACCGGATTGGAGGGTCGGCCGTGAGCGGGCCTGATGAGGCCGCCGGACCGGAGGGCCGGCCGTGAACGGGCCCGAAGAGGCCGCCGGGCCGACCGACGACGGCCCCCGGTCGGTCGCGTCGGTGGTCCGGACGCCGGACGGCGACGTCGAGTGGTTCACCGTCATCGGCGGGCTCGGCATCGCGGTGTTCCTCCTCGTCGGCGTCTTCGGCCCCACCCTCGCGCCGTATCCCGACGAGCGGCTCGTCGGCAACCCCTTCGAGCCGCCGGGCGCCGACCACCTGCTCGGCACCGACGACGCCGGCCGCGACGTCCTCTCGCTGCTCCTCATCGGCGCCCGCGTCTCGATGGTCGTGGGACTCGTCGCCGGCACCGCGGCCGTCCTCGTCGGCACCGCGGTCGGCGTCACGGCCGGCATCGTCGGCGGCCGCGTCGAGGCGGTGCTGATGCGCGTCGTCGACGTGGTGTTGACCATCCCGTTCCTGCCACTCGTCATCGTCGTCGCGGCGGTGCTGGGACCCGGCCTGTGGACCACCGTCGGCGTGCTGTCGGCGGTGATGTGGGCCCGCCCGGCCCGCGAGGTGCGCTCGGAGGTGCTCTCGATACGCGAGCGGGAGTACATCGAGGCCGCCAGGGCGATGGGCGCGAGCGCCGGCCACCTCGCCGTCCGCTACGTCGTCCCCGGCGTCCTGCTCATCGTCGTCGCCCAGTACGCCCGCGCGGTGAGCATGGCCGTGCTCCTGGAGGCCGCCCTGAGCTTCCTGGGGCTCGGCGACCCGACGCGGCCGAGCTGGGGGTCGATGCTGTTCTGGGCCCAGCAGCGGAGCGCCTTCCTCACGGGGGCCTGGAAGTGGTGGGTCGTGCCGCCGGGGCTGGCGATAACCGCGAGCGTCCTGTCGTTCATCTTCGTCACGCTCGGCGTCGAGCGGCAGGCCGGCCCCGACCGCCACAGCGTCGCGACCGACGTCCCCGGCATCGACGTCGAGATCCGGCCGCCACACGGCGGCGACGAACCGACCGCGACGGCCGACGGCGGGCGCGAGGGCACGCCCGGTGCCGGCGCCGGCGGGGACGGATCGACCGGGACGCCCGACGACGAAGGCGGACGGGTCCCGGATGCCACGGACGCCGACGACCAACCACGCAGAGCAGCCGCAACTGAAGGCGACGACCACCCACGCACAGCCGCCGCCACCGACGCCGACGACCACCCACGCACAGCAGCCGCATCGGACGCCGACGACCAATCACGCACGGCAGCCGCAACGGACGCCGGCCGGCACCGACGCGCCCCGGCCGACGAGAGAGCGGCCGGCGCCGAGGCCGGGCCCGCCGACGCCGACGGCGTCCCGGCGCTGTCCGTGGAGGACCTCACGGTCGAGTACGGGACGCCGCCGACGGTCGCCGTCGACGACGTCTCCGTCGACCTCCGCCGGGACGAGGTGCTGGGGGTCGTCGGGGAGTCCGGCAGCGGGAAGTCGAGCTTCGCGCTCGCCCTCCTGGATCTCCTCCGGGCGCCCGGCCGCGTCACCGACGGGCGGCTCACGCTGTACACCGACGCCGACGACGACGTCGGCCTCGCCGACCTCCGGGGGGACGACGTCGGCTTCGTTCCACAGGAGGCGATGAACGCCCTGGACCCCAGACAGTCCCTCCTGACGCAGGTCCTCGAGGCCGTCCACGTCCATCGGGACTGCGACCGGGCGACCGCCCGGGCCCGCGCCACCGAGGCCCTGGAGTCCGTCGGTCTCCCGCCGGAGAGCCACGGCCGGTACCCCTTCGAGTTGAGCGGCGGAATGTGCCAGCGCGGCGTCGTCGCGACAGCCATCGTCAACGACCCCCAGGTGCTCGTCGTCGACGAGCCCACAACCGGCCTCGACGTGGTGACGACGGTGGAGACGCTCGACCTGCTTTCGGACCTCGGGGCCGAGCGGGACCTGTCGGTCGTCGTCATCTCCCACGACCTTGCCGCCGTCCGGCGGGTCGCGGACCGCCTCGCCGTGATGAAGGCGGGCCGGTTCGTCGAGGTCGGCGACGCCGACCGCCTCGCTGCCGCCCCGGACCACGCCTACACCCGCCGGCTGCTCGCGGCGCGCACGCCCCTGCCCGCCCCGACGGCGTCGTCGGAGCGACAGGCGTCGGCCGACGCCCACCTCGCCTACGAGGGCGTCGAGAAGGCCTTCGGCGACGAGGCGGTCCTCGAGGGCGTCGACCTGTCGCTGGACCGCGGGCGGTCGGTCGCGCTGCTCGGCGAGAGCGGCGCCGGCAAGAGCACGCTCGCCCGGATGGCACTCGGGCTGATCGCGCCCGACGCCGGCACCGTCACGGTCGACGGGCGACCCGTCGAGACGGTCGGACGTCGCGCCCTCGGCCGCGAGGGGCACTACGTCTTCCAGGACGCCTACAGTTCGCTCCCGCCGAACCGCTGGCCATCCACGACGTCGGCGACGCCCGGACTCGCCGGGTCGGGGAGGTCCTCGAGGCCGTCGGCCTGACCCCGACCGACACCTACGCCGCCCGGTACCCCTCGGAGCTGTCGGGCGGCGAGCGCCAGCGGGTCGCCTTCGCCCGCGCGCTCGTCGCCGAGCCGTCGCTGCTGGTGGCCGACGAACCGACCTCGATGCTCGACGCTCCGCTGCAGCGGACGCTCCTGGAGCTACTGTACGACCTCGCCGCCGACCGCGACATCACGCTGTTGCACATCACCCACGACGTCGCCCAGGCCGCGACGTTCGCCGACGAGGTGGCGGTGCTTTCCGACGGGGAGATCGTCGAGCGCGGGCCCGTCGGCGAGACGCTCGCGTCGGCCGACCACGAGGCGACCCGGACGCTTCTGTCCGCGGCGTCGGCGCTGTCCGAAGGCGCCGGCGTCGAACGGCCGGCCGCCGACGGGGGCGGGTAGGCCCGCTCACGCGACGCCGGCGACCGCCATCCCGGGTGGCGGCGGTGCCGACGGCGGCCGACCCCCACTCGGAGTGGCGCCGCCAACCCGTACCCGACCGAAGGTATATCCGGTGAGGTCTCCATCTGGGACTGTCTTCGGGGCCACGGATCGGCACTCGCCCGCCCTCGCGGCGTGGCGGGCCCCGAAGCCCCCGCGGCGCGAACCCCATCGAGGCCACCGACATGAGCGGACGAACACGACACAGCGTCCTGCCCGACTACCGGGAGTTCGCCGAGGGCTTCGACGTCCTCGACGACGTCGAGGGCCAGCCGTCCGTCGAGACCGCGGCGGGCGAGGTCGGCCTCCTGCTCCAGGGCGAGTCGGCGCAGGCCCACGTCATCGAACAGCCCCCGTGGCTCATCACGTCCTGTGACCACGCGACCGAGTCCATCATCTTGACGCTCTCGGGCCAGTGGGTGCTCCGGGCGGACGAGGAGACCCGCCGTCTCATGACGGAGGGCAGCGTCTTCTGGTTCGCATCCGGCGTCCCGGCCGGCTTCGAGGTCCCGTTCGAGGAGCCGGCGACGATACTCGTCTTCAAGAGCGAGAAACGGGAGGACACGCCCGAGGCGTTCGCCGACCGCCTCCTCGAGCAGGCAGAGGCCTCCGGGCCGGCCTCCATCCTGGAGCTGCCGGCCGACCACCCGGCCGTCGAGTTCGGGCGGGAGGTCAACGAGGACTTCCCGGCGTGACTGACGCCCGTGGCCACGCCTCGGGGGTCACAGGACGCCCGTGATGAACCCAAGCCCCATGCCGACGAGCACCGCGGCAGTCACGACCGGGAAGTACGGCGTGTACCGCTGGACCGTGTCCCGGTGTCGCCGGTAGCCGTACACCAGGAGGAGGGTCGGGGCGAGGATGGCTGCGATGACCGCCGTGGAGTACACGACCATCAGTTCGAGACACCGGTCGGTCCCGACGCAGATCGCGAGGATCTGTACCGGTTCCTCGTGGGCGAACCCCAACAGCAGCGCGGCGGCGCCGAGCGCGTAGAGACCGCGCTGGGCGTGTTCGTCGTCGAGGTGTCGGTGGCCCCCGCGGCCCGGCAGGCGGTGACGGAGGGCGGCTAAGCCGGCCTCGTCCCAGTCGCCGGTATCGTGGTCGTGGCGGTGGTCGCCGTGACTCCGGCCTTGGTCGTCGTCGCCGCCGGGAGCGTGCGCCGGGTGGTCACCGCGCTCGTGGCTGTGCTCGTGGCCGGCCACCCCGTGACCGGGACCCGACCCACCCGGGTCGTCGCCCGGGGGCACCGGCGCCCGGGGGATCGCCCGCCCGCGGCCCGCCGTCGTCGGACTCGCCCGTCCGCGGCGGCCGTCGATGGCCGACCCCCGCTCGCGGTGTCGATGTGCCCCCTCTGTCCCGTACCCATGGGAAACGGCGTGACCCGGACCGTGCTGGTGGTCGGCACTCGGGCCGTGGGCGTGGACCGGCCCGGAACCGGCGGCTGTCGTCGGCCCGTGGGCGTGGTCGGGCCCCGGGCCGGTGGCTGTCGGGCCGTGCCCGTGGCCGTGGCGGTACTCGTAGACCCCGAGCCCCACGAGGACGACGCCGGCGACGTACCGGAGCCACGGGCCCTCGGCGAACGCGGCGAACCCGGAGACCCAGTAGTAGGCGGCCACCAGGGCGACGCTGCTGACCAGGTGGCCGACCCCGATCACCAGCGCCGCGACGGTGCCGTGGAGCCACCGGCGACGGCGGGCGAGGGCGTACGTCGCCGCGATGGGCCACCCGTGGTCGGGCAGGAGGCCGTGGACGAGCCCGATGGCGACCACGCCGGCGACGAGGCCCCACTCCATATACGAACTCCCTAAGGGGTGGGGAAAAAGGTAGTGGACGTGGGGCCAGACGTATGGACGACCCGCGCCCCGAATGATCCGAAGTCACTCTGTGTAGACGCCTTGATTGCTCAGGGGACCGGACACGGGTCACCGCACGCGACCGCCACCACCCCGAACGGTTAAATGATCATCTCCATCCGATATATCCCGGCCTGATAGAAAGCGGTGGTGAGGATTCGCTGGCCAACTTATTTGGGCAATGGTGCCAAAGCCCACGTTGGATCCCAAAGCTGATTCGGATTGTAAAAGTAATTCACGCGCCAGCCTCGGGAAATCGTCGAGTACGACTTCAGACGGGAACTATTCGATTCATGGTCGAACGCATCCAACCACGGAACGGTCGGGAACTGTCACGGCGGCAACTATTGGCGCTTGCCGGTGGTGGAACGATGGCGGGCGTCGCGGGGTGTTTCGGGGACGGTGGCGAACCGGAAGGTGGCACGGCTGAACAGATTACCATCGGCCTTCACTCCGACATCACGCGTGAGTTCTGGGAGCTGTACGGAGGCGTGTCGCCGTACTGGACGCGGGTGTTAGAGCCGCTTCTCTGGGTGGGTCCGGACTTCGATGTCGAGCCGTGGCTCGCGGTCGATTGGGAGCGAACCGACAAGCTGACCTGGGAATTCACAATCCGGGAGGATGTCCAGTTCCACAACGGAGAGGAACTCCTCGCCGACCACGTCGTCCATTCGATAGAGAAGCTGATAGAACAGTTCCCCCAGGCGAGGTTCAGTTGGCGATTCGCCGACCTTGAAAATGAACCAGTACGGGCGCTCGACGACCGGACTGTGGAGTTTACGACCCGCGAGGAGTTCGCCGGGTTCGCCGCCGGCATCGCCCACAACATGGTTGCCGTCCAGCATCCGGAGACCGATGGCAGTGAATTCAATGCCGTGGGGACTGGCCCATACGAACTCGTCGACGTCGAGCGGGAACAGAACGCTCGTGTCGCGGCGTTCGAAGATTATTGGGGCGGGGCGCCGGCGACCCCGGAGCTAACGTACCGCGTCATCGTCGACCCGATGACGCGGTCGCTTGCCATGGAGGATGAACTCGACGTTGGGTTCCAGCCGCCCAAGGCACAGGTCGAATCGTTACGCAGCAACGACGCTATCGAGGTCCGCGAACAGCTTTCCAGCCGGGTCGCACTCGTGAACTTCAACCTTGAGCGTGGCCCGACCGACGACGCCGACCTTCGACGCGCACTCAACCACGCCGTCTCACAGGAGACCATCGTCGATTCTATCCTCGAGGGCCTCGGCAAGCCTGCCCGCGGCCCGATCGGGAGCATCGTCGACTACTCCGCCTACGACTCCTTGCCGCCCTACGAGCAGGACCTCGAATCGGCCCGGGGACTTGTGGACCGATCCACGTACGAGGGCGAAACACTTAAGTTGGAGATTTCGAACGAAGCGCAGGCCGACTGGGTCCCCGAACAAAGCAAAGTGCTTGCGGAGATAATCAAGGACAACGCCGACCAGATTGGTGTAGACATCGATATCCGCGTTTCGGAATACTCGGCGTTCACCGACGCTTGGCGCGCCAAGGACGGCCACATGTACATGTTTCTGTGGGGGACGAAGAGCGGCTCTTCTGATTACATATTCTTCAGATACCATTCGAGGGAGAACACCCACTTCAGTCTGGGCGAGGAGTTCGACTCGACGGTCACCCGGGGTGAGCGGGCGGAGAGCAACGAGGAGCGGTTCGAGGCGTTCATCGAGGCTCAGCAAATGATGATGGAGCAGGCAGCGGTACTACCAATGTACGAACACGTCTACCTGATGTCGGTTGACCGAAGTGTCGAGGGCCTCGACCCCCATCCGCTCTCGGAATTTATCGAGATGAAGAATCTACGGATGGAGCGCTAAGGCCCCACAGATCGGATGTACCGGTTCATCCTCCGTCGGGCGGTGTCGATCGTATTCGTGCTCTTCGGCGTCTCAGTGACTACCTTCGGGATGGTGGTTTTCACGCCGGGTGACCCCGCGGAAATCGTCCTCAGAGAACAGACCGCACAGAACCCCTCCCAGGAAGCGATCCGGGAGTTCCGGGCTGAACACGGCCTCGATGATCCGATCCCCGTACAGTACCTCGACTGGATGGCCGACGTGCTCCGTGGCGACCTCGGCCAGTCCTATTACCACGACACCCCCGTGACGACGATGATCATCCGGCGCTTCGGTGACACCGCCGAACTCGCGGTCGCGGCGATCCTCGTTGCCCTCGTGATCTCGATTCCGGCCGGCGTCATCAGCGCCGTCCACACCGGCGAACTGCCCGACCACGCCAGCCAACTCGGATCACTGCTTGGCGTCTCGATGCCAAACTTCTGGCTGGGGTACCTGCTGATAGTAGTGTTCTCGCTGTATCTCGAGCTGTTTCCAGTGTCGGGTGCCGGCACGGTCCGGGAACTCGTGTTGCCGGCCGTGACGCTCGGATCAGGGATCGCTGCCATCATCACCCGTCTCCTGCGGTCTTCGATGCTCGACGTCCTAGAGGCGGAGTACATAGGAACAGCCCGCTCGAAAGGGTTACGCGAGCGTATCGTCGTCTACAAACACGCGTTCCGGAACGCGCTCATCCCCGTCGTGACGATCGTCGGGCTCCAGTTCGGGTACCTGCTCAATGGGGCGGTCATCGTCGAGATCGTGTTCCAGCGGCCGGGGCTCGGCACGCTCCTCATTGAGGCCATATTCGCCCGCGACTACCCCATCGTCCAAGGCCTGGTCCTCGTCATCGCCGTACTGTTCGTCGTTAGCAACCTCCTCGTCGACGTCGCCTACCGGTACATCGATCCGCGGATCAGATTCGACGGAGGGACCCGATGAGCGCGGCCGACCGTCCGCAGGCCTGGCGTCGCCGACTCGACGGCACCTGGTCTCGGCGGCTCCGCTCGATCGCCGAGGATAGGCTAGACCTCCTCGCCTGGGTCATCATCGCTGCACTCGTTGTCTCGGCGGTGTTCGCGAAACCGATTCGATTGACAGTGCCGTCGGTCCTGCAGACACTCTCCGGGGGCTTCCTCGCCGAAACAGTCACGCTCCAGCCGCTCCAACTGGCGCCCCACGACCCCATCGACCAGAACCTGGCAGACCGCCTGCATCCCCCGTCCCGCGAGTACCCCCTCGGGACGGACCAGCTCGGTCGCGATATTCTCAGCCGGCTCATGGTGGGAGCCAGAATCTCACTGTCGGTCGGTGTCGTCGTCGTCTCGATTTCGCTGATGATCGGGACAGCAGTCGGGGTCGTTTCCGGCTACCTGGGCGGCTGGGTCGACGAGGCGGTAATGCGCATCGTGGACATCGTACTGGCCTTTCCCGGGCTGCTCCTGGCCCTGGTCGTCGCCGGCATACTGGGCCCGAGCCTTACCAACATCATGATCGCGCTGGCGGTCGTCGGCTGGACCCAGTACGCACGCATCGTCCGGGGCAGTGTCCTCTCGGTCAAGCAGCGCGACTTCGTCGCCGCCGCCAAACTCATGGGGGTTTCGGAGCCCAGGCTCGTCAGCACCCATGTGATCCCGAACGTCATCGGACCAGTTGTCATTCTGGCGACGCTCGATATGGCGTACGTCATCCTGGCGACGGCCGGGCTATCCTTCCTCGGACTTGGCGCACAACCCCCGACGCCCGAGTGGGGAACAATGCTCTCACAAGGACGGCACCACCTGTTGACCGCGTGGTGGATAGCGAATGTTCCGGGGGTCGCCATCATGGTGGCCGTCCTCGCGTTCAACATCCTCGGCGATAGCCTCCGAGACCTGCTCGATCCACGAGTCGCGAGCCGCCTCGAAGGGAAAGGGGGACTCTGACCGATGGTTGACCGCGAAACGGCAACCGTTCCGGCTCACTGCGTAGCAATCGGGTCACGGGCAGTCCGGGAGGAGCCAGCGGGATGACTGACGATCGACCGCTCCTCGAAGTCACAGACCTGCAGACGCACTTCGAGACGGATGAGGGGACCGTCCACGCTGTCAAGGGCGCCTCGTTCACCGTCGAGCAGGGCGAAATCGTCGGTATCGTCGGAGAAAGTGGCAGCGGCAAGTCGGTCACAGCGCTGTCATGTATCCGGCTCGAGGAGCCCGGCGAGATCGTCTCCGGATCGATCCGGTTCCGGGGCACCGATGTGACGACCGCCGACGAACGGCGCCTGCGCCGAATGCGCGGTCAAGGTATGGCGATGGTCTTCCAGGATCCTACGACCACACTCAATCCTGTATTCCGCGTCAGCGAACAGATCGCCGAGGCGTTGAAAGTCCATGAGGACCCGGATTCCCAGCGTCTTCTGGATTACCTGCATGTACCCCCGTTCAGCGACAGGAGTGACTGGGCAGACAAACGGCGACGGGCAGTTGATCTGATGCACGAGGTCGGTATCCCCAACCCGGACGAGCGCGTGGACGCGTATCCCCACGAGTTCTCCGGAGGGATGCGCCAGCGTGCGATGCTGGCCATCGCCCTGGCCCGCGAGCCGGACCTGCTCATCGCCGACGAACCGACGACCGCCCTCGATGTCACTATTCAGGCACAGTTACTCGAACGCATACGTAACCTCAACCAGGACCTCGGGATGGCGGTCCTCCTCATCACCCATGATCTTGGGGTCATCGCCGAACTGTGCGACCGGGTAATCGTGCTATACGACGGTGAGGTGATGGAACGCGGGAGTGTCGACCGGATGCTCATAGACCCCCGCCATCCCTATACGCGCGGGCTGCTCGAATGTCTGCCTCAGACGACGCCTCGGCAGTCGCGACTCTCGAGCATCGACGGCGAAGTTCCGGACCAGATCGGTCCGGGGTCAGGCTGTCCATTCGCCCCCCGCTGTGAGTACGCGGTCGAGGAATGCCGAACTGGGGAGATGCCGAGGGTCCGGCTCGAGGATGGCCGCGATGCGAAATGCTGCCGACCGGAGGTACTCGACGCCGACCCCGCGGAGGTGGAGTGATAATAGTGAGCCGGGACGAGCGAGGGGAGACCACCGGATGCAGTCGTCGACCCTCCAAATTAGAGGCACGTGCGGTGTCCAAACGGTTCGCAGTCGACGAGTCGCTCTGGGCCCGTCTGATGGGGGCTCGGAGGTATGTCCACGCTGTCTCGGAGGTGTCCCTATCGCTACGGGAAGGAGAGACCCTCGGACTTGTGGGCGAGAGTGGGAGCGGCAAGTCGACACTTGCACACCTATTCGTCGGTCTCTATGAACCGACGACCGGCCATATTCGCTTCGAGGGGAAGCCGGTCGGTGCAGTAGGCGACCGACCGGCCGAACTCCTGTCGGAGGTGGGGATGGTGTTCCAGAACCCGCTCTCGAGTCTCGACCCTCGATTCACGGTCGAGGGAGCTATCGCCGAACCGCTGAACGCACAGGGCTGGTCACGGGAGCGCCGCGAGGCACGCACCATGGAACTGCTCGATCTCGTCGGACTCTCCGAGACCCACCTCGACCGCTACCCCCACGAACTGTCCGGCGGCCAGGCCCAGCGCGTCGCGATCGGGCGGGCGCTCGCGCCAAATCCTTCGGTGCTCATCTTCGACGAACCCGTCTCGGCGCTGGACGTCTCCATCCAGGCGAAGATACTGAACCTCCTGATGGAACTGCAGGCGGACCTGGAGCTGACCGTCCTGTTCATCGCCCACGACCTCTCCGTCGTCGAGCACATCGCGGATCGGGTCGCCGTGATGTACCTCGGAGAGCTCATGGAGGTCGCACCGGCCGAACAGCTGTTCGCCTCCCCCGCCCACCCCTACACGGAGGTGCTCCTGTCGGCGATACCCAGCGTCGACCCCACGTCCGACGACTCGGACCGGGTCGTCCCGGAGGGCGACGTCCCGAGTCTCGTCGACCCGCCGGAGGGGTGTGTCTTCCACGCCCGGTGTCCGCGCGCCGAACCGCGGTGCGCCGAGACCGACCCCGACGCGCGGCCCGCCGGGGAGGGGCGGTCGCGCTGTCTGTTCGCGGACGAGGTGTACCCCGGCGACGACTGACCGAACACGAATTCCCCTCACGGACGCCCCCGGATGGCCCCGTCGCGCCAGCCGCGATCCGACCGATCGACCCCGACGACGACCGGCAGTGGCTGCCATCCCTCGTCGCGATGGTCGGTCCCGTCCGGCCCGACCACATGCGGCGTCACCGTCCCGTCTCGCCCGGGCCGATGTACCGCACGTGGGTGTCGGCCCTAGCAGATCCGCGGCGCGGGCTCCTTCGCCGGCTCCCGGAGGTACCGGCTGCCGATGCCGGTGTCCAGCACGACGCGGCCGCGGTGGTCGTCGATGGCCTTCCCGACGGCGGCGGCGTCCTCGCCCTTCGGGTGGTCACGGAGCGCCGCGAGTACCGCCTCCGCCGACCCGGGCGCGACCGCCAGCACCGCGACGCCCTCGTTGGCGATCTGGAACGGGTCGAGCCCGAGCATCTCGCCGGCGCCCTTGACGTCGCTCGTCACCGGGACGCGCTCCTCGCGGACCTCGATGCCGACGTCGCTCTTCGTCGCGAACTCGTTGAGCGCGCCGGCAAGCCCCATCCGCGTCGGGTCCTTCATCGCGTGGACGTCGTCGCCGCCGTCCGACAGCGCCGCGGCCAGGAGGTCGTTGAGCGGCTTGACGTCGGAGGCGAGGTCGCTGCCGAACTCGATGCCCTCCCGCTCGGCCAAAAGCGAGATGCCGTGCTGGCCGATGGCGTCCGTGACGATGACGACGTCGTTCGGCTCGACGGCGTGGTCCGGCGTGACGTTGTCGGCGACGCCGACGCCGGCGGTGTTGACCACGACGCCGTCGACCTCGCCGTGGCCCATCACCTTCGTGTCGCCGGTGACGACGGCGGCGTCGGCCTCCTCGCAGGTCGCCGCCATCGAGTCGGCGACCCGTTCGAGCTTCGCCGTCGGGTAGTTGGCCTCGACGACGACGGCGCTCGTGAGCGCGCGGACGTCCGTCCCGCCCATCACCGCGAGGTCGTTGACCGTGCCGGAGACCGCGAGGCGACCGATGTCGCCGCCCGGGAAGAACGGCGGCTGGACGACGTGGCTGTCCGTGGTCACCACGAGGTTCTCGTCGCCGACCGGGACGACGGCGCCGTCGTCCATCCCCTCGAGCCCGACGAGGGCCTCCTCGGGGTCGGAGAAGCCGGCCGCCAGCGTCCCGGAGACGAGTTTGCGGGTGGCCGCCCCGCCGGCGCCGTGCTCGAGCCCGACGCGGTCGCCCTCCTCGCCCGCCGTGCCGGGCGCTTCGGGAGCGTCCGCGGCGTCGACGGCGTCGGGGGAATCGCTCATAGGTCCGGCCGGCCGCCGTACTCGTGCCAGATCTTGCAGGTACCCTCGCTGGAGACCATGCAGGCGCCGACCGGGTCCTCGGGCGTGCACTCCTCGCCGAACATGTCGCAGTCGGTCGGGTCCGCCTTGCCGGACATGATGTCCCCGCAGATGCAGTCGTCGGCCAGCCGGTGGGCGGACTCGTCTCTGAGGTGGGCGGTGTCGATGTCGAACTGCTCGCGGGCGTCGACGTGGTCGTAGTCGGCGCCCAATACGAGGTTGGCGTCGGGGATGTCGGCGATGCCGCGCCACTCGCCGGTCTCGGTCTCGAAGACGTCCCACATCTGGGATTTGGCGACCTCGTTGCCCGACTCGGTGACACAGCGCGGGTAGGCGTTCTCGACGCCCGAGGCGTCCTCGCCGATCATCTCGACGAGTTTGGTGATGCCCGCGAGGATGTCCAGCGGCTCGAAGCCGCCGACGACGATCGGGAGGTCGTGGTCGTCGGCGATGGCCTCGAAGATGCCGGAGCCGGTGATGATGGCCGCGTTGCCCGCGGCGAGGTAGCCCTGGATGTCGGTGTCGGGCATGTCGGCGACGATCTCCATCGCCGGCGGGACGTACTTGTGCGACGAGAGCACCCAGAAGTTCGGGGGCGGGTCGTCCTTCACGACGGCGGCGGTGGGGGCGGCGGTGGTCTCGAACCCGGTGGCGAAAAAGACCACCGCGCCGTCCTCCTCTTCGGCGATCTCGGCGGCGTCGGCGGCGCTGTAGACCACGCGGACGTCCGCGCCGGCCGCCCTGGCGTCGTCCAGGGACTTCGTCGACCCCGGCACCTTCAGCATGTCGCCGTAGGTCACCACGGTGTGGCCCGCCTGCGCCAGCGCGACCGCCTCGTCGACCTCCGGCATGTTCGTGATGCAGACCGGACAGCCCGGGCCCATGATGAGCCGGACGTCGTCGGGGAGCATCGACCGCAGCCCGAACTTCGCGATGGACTGCTCGTGGCTCCCGCAGACGTGCATGATCGTCGCCGGCGGGTCGTCGAGGGCCCCGCTCAGCTCCTCGAGGCGGGCGGCGATGGCCTCGGCCTTCTCGGGGTCGCGGAACTCCAGGGCGTTGTCGCCCCCGGCGCCCGGCAGGCCGCCGGTCGGGTCGGCGGGCGGCGTCTCAGACATCGATGTCCAGCTCCTCGAGGAGGTCCTCGGCGTCCCCGGCGTCGGCGGCCTCCGGGCCCGTGTCGGCGACCGCCAGCCCCTCCGCCTCGTCGGCGGGGACGGTCCGGCCGGCCTCGATCTCGTCGATGACGTCGTCGGTCAGCATGTCGTCGGGGTCGTCCTCCATGAACGACTCGTACAGCGACATCGTCTCGTCGATCTCGTCGTCCGGGATGCGCCGGATGGCGAAACCGACGTGGTTCAGGATGTAGTCGCCCGGCTCGACCGGGGCGTCGACGGTGTCGAGCCGGACCTCCTTCTCTACGCCCCAGAAGTCGACGGTCGCCTGCGGGCCGTCGACGGTCGTGACCTCGCCGGGTACGCCCAGACACATGATTGTCCTCCATTACTCGCCGACAGGCATCAATGTTACCGTGAGCGCCCCCGTACCCGCGGAATCCGCTTCTGAAACGGGAAGCAATGGCCCACCGTCGCCGAGGTGGGTGCTCCGGCGGAACCGGGCCGGAGCCGGCGCGGTGACACGGTTATGCCGGTGGGCAGCCAAGGCCCGCCATGGAGCGTGCGACCGTCCGAGTGACCGGCGTCGTCCAGAGCGTCGGGTTCCGCCCCTTCGTCTACCGCCGGGCGGTCGACCACGACCTCCGCGGCGCCGTCCGGAACCTGGGCGACGCCGGCGTCCGGATCGAACTGGAGGGCGACCCCGACGCGGTAGATGCCCTCCTGGCGGCGCTCCGGGAGGAGCCGCCGCCACTGTCGACGGTCGAGACGGTCGAGGTCGACCGTCGGTCCGTCGACACGCCCGCCTTCGAGGCGTTCGCCATCGTCCCCTCCGACGACGCCCACGCCGACGACGGCGCCCACGCTGACGCCGACGGCGGCACCCTGCCACCGGACACCGCGACGTGCGACCGGTGTCTCGGCGACCTCCGGGACCCCGACTCGCGGTTCCACCGCTACTGGGCCACCGCCTGCGTCGACTGCGGCCCGCGCTTTACCGTCGTCGAGTCGCTCCCGTTCGACCGCCCGACGACGTCGATGGCTGCCTTCCCCCTGTGCGAGGCCTGTCGCGATGTCTACGGGGACCCCGCCGACCGCCGGTACCACGCCCAGACCATGGCCTGTCCCGACTGCGGGCCGCGGCTCCGGTACGGCACGGTCCCGACGCCGGCGGCCGTCGGGGCCGCCGATCCCCCGACCGACGGCCGGGATCCGTTCCCGGACGCACTCGAGACGGTCGCCGAGCGGGCCGCGGCCGTCCGGGCCACCGCCGACACCGTGACCGACGGCGGCATCGCGGTCCTGAAGGGCGTCGGCGGCGCCCACCTGGCCTGCGACGCGACGGACCCGGCCGCCGTGGGGGCGCTCCGCGAGCGGACCGGCCGCCCCGACAAGCCGTTCGCGGTCATGGCGCCTGATCTCGACGCCGTCGATCGGATCGCCGGGATGACCGCCAGCGAGCGCGAGGCGCTCGCCTCCCACCGACGCCCGATCGTCCTCCTGTCGGCGGCGGGGGACACGCCACTCGCCGCCGGTGTCGCGCCGGGGCTGCACACCGTCGGCGTCATGCTCCCGTACTCCGGCGTCCACCACCTCCTGTTCGACCGCGTCGGCGTCCCGCTCGTCGTGACCTCGGCGAACCCGCCCGGTCAGCCGATGTACCGCGCCAACGGCCCGCTCGTGGCCGGCCTGGCGGACGTGGCCGACGGCTTTCTCCTGCACGACCGCCGCATCGTGTCGCGGTGTGACGACTCCGTCGTCCGGGTTGCGGACGGTGCCCGGCGCCCGATCCGTCGCTCGCGGGGGTTCGTGCCGACGCCCGTGCCGGTGGCGGCGCCGGACGTGGCGGGCCCCGGCGACGGCGCGGACGTCCTCGCCGTCGGGCCGGAACTCGACGTGGCCGCCGCCGTCCGCCACGACGGCGACTGCTATCTCACCCAGCACGTCGGCGACGTGGACGGTCCCGAGACGCTGTCGTTCCTCGAGAGCGCCATCGCCCGCCTCCTGGCCGTGACCGGCCTCGAACACCCGCCCGTCGTCGCCCACGACGCCCACCCCTCGTTCGTCACGACCGACTACGCCGACCGCCTGGTTGCCGAGGGCCCAGCCGACCGGACGATCGCGGTCCAGCACCACCACGCCCACGCCGCGAGCGTGCTGGCCGAACACGCCCGCGACCGCGCCGTCGCGCTGACGCTGGACGGGGTCGGCTACGGCCCCGACGGCACCGTCTGGGGCGGCGAGGTGCTCGACGCGAGCCGCGCCGAGTACGAGCGGGTGGGCGGCCTCGCGCCGGTCCCGATGCCCGGGGGCGACCGGGCCACCGAACACCCCGCCCGGATGGTGGCCGGGCTACTGGACGCCGGCGACGGACCCGTCAGCGAGACCCTCGAGCGGCACGGCGTGGGGTTCCCCGGTGGCGACGAGGAGCGCTCGCTCGTCGTCCAGCAGCTCGACGCCGAGGTCAACACCCCGGTGACGACCAGCGCCGGGCGGTTCCTCGACGCCGTGAGCGCGCTGCTCGGCGTCTCTACCGACCGCAGCTACGAGGGCGAGCCGGCGATGCGACTCGAAGCCGTCGCCGCCGAGGGAACGGCAGCCGACATCGAGGTGCCGACCGCGACGGTCGAGGGGCGACCGGTCGTCGACACGCCGTGGCTGTTCCGGACGCTCGGTGACCGGCTGGCCGACGGCGACCCGAAGACGGACGTCGCCGCCACGGCCCAGGCCGCCCTCGCACGTGGACTTGCCGGGCTCGCCGTCGACGCGGCCAACGACCGGAACGTCGGAGCTGTCGCGCTCACCGGCGGCGTGGCGTACAACGACCACATCTCGGAGATCGTGCGGCAGGTGGTCGAGGCGGCGGGGCTGACGCTCGTCGGCAACGAACGGGTGCCGCCCGGCGACGGCGGGATCGCCTACGGGCAGGCGGTCGTGGCGGGGGCTAGGGAGCGCCGATAGGGGTCTCACCCATCACCGGAGAGGTCGACGAACTGGAGGACCCGGCCGTGGACGCCCGCCGGGTTCTCGATGAGGTCGAAGGTGACGCCCTCGCCGTCCCGCGTCGCGAACCGGACGGTGCCCACGCTCAACAACTGCTCCCACCCGTCCTGCTCGATGCTGACGTCGGCGACGGCCTCGACCGGACACGCCGCGACCCGCTTCGACCCGAACCCGACCGCTGCACAGACCCGTCTGCTGGTGAGCACGTACTCTCGGCGTTCGGTGACGAGGAAGGCGCCGGCGATCATCGCGACGATGACGAGGAGGACCACGAAGCTCGTCCACCGGGCCGGCGTGCGGGAGAGGACGAACCCGACGACGACCGCCATCGCCATCATGAGAACGACACCGGCGGTCAGGCTGGCCAGTACAAGGTTCTTCGAGGGCGCGACGCGGAGCACCACCCGCTCGTCGTCCCGGAGTTCGAGCCAGCCGGGCGGCGATGGACTGTGAGCCACGGGCCCGACTGTAGCGGCCGTCCGGAGAAATAGATTCGGGGTCGGGCCCGGAGATAACGCTTTGTGGCTCGGACCCGAATGTCGTCCTGGGTGACCGTCGTGACGGCACCGGATATGACCGGCGACCGTCGCTGTTGGCCCTGTGCCGTCGCCAACTCAGCCGTCGGTCTCATCGTTGCCTGGGTCCCGCTCGTGGCGGCGGCCGTCGCCGGCCGTCCCGACCTGTACGTGGGGACCGCAATCTGGGGGACATTGGTCACCGCGTACACCTGCTACCGGATGCCGGACCCGCCACGTCACCGATCGCGCCCGGGTGACCTCCCGAAAATGTCAATAGATGGGTTATTACCCTGAACTTTTATGTTGTTCTACCGCCATATTTTCCCGGACCAGCTTCCCGAACGAGAAGCTGGTTCGTGACCGAGAACCCGGTGAAACCCTATGAGTCAGCAACACGGGACGTCGACGGTCGGTGGATCGGGACGTATCAGCAGCGGATGGCGGGTATTCCAGCTGCTCGGACTCCTCGTCGCCCTCTCGTGGCTCGTGAGCTTCGTGCTGCAATCCGAGCCCTACGCGTGGCTGCCAGGACTCGCCGCGGGCGACCTACCGAGTTACAGCACGCTCATCTTCGACCTCTCGCCCATCCTCTCTATCGTCCTCATCCTGCTGGCGGTCGCCCCGGACCGGCTGTCGGTCCTCACCGAATACAACTGGAAGGGCTACACTGCGAGGGCAATCTTGATCATACTTCCGGTGCTGTGGATGCTCAACGTGTTCGTCGGCCCTCGCTCGCAGATGATCGACAACCTGATCGCCACCCCGCTCGACGCGTCGGGGATGATCCCCTTCTTCGGCGGCGTGTTCCTGCACGTCGTGTTCCAGCACTGGTTCCAGGCGCTCACCGCACTCGCCGTCGGGCTGGTCCCGGGGCAGTTCGGGACGCTCACGGAGTCGCCGACCCCGGCCGGCGTCCAGTGTGCCGTCGTAGACTGCGAGTAGCCACACGTTTCACTCGCCCCGCGAGGACCTTCGTTCGATGCCCGACAAGCCCACGCCGGTGCTGTCGCCGGTCGGCGTCGCCCACACGCCATACGACACGCCCGAGGACGCACCACATCAGGGCTTTGCGGACGACGCGGCGGCGACCGTCGAGGTGTTCGAGCGGTACGACGACGCCCTGGCCGGCATCGACGACGTGATACGGCTCACCGTCGTCTACTGGGCCGACCGTGCGGACCGCGAGTCGCTCCAGGGTGACGACGGCATCGGCGCCTTCGCCCGCCGGACGCCGCACCGACCGAACCCGCTGTCCGTCTGTACGTGTACCCTCCTGGAGCGGGACGGCCGACGGCTCCGGGTCCGGGGTCTGGACGCCGCCGACGGCTCGCCGATCCTCGACCTCAAGCCGGCGCTGCAGGCCGAGCGCTGACGTTCCTCATTCGGGGTCCACCGCGAACGGGCTCGGCGACTCGCGCCAGGCCCACCCGGGGAGCCGGGTCTGGAACCCGGCCGCGAGCGCGGCCCGGCGGTCGTCGGCGCCGGCCGTGTTGCCGCCGTGGACGTGGACGTCCGCGAAGTGGAACGTCGCCTCCGAGAGCAGCGCGAGCGGCTGGTTGCCGGCGACGGTCGAGGCGAGCTGCCGGCCGAGGAATTCGTCCACCACGAACCCCGGGTAGTCCTCGGGGCAGTCCAGCTCGCGGAGCAGCATCGAGAGGCCGGCGACATTCACGGCGCGGTCGCCGTCGGCGAACACCGCGTCGACCTCCTCGCGGTAGACGTCGGCGTCAACGTGGTCGACCTCGACGCCGAACAGCGGGCCGAGACGGTCCCGGACGCCGTTGATCAGAACCGGAACGCGCTCGTCGTCGCGGATCCGGTCGCGCTCGTCGGCGACGGTGGCGGGCGTCACCTCCATGGCGGGGGCTCGGGCCGACGTCGCCTCAACCTTCCGCCCCGGCGACCGACGTGGCTCGTACTCAGGGCTGTTCGGCGCCGACGACCCGCTCGCGGCTGGAGGTGTCCGACGCCGCGACCCAGCCGCCCGACCCCTCTCTCGGGCGGACCTCGAACGGACCGAAGGAGTACTCCCCGGTGGCCTCCGGGTCGCTCGGGGCCTCGACGTAGTAGGTCGCCGACCCGTCGCTCGGCGCGAGGTAGACGTGTTTGGCGTCGCCGAAGGTCGGCTCGACCGGCCCACAGTCCCGTGACCGATCGAGGTCACCGTCCACGACGGTCCAGGACGCCGGGACGCGGTCCCGCACCGCCACGGGCTCGAACGTCCCGGGGACCAGCTCGACCCGCTCGACCTGCCCACCGGTGAACACGGAGCCGTCGCCGCGGCGGGAGCCGGTGACCGGGAACGGCGTGACGTCGTCGGTGCCGGAGAGGCCGTGCTGGCGAGTCCGGTCGTTGTCCCACCGGAGTTCGGCCACCTCCTCCCCGCCGAGTTCGGCATCGTCGGTCGGGAACTGCAGGAGCAGGTCCTCGCGGCCGTCGCCCTCGATATCGCGGGCCTCGTGGTGGACCGACCGGGGACCACGGCCCTCCGCGACCAGCTCGGGCGCCCCGAAGCGATACCGGACGGGCGACGCCGTCGGGTCGAACTCCTCGGTCGCGAGCACGCCGACGGCGGTGAAGCCCTCGCTGTCGGGGTTGACACGGTTCGGACTCACGCCGGGCTTGACCTCGACGGCCAGGTGCGGGGGAAAGTGCGCCGTCGCCGGGCCGGCGAGTCCACCGACGACCGCGGTGGCGCCGGCCGCGGCACCGAGCCGTCGCATGACGTCGCGTCTGGAAGCGTGGTCAAACATCGATGTGTACTGGGGTTGTAGTCGAATAAAATATTCTGGTCCGGACGTCGAATTAAGGCGTTGCGGGCGCATGGAGCCCTATACGCTCGAGAACCGGCATCGGGAATTCCAGCGTGACTTCGACAGACTTGTCCCCGAACTGCAGAGGGTTAACAGATAGAATATGTCGAAGTTAATTTTCTGTCATCTGTGTATCCTATCAGGAAATTGCCCAGACACTCATTTACGTTATGCCCCGTAGTAGTTTCTTGCCCACCGGCAGTCATAGCTCTCACAACAATGTTGTCTTCGCCATCAGGTAGCGACTTCTTGGTGATTCCCATCACGATCTCTTCTGCCCCCGAGAAAATGGTGAAGGTCCCTTCCTGAATCTGCTCGTCCTCGAGTTCAACGGTGACAGTTAGCTCTATTGACTCCTTACTCCTGTTATCAGCACGAATTTCGTGGGGATACTCGCCGGGCCCATCTTTGACGAGGGCTTCTTTATTAATTTCTCCGCCATCGTCATCCGCTAACATCGTACACCCACCTCCAATCGTAATGCCTGCACAGGATATGATGAGTTCACGCTTCTTCATATAAAATACTTATATTCTGGGGTCAAATATGTTGTGTTCTGCCCTATAGTGGTGTAAGAGCTTTGGGGCTTGTTGGGACGTCTGAAACCGGCCAGTTCACCGACTCACGGACCATTGTCTTTTTCCTCGTAGCTCACACTAAATATCTACCTTACTAGGAAATTAAGCGTGTAGGTTCAGTTGTGCAATTGAAAGTTCTCCGCTTAACGAAGCACGTCGTCACGCTCATCAAAAAGCCGCCGTCGGCAACGCGAAACCCGCGATACGGCATCGCGGAAGACGGCTATGCCGACTGAATCATCGTTTTCACGGTCTCAAAACCTATCTCGACCTGGCGTATCGACGGCTTCTTGCCGTGCTGTACGAGATTCCGCGGATCGGTCGAATCCTCGGTGTGGAGCCCGATACCGTCTCACTGACCGGGCGGCTACGAGTCCGAGCGCACACGTGCCGTTTGCGAAGGATTTTATATGGGCGGTGGGTAAGGCCCGAATACGAGCGGGTTTTCCGGTGTCTCCGGGAGTTGTCGAACGACGGTACGTCCGGACCAGCGACCCCTTGTCACGGCGGCGAGCGGGCCGCTGGATGCCGCCGAAGGCGACTACCGCAGCGCCGGAACACCCGGATTCAACAGGTCTCTAACATGAGTGCAGTAGAGCGGCAACTCGACGATATCAAGAACACGATCGCCAGCGAGGTACCGAACGACGTCTCCATCTCGGACGTGACATACGAGGGCCCGGAGCTCGTGGTCTACACCCGCGACCCGAAGAAGTTCGCCGGTGACGGTGACCTAATCCGGCGGCTGGCCTCCCAGCTCCGCAAGCGGATTACTGTCCGGCCCGACCCGGACGTGCTCTCGCCGCCGCGGGAGGCCCGCGAGCGGGTCCGGGACATCATCCCGGAAGAGGCCGGCGTCGCCGACCTGGACTTCCATGCCGACACCGGCGAGGTCGTCATCGAGGCCGAAAAGCCCGGGATGGTGATCGGCCGGCACGGCTCGACGCTCCGGGAGATCACCCAGGCAGTCGGCTGGACGCCGGAGGTCGTCCGGACGCCGCCGATCGAGTCCGCGACGGTGTCGAACGTCCGAAACTTCCTCAAGCAGGAGCGCGAGGAGC
>PXQY01000058.1 GCA_003021745.1 Halobacteriales archaeon QH_7_69_31
TCTTCGTCCGGTGATGGCCGACTGGACGGAGACGTACCGCCCGACGACGCTGTCGGAGGTCCGCGGCAACGACTCGGCCCGCGACGCCCTCGAGGAGTGGGCCGAGACCTGGGACGACCACCGGGAGGCGGTCGTCCTCCACGGCTCGCCGGGCGTCGGGAAGACGTCGGCGGCCCACGCGCTGGCCAACGACCTGGGCTGGCCAGTGCTGGAGATGAACGCCTCCGACGCCCGGACGGCCGACGAGATCGAGCGGTTCGCCGGCCGGGCGGCCTCGAACGCGACGCTGGGCGGCGAGCGGCAGCTCGTCGTCCTCGATGAGGCGGACAACCTCCATCGGCACAAGGACCGCGGCGGCGCGGCGGCGATGACGCGGCTCGTGAAGGACGCGGCCCAGCCGGTCGTCCTCATCGCGAACGACTACTACGAGATGTCCTCGGGCCTCCGGAGCGCCTGCCGGGAGATCGAGTTCCGCGACGTCTCCTCGCGGTCGATCGTCCCCGTCCTGCGGGACATCTGCCGCCGGGAGGGCGTCGAGTTCGAGGAGTCGGCCCTGGAATCCATCGCCGACCGGAACCGCGGCGACCTCCGCGGCGCGATCACGGACCTCCAGGCCCGCGTCGAGGACGGCCAGGTGACCGAGGGGTCGATCGAGGGCCGCCGGGACCAGACCGAGGACATCTTCACGTTTTTGGACGCCGTCCTGAAGGAGGAATCAGCCGAGGCGGCGCTCCGGACCGCTTACGACGTCGACGAGACGCCCGACGACCTCCTCCGGTGGGTCGAGGACAAGGCCCCGGCGGTCTACGAGGGCGGGGAACTCGCCGACGCCTACGAGCACCTTGCCGACGCCGACGTCTGGCTCGGCAGGGTCCGCGCCACGCAGACCTACCGGTACTGGCGGTACGCGACCGACAACCTGGCCGCGGGCGTGGCGTCGGTCCGGCGGGCCGAACGCGGCGGCTGGACCCGGTACGGCGGCGCGCCGTACCGCTCCGCCCGGGACGCCACGCGGGATCACGTCGCGGGACGGATCGCGACCGAGGCCGGGGTCTCCACCGGGACGGCCCGCCGGGAGGTCATGCCGTTCCTGGCGGCGATGACCCACCACTGCACGAACCGGGAGTTGACGGTCCGGATGGCGGCCCGGTACGACCTCGACGAGGAACACGTCGCCTTCGTCACCGGCTCGGGGAAGACGACGAACAAGGTCCAGGGCATCGTCGAGGAGGCCCGAACACGGCGGGAGGAAGCGGCCGTCGAGCACTCCGGCGGAGCATTCGCACCAGGCCCGGGTGGCGAGGCCGGGGAGACGCCGACCGGGGACGACGACGCGGACGACGCCAACGGCGCCGACGCCGGCGGTGGCTCCGATGCGGCGGCCTACGACCCCGCCGCTGACGGCGACGACCGGTCCGTCGAGGACCGGGCCGAGGAGGCCGAATCCGACGACGGGCAGGCGGGCCTCTCGGAGTTCACCTGACCGCGACGCGAGGCGCCACGGTCAGGACCGCTACAGCAGCCGCGAGAGGAACTGCTCGGCGCGGTCGGTCTCCGGGTCGTCGAAGAAGGAGTCCGGATGATTCGAGAAGGAGGCCGGGTTGTCGAAGAAGGATGCCGGGTTGACCAAGAAGGATGCCGGGTCGTTCTCCATGATGCTGTCCAATTCACGTGGTCAGTATGGAATGACCGCAAAGCCCTGCGGGAGCAGGAACGCCGCCACCAGGAACAACACCGCCGCGATGCCGGCGGTCACGACCGCGTACGGGATCTGCGTCCGGATGTGGACCATGTGGTCGCTCCCGCTCGTCGAAGAGGCCAGGACGCTGGTGTCGGAGATGGGCGAGGAGTGGTCGCCGAAGATGCCGCCGGAGAACACGGCGCCCAGCACCAGGATGAGGTTCGCGCCCGTGGCGAAGGTCACGGGTATGGCGATCGGGAACATGATGCCGTAGGTCGCCCAGGAGGAACCGTCCGAGAAGCTGACGAAACTCGTCACCAGGAACATGCTGATCGGCACGCTCCAGGCCGGGATGCCGCCGAACACGTTGGTGACGAACGAGGAGATACCGAGCAGCGTCACGGCGTTCTGAATGGAACTCGCGAACGCGAGGATGAGCGCCGCCAGGAAGATGCCCTTGAAGCCCCGCATCATCGCGTCGGTCCCGTCGGCGTTCGACGGGATGTTGCCCTGCAACCGGAACATGCAGAATGCGACGGCGAGGGCCGAGACGGCGGCGACGCCGAGTTGGACGCCGCCGATGTTGAACGCCCAGGGACCGCTCGGCGGGACGACGACCTGATAGCCCGCGAGGCCCAGCCAGTCGAAAAGCGTCAGCACGGTGGTTCCGGTCTTTCCCTCCACGTAGACGACGGGGCTGGCCCGCCAGAACATCGCGCCGAGACCGACGGCGATCATCGTGACGATGGGGACGGCGAAGTTCCGCCAGTCCGGGTCGGCGCCCTCGTACATCTCGTAGGCCTCCATCTCCCGGGATATCATGGGATCGTGGTCCTCGCCGACGACGCCCTCGCCGGCGCGGGCGCGGTCCTCCTCCTCGCCCATCTCGAGGATGTTGGGGAACACCTGCCAGGCGACGAGTCCGGCGATAATGAGCGCGATCCACGAGTAAAAGCCCGTCAGCAAGGTGTTGAAGAACAGCGGCCAGATCTTCGCCTTGACCGCGATCGGCTCGCCGCCGGACTGCGCGACGAGTCCGGTCATGTGGTTCGGCAACTGGCCCTGCTTTGCGGCCTGGACGAGGCCGGCGCCGATGAAGCTGATCATCGCCGCGCCCCACGTCGAGTAGAAGGCCAGTCGGGAGGCGGGAGAGCCGGCGCTGTCGACGTAGTACGCCAGCTTGGCCCGCGAGACGTCGAACCGGTCGGTCAGCGGGCGCATCATGGAGCCGACCACGAGGCAGTTGAAGTAGTCGTCGATGTGGACGGCGATCCCGGCGAGGAACGCGGCCTTCTCGGCGTCGTCGGCGGATTCGGCGCGGTCGGCGAGCGCCTCGAGGATCCCCTGGACCGCGCCGGCCCGGATCATCAGCCCGATCATCCCGCCGATCGCGAAGATGGCGAGGAGGACGTTCTCCACGTACCACGCGTCGTCGAACAGCGGCGCCGTCGCGATCAGCTCCGGGATGACCGTCAGCCCGAACACCGCCCCGACGAGGGCGCCGCCGAGGGACACGGTCCAGGAGTCGGAGTCGGACCCCTCCTGGAGGGCGACCTCCCCCAGTGTCGGGCCGAGTGCCAGGACGTCGGGCGGAACGCCGACGGTCGATGGGTGCAACGCCCCGTACAGCACGCCTGCCGTGGCGATGCCGACGAACAGGCCGACGAGCGCGTCACGGGTGTACCACGCGAGGCTGATGGCGACGAGCGCCGGGACGACCGAGAGCGCACCTGCCTGCAGGTTTTCCAGCGGCATGAGCGGCGACATTCTTTCCACACTGTTAAAACCCACAGAAGCTGCCGGAACCGACACGGCGTGGTGCCCGGCGATCGGTCGCGGGCCGACGAGCACCCTGTCGTCATTCACGTTCGCTCGCGCTCCCGACGCCGGGGATGGCGACGGCCGCCTCGAAGCGACGCATCGCGACCGACAGCGTCAGGACGAGTGATAGGTAGAACAGCGCGGCCACGAGGTAGATATCGAGGACGCGGAACGTGTCCGAACCGATGTTTCGCGCGGCTCGGAACAGCTCCGGGACGGTGATGAACGCCGCGAGCGAGGAGTACTTCACGAGGTAGACGAGTTCGTTCGTCCAGCCGGGTATCGCGTAGCGGAGCCCCTGCGGGAGGACGACGTACCGGATGCCCTCCAGCCGGGAGAGCCCGACCGACCGGGCGGCCACCAGTTGGCCGGGATCGACCGACTGTAGCGCCGACCGGATGTACTCCGCCTGGTAGGCGCTGCTGTTGATGGTGAAACCGATGACCGCGACCCAGATGGCGGCATAGGGAACGACCCCCTCGCCGACGCCCGGGATGTCGCGTATGTACCGCGTGGTCGGTAGCCCGAAGTAGAGGACGAAAAGCTGGGCGAGAAGCGGGGTCCCGCGGATCAGTTCCGTGTACGACAGCGCGATCCACCGGAGCACCGGCCCGCCGTAGATGCGGGCGACGGCGAGCGGGACGGCGATCACGAGGCCGAGGAGGATCGAGAGCACGGTGAGATACACCGTGATCCAGGCCCCCGCGGCCAGCGCGGGCATCGAGGCCGCGGTGAAGGCCGCGAACTCGACGCCGCCGGCGAGCCACTCCAGGGCGCCGGCGGCGGCCCCGGTGACGTCGGGTGCGAGGACCCAGTCGTGGAGCCACCTGGCCAGCAACCAGCCCCAGAAGAGGACGCCGACGGCGACCAGCACCAGCCGTCGGGCGCCCGGGAGGTCGCCGATGTCGACGCCGCGACCCTCCCGGTCGGTCATGTGTCGAGTTCGCCCAGAAACTCCCGGGTCCGGTCCCGTTCCGGGTGCTCGAACAGCTGTTCGGGCGGGCCGCGCTCGGCGACGACGCCGTCGTCCAGGAAGGTGACGGTGTCGGCCACCGACCGGGCGAAGCCCATCTCGTGGCTGACCACGAGCATCGTCATGCCCTCCTCGGCGAGGCCCCGCATCACTTCGAGGACCTCCCCGATGAGTTCGGGGTCCAGGGCGCTCGTCGGCTCGTCGAACAGCAAAAGCTCCGGCTCCATCGCGAGGGCCCGCGCGATGCCGACCCGCTGCTTCTGCCCCCCGGACAGTTCCGCCGGGTAGGAATCAGCCTGCGCCGAGAGCCCGACGCGGGCCAGGTTCTCGTCCGCGATCCGGCGAGCCTCGCCCCTCGGGATGTCCCGGACCTCCGTGAGCCCGAGCGTGACGTTCCCGCGGGCGGTCCGGTGGGCGAACAGGTTGAACCCCTGGAAGACCATCCCGACGCGGCGCCGGAGGGCGTCGACGTCCATCGCCGTGACGGACTCGCCGTCCAGGCGGATGTCGCCGGCGTCGAACTCGGTCAGGCGGTTGACGCACCGCAGGAGGGTGGACTTCCCGCTGCCGCTCGGGCCGATGACAACCTCGACGTCGGTGCGGTCCATCCCGACGCTGATGCCGCGGAGCACGTCCTCGTCGCCAAAGGCCTGGTGGACGTCGTCGAACGCGAGCAGTCTCGCCATCAGCTCGATTCCCCCGTCGGAATCGCAAAGCGGTTCTCGACCCGGTCGAGGGTCCGGTTCGTCAGGAACGTCAACACGAAGTAGATGGCGCTCACGGTGAGGATGATCTCCACGACAGCGGTCTGGCCCGCCGGCTGGGTGAACAGCTCGAACCCGCGGGTCAGCAGTTCGGCGAGCCCCACGGCGAAGGCGATGCTGGTGTCCTTCAGCACGATGGTGAACTCGTTCTGGAAGCCCGGGATCGACCGGCGGAGCGCCTGCGGTACCACGACGTGGCGGACCGCCTCGAGCTTCGACAGCCCGACCGACCGGGCGGCCTCGAGCTGGCCCTCGTCGATGCTCCGAATGGCGCCCCGGAACACCTGCGACTGGTAGGCCGCGCTCCGGAGCCCGAGGGCGGCGGTCGAGGCGAGCAACGCCTGGCCGTTGATCTCGAAGGCGGGTAACGGCAGCAAGCCGCCGAGCGGCACCGCGCCGATGTCGGGCCACGGTACGCCGAAGAAGAACAGCACGATGAGCACGACGATGGGGGTTCCCCGCAGGAGGACGCCGACGCCGCGGACGACCGACCGGAGCGGTCCCCGGCCATACACCTCGATGGCACCGCCCGGGAAGCCGGCCAGAAAACCCAACAGGAGGCTCCCGACGGTGAGAAGCACCGTCACGTAGAGGCCCTGCATAAGGATCCACCAGTTCGTCCCGACGAACGCCCAGTCGCCGGCCTGGAGCGGGAGGATATCCATCGATCGGGGCCTACCGCTCGGCGAAGTTCTCCGCCACCGGGACGTCGATGATGACGGCGTCGACGTTCCCGCTCTCGAGGTCGTTGACCGCGAGTTCGTAGTTATTGTAGGTCCGCTTGTCGTCCTCGGAGATGATGCCGTCATCGATCAGCTTGTCGACCTCGCCCTCGCCGGTCGTACCGCTCTGGGCGCCGACGACCCGACCTTCGAGGTCTTCGCGGCCGGACGGATCGACGTCGGAGCTGGAGCTGACCAGAACCGCCTGGTTGGCCTCGTAGTAGGCGTTCGAGAAGTCTATCTCCTCGTCGCGGTCGTCCGTGATGGTCATCGCGGCGGCGATCATGTCGATGTTCCCGTCCTGCAGCGCCGGGATGAGACTGTCGAATTCGAATTCCTCGAAGCCGCCGAACTCGTAGTCGGTCCGGGCGACGATGGCCTCCGTGAGTTCGACGTCGAACCCGGTCAGCTCGCCACCTTCCTTGAACTCGAACGGCGCGAAGCCGGGTGCAGTTCCGGGCGTGATGGTGCCGGCGCCGGTACCGCCGTCGGCGCCCTCGGTGACGTCGCCGGCGTCGTCGCCGTTGCCGAAGTACTCCTCGATGAGGTCGCTGTAGACGCCCTCCTGCCGGGCGGCCTGGAGGCCGTCATCGAGCGCGCCCTGGAGGTCGCTTTCGCCTTCTCGGACGCCGAACCCGTACTGCTCACCGGTCTCGATCTCGAAGGCGACCTCGACGCCGCCCTCGCCGTTCCCGTTCCCGTTACATCCGGCCAGGCCGACGGCGACGCCGCCGGCAGCGACCGCCCGGAGATACGAGCGGCGGTCGACCGTGTCGTTACGAACCATGTTCCCGTCGTCGAGGCTCCCCAGCATCAACGTTTCGACAACAGAACGGGCCCCGCCCGGCCATAAACGGCATAGGAGGCCTGCGCCAGCGGTGCCACTCGGGTATCTGAACCCACGAACCGCCACCCGAGCACTCGTTCGAGTGACAGATATGGTCAGGTGCCGCCCTGTGCGTCCACCACCGCCACGCCAGCGAGGTTCACGATGTCCTTGACCTCGTCGCCCCGCTGGAGGACGTGGACGGGCTTGTCCATCCCGACGAGCATCGGCCCGATGGCCTCGGCGCCGCCCAGTCGCTGGAGGAGCTTGTAGGCGATGTTGCCGGCCTCGAGGTTCGGGAACACGAGCACGTTGGCGGGCTCGTCGAGCGCCGAGAAGCCGTAGGTGCCCGCGAGCATGTCCTCGACCACCGCGGTGTCGGCCTGCATCTCGCCGTCGACCGGGAAGTCGACGTCGGGGTCGGCCCGGAGGCGGTCGGCCGCCCGCCGGGGCTTCCGCGTGCCCTCGTTGTCGACGCTCCCGAAGTCCGAGTACGACAGAAGCGCCGCCCGCGGCTCGACGTTGAACCGGCGCGCCAGGTCGGCGGTCTGTCGCGTGACCTCCTCTAAGACCTCGGCGTCCGGCGCCTGGTTCACCGTCGCGTCGGCGACGAACACCACGCTGTTCCGGAACGTCAGCATGTAGACGCCGGCGGCATACTCGGCGTCGTCGGCGGTCCCGACGATCTGCAGCGGCGGGCGGAGCGCCGAGGGGTAGTGGTGCATCAGGCCGGTGAGCATGGCGTCGGCGTCGCCCATCTCGACCATGACGCTCCCGAGGTAGTTGCCGTCCTCGATCAGGTCCTCGGCCTCCCGCCGCGTGAGGCCCTGCCGCTTGCGGAGCTCGTGGAGCCGCTCGGCGTAGGGCGCAAGCGTCGCGGATCCGGGGTCGACGACCTCCGGCTCGAAGTCCAGCCCGAGCCGGTCGGCGTGCGCCCGGACCTCCGCCCGGTCGCCGACGAGCACGGGTTCGGCGATCCCCTGCTCCGTGAGCTGGTGGGCCGCCCGGACCATCTTCTCGTCGTCGCCCTCCGCGAGGACGAGCCGCTTCGGATCGCTCTTGGCCTTGTTCAGCACCACGCGCATCATCTCGCGGGACTTCCCGAGACGGGCCTCCAGCCGCTCGACGTACGGGTCCCGGTCGAGCGCCGTCCGGGCACAGCCGCTGTCCATCGCGGCCTCGGCGACGGCCGGCGCCACCTCGAACAGCACCCGCGGGTCGAGCGGCTTCGGGATGATGTACTCCGGGCCGTACTGCAGCGGCTGGTCGCCGTAGGCCTTCACGACCGCGTCGGGGACGTCCCGACGGGCGAGGTCGGCGAGCGCCTCGGCGGCGGCGACCTTCATCGCCTCGTTGATCTCCGTCGCACGGACGTCCAGGGCACCCCGGAAGATGAACGGGAAGCCGAGCACGTTGTTGACCTGGTTCGGGTAGTCCGAGCGGCCCGTCGCCATGATGACGGTGTCCTCCCGGGCCGCCTTTGCCGCCTCGTAGCCGATCTCCGGGTCCGGGTTCGCCATCGCGAAGATGATCGGGTCCGCCGCCAACGACCGGACCATCTCCTCGCCGACGATGCCGCCCACGGACAGGCCGACGAAGACGTCCGCCCCGTCCATCGCGTCGGCGAGGTCGCCCTCCGGGCCGGGTCGGGCGAACTCCTCCTTGTAGTCGTTGACGTCATCGGCCTCGGCGCGGCGCTCGGTGATGATGCCGGAGGAATCACACATCGTGACGTTGTCGCGGTCGGCGCCGAGGTGGACGTAGAACCTGGCGGTCGCGATGGCGGAGGCGCCGGCGCCGGAGAACACGATCTCGAGCTCCGAGAGGTCCTTGTCGGCGATGTCGACGGCGTTCAGCAACGCGGCGCCGGAGATGATGGCGGTGCCGTGCTGGTCGTCGTGGAACACCGGGATGTCCATCCGCTCGCGGAGGGTCGACTCGATCTCGAAGCACTCCGGCGCCGCGATGTCCTCGAGGTTGATGCCGCCGAAGGTCGGCTCCATCGCCGCCACGGAGGTGATGATCGCCTCGGGGTCCGCCTGGTCGAGTTCGATGTCGAAGACGTCGATGTCCGCAAAGCGCTTGAACAGTACGCCCTTGCCCTCCATCACGGGTTTCGAGGCCTGGGCGCCGATGTCGCCGAGCCCCAGGACGGCCGAGCCGTTCGACACCACGCCGACCATGTTGCCCTTCGCCGTGTAGGTGAACGCCCGCCCGGCGTCCTCGGCGATCTCGTTGCACGGCGCCGCCACGCCCGGCGAGTACGCCAGAGAGAGGTCCCGCTGGGTGTTGGTCGGCTTCGTCGTGGACATCTCGAGTTTCCCCGGCGGCGCCCGCCGGTGATACGCCAGCGAATCCTCGTCTAGTCCCATACGGCGGGTCCGTCCAGCGCCCCCAAAAAGCTACCCAACGGCCCGCCCGTTCCCTCCGGCATGCCGGGACCGGCGCCGAATCGACGCTGGACCTGCATCCTGGTTCCGCCTCGAGCACCGGACGGCCAATTGACCGGAAGTAGGCGTGGCGCGGTCGGCGCGCGCCGCATCGTCGGCGGCTTCATCCCGGTGATGGGATGGTGCCGCCGGCCCGCGACCGACGCCGGCCAGCAGCCAAGCGCGTCGCCCGCTTCCGCGGGGTATAAACTCCCGTGGGACCGACCGACCGCCATGGACTTCCGCCGGCTGGTGGTCGTGACCACCGTCGCGACGGCGGTCACCGCCCTCCTCGGGGTGCTCACCGCGACCGCCGGCGCCGGCCTCACCTGCGAGGCCCGGTGGCCGCTGTGCGACGGGGCCGTCTTCGGGCTGTTCCCGGCGACCTTCATGTCGGCGCACTGCTTTTGACCCCCGTCCAGGTCGCCTTCGGCGCGTTCACGGTGCTGGTCCGCGAGTTCGTCTTCGGCTACTCCATCCTCGTGCTGACGCTGCACTTCGCGCTGGCGGCGACCATCCTGGGGCTACTCGTGGCCGCCTCGGTGTGGACGGACGCCGCCGAGACGCCCGTCACCCCGGATCGGGTCCGCCGCGCCGGCCTCGCCGCCCTCTTGGCGCTCCCGATCCTGATGGTCTTCACGCCACGGCTGCTGATCACGTTCGGCAACCTCGTCCAGCTCGTCTACTACGCGGCGGGCTTCGGAGCCTTCGCCGCGCTGACCGCGGGTGCGCTGTGGGCGCGCGAACTCGACGCCACCCGCGTGGCGGCCGCCGCCGGACTCGCCGCGGCAGTCGTAGTGGTCCAGCTCGTCGCCGCCCGACGGGCGTTCGGCGACGCGGGCCAACTCGTGGTCCTCGCGCTCACCATCGCCGCGTTCGCGCTGGCCGCCTGGGCCGTCCGACGCAGTCACCCCCCGTCCGTCGGCCGCGTCGAGTCCGTTGGCGATTGAACCTGCGGACCACGGCCCGCTCCGCCTCGGGGCCGCTCTCCCCACGGGCGACCGTCGTCAGCATCCCTTTCGGTGGTCGCGCCGAGGCTCGCTCGCTACGGCTCCGGGGGTATTGTTGCTCCGCGGCTCCCTGCGGTCACCGCGTCGCCTCGAGGGCTCGCTCACTTCGTTCGCTCGCCCTCGCTTTCGCCCTCCCCGTCGCTGAGATAGTCCAACACGCCGGCGACGTCCCGTCGGACGGTCGGACTATGCCACCCCGGGTCCAGCGCGTCGACGATGGCCTCCACGTCCTCACCGACCTCCGTGCGGAGCCCATCGACACGCTCGACCCACTCCGGCAACATCGCCTCGTAGCGGTCAAGCTCCCCGACGGCGTCTTCGCCGCCCGGTCCGACGTGCCCGTAGAGGTTCACGGCGGGCTCGAGGGCCCGGAGCCGCCGCACCGTCTCGACGTTCGCCTCGAGGTCGAAGCCCGGCGGGGGCGTCGTCGGTCGCATCTCGCCGGCCAGGTGCATGCCGGCGGCGTCGATGGAGAACAGGCCCTCCGTCGCGGGGTCGTAGGCGGCGTAGTGGTGTGGGGCGTGCCCGGGGGCGTCGAGTAGTTCCAGCTCGCGGTCGCCGAGGTCGACCCGCTCGCCACCGGTGACGACGCTGCAGCGTCCCTCGGGGACGAGCTTCGGGTCCCCGTAGGCGTCCTCGACGCCCATCGCCCGGTCGACGCTGCGCTTCAACCGGGACAGCGCGGCGGCGTCCGTGAGGTACGCCAGGCCGTCCTCGTGGACGTAGAACGTGGCGTTCGGGAGTTCCTCGGCGAGGTGGCCGGCGCCGCCGGCGTGGTCCAGGTGGACGTGGGAGACGAGGACGTGGGCGACGTCGGTGCGGTCGATGCCGAGTCGGTCGAGGGCGTCGTAGATCTCCGGCGGCGAGTTCGCCGACCCGGTGTCGACGACCGCCGGCTCGTGGGCGTCGACGACGTACAGCGTGAGCGCACCCGGCGTCCCGAGCAGGGCCGGGTCGACCGCATGGACATCGCCGACCGCCTCCGAGACCGTCATCGTGTGGCAGTAGTCGGCCACCGGGCTTGATACCTGCGGCGGGCGACCCTCGGGCATGGTCCCGCCGCTCGCCGTCGACATCGACGGCACCCTGACGCGGCCCGACACGTCCATCGACCCCCGCGTGATCGACCCGCTCCGTGACTGGGACGCGCCGGTCGTGGTCGCAACCGGGAAGGCGTTCCCCTATCCGGTCGCGCTCTGTGGGTTCTTCGGCATCCCGGCGAACGTCGTCGCCGAGAACGGCGGCGTGGTCTACGTCGAGGCCGCCGACGAGCTCGTCCACGACGGCGACCCCGAGGGCGCCCGGGCCGTCGCTGAGGCCTACCGCGAGTCGGGCAACGACCTCGGGTGGGGCGCGGTCGACCCGGTGAACCGCTGGCGGGAGACCGAACTCGCCGTGTCCCGCGAGCACCCCCTGGAGCTGCTGGAGCGTATCGCCGCCGACCACGGCATGCGGGTCCTCGACACCGGCTATGCCTACCACGTCACGGCCACCGGCGTCGACAAGGCCTCCGGGCTCCGGTCGGCCGCCCGCATCCTCGACCGGTCACCCGCGGAGTTCGTCGCCGTCGGCGACTCCGAGAACGACGCCGCGCTGTTCGACGCGGTCGGTCGCTCCTACGCCGTGGCGAACGCCGACGAGGCCGCCCGAGCGGCCGCCGACGAGGTGACCGACGCCGGCTACGCCGATGGCTTCCTCAAGGCTGTAGAGCACATCCGGTCGGCGGCGTGACCGGCGGGCGACAGTTACCCGAAGAAGAGGTCCAGGATGACGTCGTCCCGTTTCGGGGCCCGGTAGAACTCCGTGTATCCGCACCGGTCGCACACGACGACCTCGAACGACCGGTTCTGGAGGTCGAAGAGCCGCGAGAGGCCGTCGCCGGTCGTCGCGACGCTGTCGATGGTCGCCGATTCGTTGCCGCACTTCAGGCAGCCGTCCGCCCCCTCGAAGGCCGGCAGGTCGTCGTCCACGAAGTCGGCCTCGCCAGGCGGCAGGGCGTCGTCCAGCGAAGCCTCGCAGTTCCGGCAGAACGACCACGAGGTGGCGGCCTTCGCCTCGCAGTCGGAGCAGACGACGTAGTCGAGGTCGCTCCGGTCGACCGAACCGTCGGGTGGCGGGGACATCCATCCGGGGTTCGGCGCCGGCGTGTAAATAGCTTGGTCGGGTGGACCGCAGGTCCAGCGTGGTCCCGTCCGGCGGTCGACTCCGGAGGGGACCGTAGCCGTACCGAGGCATATATGGGCCTACGGCCGTGCTGTGCACGCTTCCGGGGGAACCCTTTTAGCGATGTGGTCGAAACCTCCCGGCGAGATGAGCGCCGACCGGGCCGCGCTCCGACGGGCAATAGAACGCGGCGAACGGGAGGGCGGTAGCGTCGAGTTCAAGGAGCGGCTCACCCGGGCGGTCCACCTCGGCGACGGGCGGCTGGAATCGCTCGTCGCCCAGCTGCGGCACCGCGTGCTGTCCGGCGAGGGCGAGGCGACCTACGTCGTCGGCGTCACCGACGACGGCGGCATCGCCGGCATCGAGCCCGAGGCGTTCTCGGAGTCGATGGACGTCCTGTCGCTCATCGCCGAGGAGGCCGGCGCCCACATCGACGACGTCGAGACGTGGGGCGTCGGCGAGGACGGCACCGCGACGTCGAACCCCGACGGAGGACGGGGTGAGGACGCTGCGGGTCTCGTGGGCGTCGCGACGCTCTCGGAGGGCGCCGTCCTCGACGTCGACGACGACCACATCGTCGTCGGGACGGCCGGCCACGTCGACCACGGCAAGTCGACGCTCGTCGGGTCGCTCGTCACGGGCGACCCGGACGACGGCCAGGGCGGCACCCGGAGCTTCCTCGACGTCCAGCCCCACGAGATGGAGCGCGGGCTCTCGGCGGACCTCTCCTATGGCGTCTACGGCTTCGACGAGGACGGCGCGGTCCGGATGGACAACCCCCACCGGAAGTCCGACCGCGCCCGCGTCGTCCAGGAGGCCGACCGGCTCGTCTCCTTCGTCGACACCGTCGGCCACGAGCCGTGGCTCCGGACGACCATCCGCGGGCTCGTCGGCCAGAAGCTCGACTACGGCCTGCTCGTGGTCGCTGCCGACGACGGGCCGACGAAGACGACCCGCGAGCACCTCGGTATCCTCCTGGCGACCGACCTCCCCACCGTCGTGGCGGTCACGAAGACCGACGCGGTGACGGATGGGCGGCTGGCCGAGGTCGAACGGGAGGTCGAGCGGCTGCTGCGTGACGCCGACCGGACGCCGCTGTCCGTCGAGCGGCACGGCGTCGAGGCCGCCATCGAGGAGATCAACGAGCAGGTCGTCCCCGTCGTCACGACGAGCGCCGTGACGATGGACGGGCTGGCGGTGCTGGACGAGCTGTTCGAGCGGCTCCCCAAGACCGGGGAGGCCACCGGCGACTTTTCGATGTACGTCGACCGGACCTACAACGTGACGGGCGTCGGCGCGGTCGCCTCCGGCACCGTGCGGTCGGGCACCGTCGCGGCCGGCGACGAACTCCTCGTCGGCCCGCTGGCCGACGGCGCCTTCCGGGAGGTCGAGGCCCGCTCCATCGAGATGCACTACCACCGCGTCGAGTCGGCGTCGGCCGGCCGGATCGTCGGCATCGCGCTGTCGGGCATCGGCGAGCCGGACCTCGAGCGCGGGATGGTGCTGGTCCCGCGGGACGCGGATCCGACGCCGGTCCGGGAGTTCACCGCGGAGGTGATGGTGTTGAACCACCCGACCCGCATCCACGACGGCTACGAGCCCGTCGTCCACCTCGAGACGGTGAGCGAGACCGCCTCCATTCACCCGGCGGGCGGCCAACTGCTGCCCGGCGACTCCGGCACGGCGCGGGTCCGGTTCAAGTTCCGGCCGTACCTCGTCGAGGCGGGCCAGCGGTTCGTCTTCCGGGAGGGCCGCTCGAAGGGCGTCGGCACCGTGACGGACGTGACGCCCGTCGAGTAACCGTATCAGTCGTCGGCGAGCAGCGGCGGGACGTCGGCCAGCGCGTCGACGGTGTGGTCGGGTTCGGGCTCCGGGCGAGCGGTCCCGTCGGCCAGCCAGACCGCCCGGACCCCGGCGGCCCGGGCACCGGCCACGTCCGACGAGAGGGAGTTCCCGACGTGGTACGTCCGGCCGGGGCTGGCGTCCAGCGACGACAGCGCCCGGTGGAACGGCTCGGGCGAGGGTTTGGCCGGCGCGTCGTAGCCGCCGTGGACGACGACGTCGAAGGCGTCCTCGAGCCCGAGCGCCGCCAGTTTCGCCGCCTGCATCGCCGGGGCGCCGTTCGTCACGACGCCGAGCGGCAGGTCCGACAGCGTGGAGAGCGCCTCATCG
>PXQY01000059.1 GCA_003021745.1 Halobacteriales archaeon QH_7_69_31
TACGCCGCCACCGGGACGCCGATCACCGACGCGACCGCCGTCCGGGCCCTCCGCCGCCTGGACCGCGGACTGCCCGCGCTCGGCGCCGGCGAGCGTGATGCGGACACGATGGACGACGTCGTCGTCGGCACGCTCCTCGCCCAGTACGGCTGCTCGCGCGCCGACGGCCTGACGCTGTCACTCGTCCACGCATTCGGGCACGGTATCGCCCGGGGCTACGCCATCCAGCAGGGTGCCGCCCACGGCATCATCGCCCCGCACGCCCTCCGGTACCTGTTCGACGAGGTCGAGGGCGGCCGGGCGTTGCTGGCCGAAGGCTTCGGCGTCGCCGCGGACGGGCCCGCGGCAACCGCGGCGCGCGTCGTCGAACGGGTCGAGGCGATCCGGGACGCCCTAGAGCTGCCGACGCGGCTCCGCGAGATCGACGACATGGCCGAGAGCGATCTCCCGGCCGTCGCTCGGGACGTCCACGGCGACGGGCTCATGCCGTACTGTCCCGAGGGACTGGACCCGACGGTCGAGGAGCTGGAGGCGGTGCTACGGACCGCCTGGTGACGGTCGCACCTATCGCTGCTCGCTTTGGGGTGAGAGAAGCGTTGCCGCCAGACTTCGAAGGCCGCTCGCGTGAGGCCATCTGTCGCCATAACGTCGCCAGTGTGTACGGTGAGCCTGATCGTTGCAACCGGCTCGATCGTGCCAGTCTCCGACATGGCGGTTCGGCGGACGTCTCCGTGGGCGTCGTTTGTTTCGATTGGCATAATCAACGAGACCGGCTTCCTCCCTGACCGGTTCGACGGTGAAGACCGTCTCACGCGGTCGTATTGCTATCCTCTTTGGGGTCGCGGCGAAACTCCGACTTGACGGCTCCGAACCAGGTGCCTTTACACTTGAGGTCTGTGCCGTGCCCGGGGTCGTCGATCGACCCGACGGTTATCCGTATTTGTTTTCACGCCCCGGCTCCCTGACGGGCTGGCGATCCACTCACCGCCGACCACGAGTTCGCCGCCGTCCGTGGCCTGCACGAGCCCACGCCGGTCCGTGTGTGCCCCGGAACAAAACGGCCTCGACTGCCGGCCAGGAGGACGCCCGAAGCGGGTGACTCGTTCTACTATACTTGGCATGGCGGACGTACACGCGGCTTCATCGGGTATTCTGACACCACCACGCAGATGGGGTCATTGATTGACGCGGATCGAACACCTTCTCAGCCGAAAATTTACATAACGTCCTGTGCTTAAATAGGAGTATGGCGACCGACGCATCGGATCCCCCCACAGGCACGACCATTACCCTTACCTGTGGGGACGAATGGTGGGTCGCTAAAGACGAGGAAACCGGTGTCGCGAGCCAGGGTGAAACCAGGGAAAAAGCCCTCGAAAACCTCGATGAAGCGGTGGCGCTTCACGAGGGCGAAATCGGTCGCCCAGTAACTGACGATGACCTCCGGGGTTGGGGTATCGACCCGGAGGAGATCCCTGACGAACCGGAACCGCTCCCCGACTTTATGAAATAGTGGGTCACTGCCCACGACCGACTTCTCCGGTAGAGATATAGCGAAGGTGCTCCTCAAACACGGCTACGAGCGGCGAGGAAGGACGGGAAGCCGCCTCCAACTCCGAGAGGAAACGGATAGTGGAGAGGTTCGGAATGTCACTGTGCCGATGTATGATCGAATAGACGTGAGTTTACTTAGGGACATAGCGGATCAATGCGGCGCGAACGACTTTCGCAGGTGGTGTGAGTGGATCGACCGACATCGGTAACGCCCCGACGGAGCAGGCCTACGCGTATAAAAATGGGTTTTGGAAATTCGAATATCGAACTTTCAGCTAATTCGACTACCTTTCCACGAGTTAAGACGTGAACCTTGTTCTTGGACACCGCCGCTAGGTTTCGAACGAGTCGAGACGGTCCTCACTCGCTCGTCTCGCGGCGTCGCCGCTCGACTGTCCGGGACGTTCGCTTCGCTCACGTCTCGCTATCGCTCGATTCGCGGGCTCGCGGTTGCACCGCTCGCCTGTTCCGGGCCGCTTCTTTCGGTCGCGTCTCGCGGGCTGCGACTCGCCGGGTGAGACCTGGGTCCCGGCTATCACTTCACTCGGTTGCGCCCAGGCTCTACCAACTGAGCTACGGCGGCTCGAGGTGTCCATAGGTATTCAGAATCGACAGATAGGGCTTTCGCTTCGCCGCGGCACCGACACGCTTTACGGGCCGACGGCGCAACCGCGGGTATGTCTTTCGAGGCCGTCGTCGAGGAGGTCCGGGGCCGGGTCGTGCCCGACGACGACGAGCGCGCGGCCCTCGAATCGGTCGTCGAGGAGCTTTCGGCACGCGCCGAGGCTGCCGTCGCGGAGCTCCCTGTCGAGGCCGACGTCCGGCTCGTCGGCTCGACCGCCCGCGGCACCTGGCTGGCCGGCGACCGCGACGTCGACCTTTTCGTCCGGTTCCCGACGGCGGTGTCCCGCGAGGCCCTCGAACGCCACGGGCTCGCGGTCGGCACCGCGGTCATCCCGGACGGCCACGAGGAGTACGCGGAACACCCCTACGTCACGGGCGAGGTCGACGGCGTCGACGTCGACTGCGTGCCCTGCTACGCCGTCGAGTCGGCGACGGCCATCCGGTCGGCCGTCGACCGGACGCCGTTCCACACGGACTACCTCGAGGGCCGCATCGACCCGCTGGCCGACGACGTCCGCCTCGCCAAGGCCTTTCTCACCGGCGTCGGCGTCTACGGTAGCGACCTCCGGACGCGGGGCTTTTCGGGCTTTCTCACCGAACTCCTGGTCCTCGAGTACGGCGGCTTCAGGCCGCTCGTCGAGGCGGCGGCCGACTGGCAGCCGCCGGTCCGCATCGACCCGGATGCGGGAGGAGACGGGGCCGAGGCGGACGCGGCCGGGTTCGACGACCCGCTGGTCGTCGTCGACCCGACCGACCCCAACCGCAACGTCGCGGCCGTCTGCTCGGCCCGCAATGTCGCTCGGCTGACCCACGCCGCCCGCGAGCTACTGGCCGACCCCCGGCCCGACCAGTTCGAAGTCGACCGGCCGGACTCACTGTCCGTGGCGGAGGCACGGGACGCGTTCGCCGACCGCGAGACCACCCCGGTCGCCGTTCGGTTCACCGCACCCGACGTGGTCGACGACCAGCTGTACCCGCAGCTCGACAAATCACTGGCGGGCGTCGAGGGAGCGCTGGAGCGCGCCGGCTTCCAGCCGCTACGTACCGCCCGGTTCGCCGACGAGACGGCCGTCCTCCTCGTCGAGTGCGGCGTCGACCGGCTGCCGGCCGTCAGCCGTCACCGGGGCCCGCCCGTGGGCGTGCGCGAACACGCGGAGGACTTCTTCGAGACCTACGCCGAGGACCCGGACGTCACCGGCCCGTTCGTCGACGAGGCCGGCCACTACGTCGTCGAACGACCGCGCGAGGCGCGGACGCCGGCCGCCCTGATCGAGGCGCGGCTGTTCGACGTCTCGCTCGGGCCGCACGTCGAGACGGCGCTTTCGGACGGCCACGAGGTGCTCGTCGGTGCCGACGTCGCGGCGCTGGCCGAGGCGTTCGGCGTCGAACTGGCTGCGTACGTCTCGCCGGAGCCCTGACCCCGAGGGCCGCGCCGACCTCACAGGTCGTGAGCGTCCGCGACGTCCCGGAGGACGGACCCGGCGTCGTCGGTCACGTCGGAATCGGGTTCGACCGGCTCCCGGCCGTCGAAGACCTCGTGGACCATCCCGACGGAGTCGGCGAGGGCGTCGAGCCCGTAGCCGCCCTCCAGGACGAACGCCAGCGCGGCGTCACACCGGTCGGCGACGTCCCGGACCGCCGCCGCGAGGTGGCCGTACCCCTCCGTCGAGACTCGCATCCGGGAGATCGGGTCGTGGCGGTGGGCGTCGAAGCCCGCGCTGACGAGCAGGAGGTCCGGGTCGAACCGCGACAGCGACGGCGCGAGCAGGTCCTCGACGAGGGCGGCGTACTCGGCGTCGCCGCTGCCGCCGGGCAGCGGCACGTTGAGGTTCGTCTTCCGCGCCTCGGGACCGCCGGTCTCCAGCACCTCGCCGGTCCCGGGGAACAGGCCTCGTTCGTGGACGGACGCGTAGTAGCGGTCCTCGCGGTCGTAGAACATCTCCTGGGTGCCGTTGCCGTGGTGGACGTCCCAGTCGAAGACGGCGACGCGGTCGACGTCGTCGCGGTCGTGTGCCTCGGCAGCCGCCACTGCAGAGTTGTTGAAGAAACAGAAGCCCATCGCCTCGTCGGGCTCGGCGTGGTGGCCGGGCGGCCGCCCGATGGCGAAGGGGGTGTCGCGGCCGGCGGCACCGTCCAGTGCGGCCTCGGCGGCCCAGCAGGCCAGCCCGGCCGAGGCCCTGGCGGCCTCCCACGTCGCCGGGACCGCGACGGTGTCGGCGTCCCACGTGCCGCCGCCATCCTCGCAAAACTGCCGGACGTCGTGGACGTACTCGGGGTCGTGGACGGCCTCGAGGGCGTCGAGGGTCGCGAGCCGCCCCTCCTCGTAGGCGACGCCGTGGCGCCGCTCGAGGCCGCGCCTGATGGCCAAGAGCCGGTCGGCCGTCTCCGGGTGGCGCGGCCCGGTGTCGTGGTCGAGACAGCACGCCCGGTAGCCGAACCTCATCCGAAGTACGGCTCGAGTTCGTAGTAGGTCTCGACGTCCTCGGTCTTGACCGTCCGGCGGTCGGCGTGGCGGGCCAGGATGGCCGCCGCGTCGGCGACGGTGTCGGCGTAGGACTCCAGCACGCCGGCCAGCGCGATCCGGGCGTCCATCGACACGCGGTAGCGGTCGTCGATGTCGAGCCGGGCGATCCGGTCGACCGGCGCGACCGGGAGCGCCAGACGGTCCTTGTCGACGACCGGCGCCTCGAAGTCCGCCGCCATCAGCGTCTTCCGCCCGTCCGCCGTGGCCCGCTCGGCCGCCGTCTCCGCCCGCGCCGCGCCGCGCGCCTGGATGCGGCGGGCGAGCTCTTCGGCGGCGCCGGCGCTGACCCGCAGGTCGCCAGCGTTGCGGCGGATGATGGCGTCCACCGGGGCGAACGGTAGCTCGACGCTCATACCCCACCCCGCGGGCGGGCAGCCTTAACAGTAACGCAGCGCGGAGTTCCGACATCCGCGGTCCGCGGCGGCCCAGAGGCGGTTCACGGCGGCCGGACCTAACGTAGTTCCTCGGCGACGAACCGCTCGTCGTCCCGGTGCCCCCGGACGGTCACCTCCTGGCCGAGATGGACGTCGGCGTCCGTCTCGACCCGGACGGTCTCCTCGCCGCTGTCGAGGATGACGGGGTCGCCGGGCTGGACGACCGTCCCCGTGAACGTCTCCCGGTCGCCGCTGTCGTCGACGTCCCCGCCGGTGGCGCCGGGCGCCTCGGTGCCGTTCGTATCGGTGGAATCGGGGGTCTCGCCGTCGCCGAACTCGTCGAGCCCCGCGGAGTCGCCGCCCCGGTCGGGGTCGGCGTCGTCCAGCACCACGACGGCGGCCTGCCAGCCGGCCGACGCCTCGAGGTCGTCCTGCCAGCCCTCCTGGATCTCGACGTCGGCACAGTACACCTCGTCGCCCGGCCCGACGTCCATGTCGGCCTTGGGGCCCCACAGCGCGACCCGGATGTCGTCGGTCCGGTCCTGTACGCGGACGTTGCGTACCTGGCCCTCGCTGCCGTCGTCGCGGTCGAACGTGCGCTTGGGGTCGGTCGAGCGGACGACGCCGGCGATGTCGACCGTCTCGCCCAGCTCGGCGTCGGCGACAGGGGTGGCGTCGGGGTCGAACTCGACGGTCTCCTCGAGGGCCTCGACGGCGCCCCGGGAGCCGACGTGCAGTTCGAGGTCGCCGTCGCGCTCGCGGACGTAGCCGTCGACCACCTCGACGCTCTGCCCGGCCTCGAGCGCCGTCGCGCGGTCGGCGCGGTCGTCCCACAGTGTGACGCGGACGCGGCCGGTCTCGTCGCCGAGGGTCAGATTCGAGACGCGGCCCTCGGTGCCGTCGTCGCGGTCGAAGGTCCGGACCTCGTCGGTGGCCAGGACGACGCCGCGGAGGTCGACGTCGGACTGCCCCAGCGTGAGTGACTCGACGGTGTCGTCACCGCCGACCTCGACGTCGACCTCGGCGTCCTGGTCCGGCTCGACGCGGTCGGCGTTGACCTCCACGCCATCGAAGCCGTCCGTCGGCCGGCCCTTCACGCGGAGCACCTGGCCCGCCTCCAGTTCCTCGGCGGCGGCGACCGCGTCGTCGTCCCACAGCGCGACGCGGACGGCGCCGGACTCGTCGGCGACCTCGAGGTTCAGCACGTGGCCCTCGGCGTCGTCCTCGTCGCGTTCGAAGCTCCGCAGGTCCCCAACGCTCGTCACCTTCCCGAGGAACTTCGCCTCCTCGAGCCCCGGCTCGACGTCCGCGATGGTCTCGACCTCCCCGCCGTCGAGGTCGTGGGCGATGAGCATCGCGGCCGTCTCCTCGTCGGCCAGCCCGCCCATCTGCTCGACCTTCGCCTCGACCGCCTCGCGGAACTCCGTCTCGGAGACGTCGGCGTCCAGATCCGCGTAGACGTCCTCGATGGTCCCCATGGTTACGGAGGGCATGGCCGGCCTCCCGAAAAGCGTTGTCGGTGTCGGTCCCGGGCGGGTCGATCGTGTCGATCCGGCATGCGGTGTCTGGCCGCGCCTTCCCCGATAAACCCTCGGCTACCGGCGCTTCGTCTCCCAGTCCCCGTCGTCGTACCTGGCGACCCCCTCGTACAGCTGTGCGATCGTCGCCAGCTCCCCGTCGTCGTGGGCGTTCGGGTCGGCGTGGTAGTGGGCCACCGCGCCGACCTCGCGGACCTGGCTCGCGATCGCGTTGAGGAACCGGAACGCCCGCTCGAGGCCGACGTACTGCAACAGGACGGTGAGCGAGTCGAGAGTGAGGACGGTGTCGGGCCCGCCGTAGGTGTCGAGGAAGTCGCCGACCCTCATCCCGACGCCAGTCAGGTCGCCCGGATTCTCGATGCGGGCGACTTTGGCGCCGTCGACCGATCCGGCCTCGGCCGTCGCACCCGGCTCGCCGACGTCGACGATACCGCACCGTTCCGGCACCGCCCCGCGATGGCGCTTCCACTCGGCGAGGTACTGGTCGGGCGACCTGCTGTACTCCACTGCGAGTACGGTCCGCTCCGACGGATCGACGGGCAAGAACGTCTCGTAGTAGGCCTCCCGGACCCCCTCGTCGAGGGCGGGCGACAGCACCAGCACGTTCGACGCCCCCGCGAGGTCGGCACTCGCCGGGTCCTCGATGAACTCGCCGACGCCCTCGCCCGTCGACATCGTCGTATTTACACGACCACCGAGCAATAAATGCCCGGGACGTTTGATAGTTCGAGCCTCGCCCCCTGGCCAGTGTTCAGTTAATACGTGGAGTAATCCTCCTGTGGACGCAAGCCCC
>PXQY01000060.1:0-3410 GCA_003021745.1 Halobacteriales archaeon QH_7_69_31
TTTCGCCGTGGCCGTCGAGAGCCGGGAGAGTCCGACGAAGCACCGCGCTTCGTACTCCTTCAGTCCGAGTTGCTGTAGCAGTTCGACCGCGTCGTCCAGGGTGTCGCTCGTACTCATGTGTCCCAACCTACACCCGACGGAACCCGGGCCTCACGAGTTTGCGTGCCGAGCCTCAAAGGTGTTGTCACTGATCCAAGGAAAAGACCTTGCGTCCACCGGCCGGCCGAGGACGGGAGGAGGGCCGGGAACGGTCCTCACTCTACCGGTACGGAGGCGATCGGGTCCCGTAGACTGTGCCACCGCTACGCCCCCTCCGAACCGCTTTCACTCGATAATTCACAAAAGTGTTAACCGTGCGGGGGTGTAACAGACTGTCCCGGCGCGCACCCCGGAACTCGTGTCCCAACCACAGTCCGACGCGCGCCGGGCCCCGCCCTCGCGGGCAGGGGTTTCAAAGCGGGCTGCCACCATGGAGACCGACCCTGACGAGGAGCCGCGGTTCGCGGCCATCCAGCAGCTCGAACGGTTCGGGCTCAGTACCTACGCCGCCCGGACGTTCGTCGCCCTGGTCGTGCTCGGGACGGGGACCGCAAAGGACGTGAGCCGGGTCTCGGAGGTGCCGCGGACGCGCGTCTACGACGCCATCGAGGAACTCCAGGGATTCGGACTGGTCGACGTCCAGCAGTCCTCGCCGAAGGAGTTCTGGGCTATCTCCGCCGAGACCACCGTCGGGACGTTCGAACGGGAGATGGACGAACGGCTGTCGATCCTCGTCAGGGCGCTGGACGAACTCGAGCCGGTCGAGCGGCCCGAGGAGCAGCGCGGCGTCTGGACCGTCGACTCCCGGTCGTCCGTCACCGACCGCGTCATCGAGTTCATCGGCGAGGCGGAGGAGGAGGTCGTCTACATGACCGTCGAGGACCTGCTCACCGAGGACGTCGTCGAGGCGTTGCGTGGCGCCGCCGAGCGCGACGCGACCATCCACCTCGGGGGCGTCTCCAGCGAGGTCCAAGGGCGGATCCAGGAGGACATCCCCGACGCGGAGATGTTCGAGTCGCTGTGGGTCTGGTCGGACACGCCCGCCGGCCGCCTGATGATGGTCGACGGCAGGCGGACCCTCGTAAGCGTCCTGGTGAACGGGATCGACGACGCGCCGACCGAGCCGCGGGCCGAGACGGCGGTCTGGGGTGCCGGCGAGACGAACAGTCTCGTCGTCGTGCTGCGGGCCATCTTCACGCACCGGCTCGAGGACGACGACCCGCTCGACGAGCAGTAGACCCACGGCCGGACGCGCGCGGCCCGCTCGACCCCCCGCTTGCCATCGGGCGGACGCCGGCCGTTGCCTGCGGAGCCGGCCGCCGTCGTCGCCTGTCCCGCCCGGCCCACCGACCGACGTGTCCTGGCACTCGCCCCGGGGCCGTCACGCGTCGTTCGGCGTCGTGGGCGTCCAGCGGCAGCCGGGCCCTACGGCCGTGGGTGTCGCTCGGTTTCGTCGGGAGTCCAGCGCCACCCGGCCCGCAGCCCGCGGCCCGCAAGCGTCACTCGGCCTCGTGGAGCCGCTCGCCGCGGTGCAGCCGGGTGGCGATGGAGAAGGTCTGTTCGTGCTCGCGGCGCGTCGGGGTGTGGGCCGCCAGGTAGCGGACGCCGGCGACCAGCGCCAGGCGGCGTTCCTCGGGCTCCTCGAGGGCGTGGAACCGACGGATGGCGCCGGAGACGTTCTGCAACGTGTGGAAGCCGGCGTCCTCGCGGAGCAGTCCGCGGCCCAGCACCGCGGTGAGGTCCCCGTCGTCGCCGTCGCACGCGAAGTGCTGCACGACGAGTCGGGCGGCGCGGTTGACATGGCCCTGTTCGTCGAAACAGTCGAGCAGGTCGGCCCGGACGTCCTGTGGGTCCCGGCCCGCCTCCGCCGTCGGGACCGGCGCGCGCGGGCTGTTGAGGAAGCGATCGAGGTAGACGCTCATCGCGCCGTCGAAGCAGGCGCGGTACACCTCCATGGCGTCGGTCCGTCCGGCCAGTTCGTGGGCGGCGGTGGCGTAGGCGAACGTGTGGTGGACGGTGTCCCAGTCGGTGAACTCGTTGTTCGTCGAGAAGTGCGCCACGCGCCGGGTCGCGGCGCGGGCGACGGCGTCGGTCAACTCCCGCCGGGTGGCGCCGGCGGCGATGGCGTCGCACAGCGCCTCGACGATGGCCTCGGGCTCGTCCGAGAGCAGCGTCTCGACGAAGTCGTCGGGTTCGGTCCACTCCCGGCCCGAGCCGGCGGCGACGAGGTCCTCCAGGCGGTCGTGGGCATCGAAACACAGCGCGGCGACGTCTACCGGCTGCCGCCACGAGGACAGTTCCTCCGAGTGGGTCGCGTCGGTCAGAAGCGGCACCGTCGACGCCAGGACCGGCGCGGCGTGCTCGTTCCACCCCAGGTGCTCCAGCGCCGCCAGCGCGCTGTTGATGAAGTCCAGGGTGTGGCTCCCGTTCATGTAGAGGTGGTCGGTCGCGGCCGCGACGAGCATCCCGACGACATCCGAGGCGGGCAGCGTCTCGACGGCCGTGAGTAGCGTCCGCTCGGCGCCGTCGGCGTCCCGGACCTCGCAGTTGTCCCTGAACCACGTGGCGAGGCGATCGGCGGAGAGGTCGCGGTTGCCGAAGGCGTACTGCTGGAACCGCGGCGCCTCGCCGGCGACGTCGTCCGACACCGCCCGGACCCCGGCGAACAGGGCACGGCGCTTGTCGCGGCCGCCCACGTCGGGATACAGGTCCGCCATATAGGACAGCGTGGTCAGCCCGGCGCCCCAGCCGGACGCCCGGTACTTGGTGCCGAACTCGACCGCCGTCTCCAGCGGCGTCCGGAAGCCGTCGCCATACTCGTCCAGGCCGATGACGGCCTTCGCCTGGACCAGCGTGATGTCCTCCTGCAACCCGTCGGCGAGCCGGTTCCGCCACCGCGTCGCCGGCGGCACCGACGGCTCGGGGTCCGGATCCAGGCGGACCGTCTCCTCCCCGAGTTCGACCGGGAACGTCTGGACGTCGTCGGCCCACGGGTCGAACGTGTCGCCATCTTCCAGTTCGAATCTCGCGTGATGCCAGTGGCAGGTCAGCACGCCCGACTCGACGGTCCCGCGGGCCAGCGGAAACCCCATGTGGGGACACCGGTTGTCGACGGCGTGGACCTCTCCCTCGTGGTAGAACAGCGCGATCGCGCGGCCGTCGTGCTGGACCACGGTCCGGCCCTCGTCCTCCAGATCGGCGCGGTCGCAGACGGGTACGTAGTTCTCGGCGGCCATGCCCCCGAGTTGGGTGGGCCGGGTGTTAACGGTTCCCTCCCTCGGCCGGCCGCCCGGCTCGCGGCTTCGCCGCTCGCTCAGTCCGAGGCCTCCCTGCGGTCGGCCTCGCGGCTCGCGTGTCGTCCCTCCCTTCGG
>PXQY01000060.1:3420-12098 GCA_003021745.1 Halobacteriales archaeon QH_7_69_31
TCCCTTCGGGTCGGTCCTCCCGCTCGCACATCCGGCGGCTTCCCTGTTCACGGCTCGCTTCGTTCACCGCTCGCCCATTCCGATGCCTCTCTTCGGTCGGCCTCGCGACTCCCGCTCGCTCGTTCGGCGGCGCTCCCTGCGGTCGCGCCGCCGGCGACCCGTTCTTTTCAAGTGGCTCAACCGTCTACGACCGACAACCGATGAGCGAGGACTTCTACTCGGTGCTGGGCGTCGACCGCGACGCCGGCGAGGAGGAGATCAAGCGCGCCTTCCGGAAGAAGGCCTCCGAGTATCACCCGGACGTCTCCGAAGACCCGGACGCCGAGGCGAAGTTCAAACGGATCCAGGAGGCGAAGGAGGTGCTCCTGGACGACGAGAAGCGACGGATGTACGACCAGATGGGTCACGAGCGGTTCCGGGAGGCCGACAAGCACGGGGCGACCGACGCGGGCGGCGCCGGCGGCATGGGCGGCATGGGCGGCGGGCCGTTCGGCGGGGGCGCCGGCGGCGTGAACGACATCTTCGAGCAGTTCTTCGGCGGCAGCGGGGGCGGCGGCGGGCGCTCCGGCCGCCAGCAGGGCGCCGACCTCAAGACCCGGCTGACCGTCGACCTCGAGGCGGCCTATCGGGGCGTCACCAAGCAGCTGTCGGTCACCAGGCCGGAGCGGTGTCCCGACTGCGGCGGGGAGGGATACCCTCCGGACGCCGACGCCCGCACCTGTTCTGCCTGTAACGGTCGCGGCCAGCAGCGCACCGTCCGGCAGACCCCGCTCGGCCGCGTCCAGCAGACCCAGACCTGCCGCCAGTGCGAGGGCGAGGGGACGGTGTACAGCGAGACCTGCGCGACGTGCCGGGGCGAGGGACAGGTCCGGGACGACGCGACGCTCCAGGTCGAGGTGCCCGCCGGCATCCGCAGCGGCCAGACGCTCCGGATGGACGGCGAGGGCGCCCCGGGCGAGGGCGGCGGCCCGAACGGCGACCTGCTGGTCGAGATCGAGGTCGACGAGCACCCCCAGTTCGAGCGTGACGACGACGACCTCCGGTACCGGATGCCGATCTCGTTCCCGCAGGCGACCTTCGGCGACACCGTCGAGGTCCCGACGCTCGACGGCCCAGTCGAGATGGACGTCCCCGCCGGCACCCAGAGCGGCGAGACGTTCCGCCTCCGGAACAAGGGGATGCCGCGGCTGAAGCGCCGCGGGCACGGCGACCTGTACGTGATGGTTCAGGTCGTCACGCCCGAGAGCATGAACGACGAGCAGCGGGAGGCCCTGGAGGCCTTCGCCGAGGCCGGCGGCGAGGAGATCGAGGTCGACCAGGGCTTCTTCGAGAAGCTCAAGAACTCCTTCTGACGAGCGGGTTGGCCCAGTCGGCCACGATACTGGTGATGGGGCCGTGGGTGACCGCGGCGGCGGGGAGGACGGCCGTGGCTACCGGATGGTGTAGGTCGGTTCCGTGACGTCCTCGCTCTTGCAGGCCGGACACCGCGAGGGCCGGTTCGTCAGGTCCTCGAACCGCTCGAACCCGCAGTCCCGGCACTCCGGCGGCGCCGCCAAGAGCTGCTCGTCGGTCCCCTCGAGGGACCGGGAGACGTGCTCGACGTGGGACAGCGCCGTCGACGTGGTGACGTCGAACTCCGCGGCCAGCCGACCGGGTGGCGCGGTGTCCTCCCGGAGGAAGTCGGCGATTCGTTGCCGGGTGGTCCGCTCCGTGCCCTCCATAGCTCCGCTGGCACCGCGAGGGACAAAACGCTACTGGGGGGTCCCGTTGGTGAGCTGGGTGTGGGCGCCGATGAGCGCGCCGGCCAGGTCGATGTTCTCGAGGTGTGTCTCCTCGTCGATGATCGTGCCCTGGGCCTCGCAGTCCCTGACCGTCGCGTTTTCGAAGACCACCGACCGGTCGAGCCGCGAGTCGACGATCTCGGCGCCCGCCATGACGTGGACGTTCTCCCCGATGGTCGAGCGCTCGACGGTGGCCGACTCGGCGATGACGCTCTCGCCGTCCAGCGCCCAGGCGATCGCCGCGAGGTAGGACTCCGGCGTCCCGACGTCGAACCACGGCTCCTCGAAGACGTAGGCGTGGACGGGCTCGCGGGACTGTAGCCACTGGAGGAACCAACCCGGCTCGTCCGGGTTGTTGTCGCCGGCCAGGTACTCCCCGAACCGGAGCGACTCCGCCGGGAAGCCGTAGCAGGCGATCGAGACCAGCGTGCTCTTCGGCTCGGCCGGCTTCTCCTGGAAGTCGACGACGCGGTCGCCGTCCAGCTCGACCAGCCCGTAGGACTTGGCCTTCTCCCGGTCGCCCACGTCGTGGGCCGCGAGCGTCGCCGCACCGGTCCGCTCGAAGTAGTCGACGAACGCCGGGAGGTCGAACCCGATGAGGTTGTCCCCGGCGACCACCAGCAGGTCGTCGTCGACGTTCTCCCGCTCGACCAGCTGCCCCAGGGCGCCGACGACGCCGAACTTCTCGGACTCCTCGGTGGTGTCCTCGACCGACAGCCGCGGCTTCTCGAACCCGCTGTCCGCCAGGTGGGACTCGAACGCCGCGGCGAACCGCTCGTTCGTCGAGACGTACACCTCCTCGATGCGGTCGTCCGTCTCCAGCTCCCGGAAGACCCGGTCGATGACGGTGGTCTCGCCGACCGGCAACAGCATCTTCGGCCGATGCTTCGTGATCGGCCAGAGCCGCGTCGCGTAGCCGCCCGCCAGCACGACAGCTTTCATCGAACTGACAGACAGACGCCCGCGACAAGTGTCTTGCGCTCTCGGCCCCCCGAGGGTTTATTTATCGGGACGGGACCACGTGGCCCGTGACCTGACCGACGCGGCGGTCCGTCGAGACAGGAGTGCGGAACGCGGACCGTCGACTCGAACCGGACGCGCCCTACGAGCGCCCCACGTTCCGCCCGTTCGCCCCCTCGCCCAGCCACGCGTCCGTGATCTCGATCGCGCCGCGGGTCCCGTCGTAGCGGGTCTCGTACTCCAGCCGGAGTGGTCGGTCCATGTGTGGCCCGTCCGTGACGAGCGTCTCGAACTCGCCGCCCTCCCCGAGGACATGGACACCGTACTCCTCGGAGAGCCCGGCCAGCTCCGCCAGCGCCTCGGCGTCGAGCGTGCGGCCGAGCCAGGACGCCTCGAGCCCGCGGGCGGCGACGCGGACGACCGTGATCTCGAAGCCGGCCGACAGCATCGCCGTCGCGAGCGACCGGGGGTCCCGCTGCCAGAGCGGCGCGAAAAGCGTCGCGTCCAGCCGGTCGCACATCCCCTCGATCCGCGTGGCCTGGTAGCTGGACTCGACCGCGCCCGCCGTGACGCCACCGATGCCGCCGAGGTCGTCGGCGAGCTCGACCAGAGCGTCCTCGAGCGGCGCCAGTTCGCGGTCGCCGCGGGCGCCCACGTCCTCCTCGGCGTCGGCGGCCGCGCCGAAGTCGGCCGGCCGGACGTCCACGAGCGGGATCCCGATGCTCTCGGCGGCCACGGACGCCACCTCCGTCGCCGGCACGTGGTACATGTAGGAGTCGCCAGTCGGGTGGACCGTCACCAGTCGCTCGACGGGGCGGTCGCTCTCGAGCGCGCGGTACAGCGCCCACGAGGAGTCCTTCCCGCCCGAGAAAAGCGCCACCCACGGATCCATGGTCGCGGTAGCGAGTCGGCGCCCAAAGGGGCGTCGGTTCGGCTACTCCGGCAGCTCCTCGTAGCCGGGGTCCGAATCGTTCATCCGGGAGGCGAAGGCGACGCCGACGAAGCTCACCAGGATGCCGCCGGCGACGTACAGCGCCAGCCGGAGCCAGATCGAGAGCGTAAAGCCCTCGACCGAGACCGGCCCGAGGGTGAGCCGTGGCACGGTGAACGCGGCGAAGACGCCGGCGCGCTCGAGGAAGTACCCCGAGAAGCCGCGAACGACGAGCCCGAGGGCGACCACGCCGAACGGGAGGTTCAACAGCGCGCCGGAGACGTCGCCCTCGCCCAGGAGCGCGTCGATGAGCCGCCCGGTCGCGGCCGCCAGGGCCGCCGCGGCGACCCAGGGGATGCTGGCGTAGATGAACCGGAGCCCGACCAGTAGTTCGCTCCGGACGGCCATGGCGTTGGCGCTGATGCCGCCGGCGAAGACGCCGACGAGCGCCAGGCCGGCGCCGACGACGTAGGTGACGAGCGACACCTGGCCGGAGTACAGCGCCTCCCGGACGCGGCCCGGCAGCGTCGAGACGAAGTCGTCGATGCCGAGCCCCTTGTAGAGGAGGAAGATGCCGATGACGGCCGCGATGGCCGACAGCGCGACGGTGATGCTGTCGGCGAAAAGCAAAAGCACCGGGAACGCCAGGAGCGCGGCGCCGACGGGGACGAGGATGGTGCCGCGGAGCTCCTCGTCGCCGAGGAACTGCTTGAGGAGGTAGTAGGTCGACTCGATGTCGTGGGACTGGCGGACGACGACCCGGTCGACGGCGTCGACGGTCACCCGGCTCTCGATGATCGGGACCAGCCGCTCGTCGCTGGCGGAGTCGGTCACGACGACGGCGGCATCGGGCTGATGGTCCTCGACGAGCGCCTCGGTCTGTCTGGCGACCGCGCGGTCGCTGTCGACGCCGTCGCCGCCGCCGGAGACGACGGCGACGACCGACTCTTCGCCCTCGTCGCGGAGGTCGCGGGCGACCCGGAGCGTCTCCAGCAGACAGTTGACCTGGCTGTCCTCCGGGTCGTCGACGCCGACGTCCGTGACGAGCGCGCGGACGGCCTCCCAGCCGACGACCGGCACGTCGGGGCCGGGCGTGCCGTCCCGGTCGACACAGACCACCAGCGTGCTCACGGGTACCAGTTCGCGTGCGGCGGTAAAAGCTTTCAGGCGGACCCCTCAGACCCGGACGCGGAACGCCGCGTCGTCGTCCGAAAAGCGGCTTGCGACCCCGGCGCCGAGGGCGAACGCGACGCGTTCGACGCCGCCGCGGAGCCGGTCGGCAAGCCCCGTCGTCGGCTCCAGTTCGGTGGTCTCGACCTCGGCGTCCAGGCGCTCTTCGAGCCGCGCCTCGACGTCCGCCCTGGTGCCGAGGTCGTCGACGAGCCCCAGCTCGTGGGCGCTCTCGCCGCGGTACACCTTCGCATCGGTCTCCCGGAGGTCGGATTCCGCCACGTCGTGGCCCGCCGCCGCCGTCTCGAGGAACTGGTCGTAGTAGTCGTCGACGATGCCCTGGAGGTACTCCCGTTCGTCCGCGTCGAGGTCGGTGAACGGTGAGCCGGCCTCCTTGTACTCGCCGGCGGAAAGCTCCTCGTACTCCAGGCCCGCGTAGTCGAGGAGCGTCGAGGCGGTGATCCGGGAGCCGCGGACGCCGACGGAGCCGACGATCGAGCCCTCGCGGGCCCACAGCTCGTCGCAGCCGCTGGCGATCCAGTAGCCGCCGCTGGCGCAGACGTCGGTCGCGTAAGGTCGACGAGGTCGTCGGCGCCCGCGGCTCCGGGGGCGCCCGGCGGGAATCCGCCCGTGTCCCGGGTGATCGGGCCCTCGACGGCGACCTCTGCGACGTTGTAGGCGGGCAGGAGGGTGTCGGCGACGTTCCCGCCGATGCGGAGCGCGGCGACGACGGTGGCGACGACGAGGAGCGTGCCGAGGAGTTCGGCGGTCGAGCCGGGTCGTTCGACGAACAGCAGCCACGCCAGGACCGCGGCGACGACGGCGACCGCCAGCACGATCAGGACGCGGAGCGCGTCGGTGGAATCGGCCATATCGGCCGGACCGACGGCCGGCTCGGTGTTAAGTGTGGGCACCCCGGCGAGCGCGCCCACGGCGGGCCTCATGGTGGCCGCACGGACGGACCCCGCCGGTCGGGTCCCGGGCCGGGGTTCCGAAAGCCGTATGCCCGGCTCGACCGAGGTGGCGGCATGGTGCGTGGGCTGGACGCGCTGTCGACGGTCGCCGACTACCAGTTCGGCGCCGGGGCCGGGGCGGCGCTGTTCGACGGGACCGTCGAGGTCCGCCGCACGGGGTCCGGCCGGCCCCAGCAGGTGCTCGTCGACGGGGAGCGCGTGGTCTCCTACGGGACCGACGGCCGGTTCACGCTCGGCGCGGCCGGTGGCCGGCGGCTCCAGCGGGCGCTGGACCCGCCGGCGTACCGGGTGGTGGTCGGCGACGACAGCGAGCCGTTCGTCCGGGACGGCCGGAACGTGTTCGCGAAGTTCGTCCGGACGGTCGACCCCGCCGTCCGGCCGGGCGACGAGGTGCTCGTCGAACACCACGACGGCGCCCTCCTGGCTGTCGGGCGGGCGGAGCTGTCCGCGGCCGCGATGGGCGATTTCGAGTCGGGCGTGGCGGTGTCGGTCCGGGAGGGCGTGCCGGACGAGCGGTAACGTCAGGCTTTTTGGCGGCTCACCCCCTCGGTCGGGGTATGTTCGGAGGAGGCGGCGGCATGAACCCGCGCAAGATGGAACAGATGATGGACCAGATGGGGATCGACCTCACCGAGATCGACGCCGAGGAGGTCATCATCCGCACCGCGGAGGTCGAGTACGTCTTCGACGACGCCGACGTCCAGCGGATGGACGCCCAGGGTCAGCAGACCTACCAGGTGGTCGGCGAACCGGACGAGCGACCCCGCGGCGAATCCGGCGGCGGGGCGGACGAAGCAGACGCCGGGGACGAGTCGGGTGGGGGCGAGGCGGACGTCGCCGATCAGGACGTCGAGATCGTATCCCAGCGGGCTGGCGTCTCCGAGTCGGCGGCCCGCGAGGCGCTGGCCGAGACCGGCGACCTGGCGGCGGCCGTCCGGCGTCTCGAGGACGAGTGACCGACCGCCGGCTCCTCGTCGTCCGGGACACCCGGGCGTTCCTCCTCGCGCCTGGCGAGACCCAGGAGACCGACCTGGGCGTCCTCGAGTTGCCCGACGACGTCGAGCCGGGCGCCACCGTCGAGACCCACCTCGGCGAGGCCTTCGAGGTGCGCCGGCTCCGCGGGACCGACCTGTTCGACCACCTCGAGCGGACCGGTGCGCCGATGATGCCGCGGGACGTCGGCCTCATCGTCGGCCACACCGGGCTGTCAGCCGGCGACCGCGTGCTCGACGCCGGCACCGGCACCGGCGTGCTGGCGGCCTACCTCGGCCGCCTCGGTGCCGACGTGACGACCTACGAGCGGGACCCCGACTTCGCCGATGTGGCTCGAGACAACATGGAGCTGGCCGGTGTGACGGAGCAGGTCGAGGTCCGGACCGGCGACCTCATGGAGGCGCTGGCGGACCTCGAGGGGTCCTTCGACGTGGTGACACTGGACACCGCCGACGCGGCCGCGGTCGTCGAGCACGCGCCGGACCTCCTTGCGCCGGGCGGCTACGTGGCGACCTACACGCCGTTCGTCGAGGCTGCTCGGGACTGCGTCGCGGCCGCCCGGGAGGCCGAATTGTCGTCGATCGAGTGTCTGGAGACGATCCAGCGCGAGATGGACTTCGACGAGCGCGGGTCCCGCCCGTCGACGGCCGGCGTCGGCCACACCGGCTACCTGACATTCGTCATCCTCGTAAGCGTCCGGGTCGATATCGGGCCACGCCGCCCGGGCGTCGGTCGGGTAGGCGCCGCCCGCCACTCTGAACCCGCCGTCGTACCACACCACGGTCGCCCCCAGCACGCCGATCGCGTCATCGACGGTCGGGAGCCGCGCACTGTGGGGTGTCAGCCGGGCGCGATGCCCGCCAAGCCTGACGGTCTCGGTGTCGCCGTGCTCAACGTGTCGGAAGCCCCTGTCGGTCAGTTCCTCGGCGAACGTGGCGTTCGATTCCCGGACGACGTGCGGCCGCGCCGCCGACGCGATGCTGGTGCCCGGCCAGGGACTGATCTCGAGCCGGGTCGCGAAGAAGAACCGCCAGACGCGGTCCTGGCCGCCGGCGGCCACGATCCGGTCTCGAAGGCTGGCGTCCTCGTAGACTGCGGTGTGTCCCGTGACCGATACGCCGAGCCCGCGGTACACCGTCTCCCGCTCCCTGTCGGCGAGTGTCCACCCGCTGTCGCCGAGTCGGTCGTCGGGTAGCGTCGGCGGGTCGGGTTCTGGCATGCCTGGTGGTCGGCGTGAAAGACGGTAAAGCCACGAACGGCGGAACCGCAGGCGAGCGCCCGTAATGATGGATCAGTGGTCGTCCTCACGCCACTTGTGCCCGCACTCGGTGCAGGTGAAAAACCGGGTCTCGGACTCGTCGGCGGCCCGGATCTGCTTCATCTCGTAGCGCGCCCGGTCGTGGCCGCACTCGGGACACCGGGCCGCGGTTGTCGGCCCGATCTCCTCGTCGTCGACGTCGGACATGTCGACGGGGCCGCTGTCGGTGTCCTGGCCGTGGGTGGTTGTCATGGCCGCCTCCGCCTCGGCGTCGCGCGGTTTCTCGAACTCGCAGGAGCCACATACCCACAGCCCGTCGTCGCCGTGCATCATCGAGCCGCACTCGTCGCAGAACTCCATGGTGGTCTCCCATCGGCCCCGGTCCCTACTTAAGCGACGGGGTTCGTCCCGGGTCACCGGGCGATGGGTCAGAACAACGCCTCGTCGTCGTCTAAGACCGCCGCCGGCCCGCCCACCGTCCAGATTCGCGTCTCTACGCCGAGGTCGGCGATGGCTGCCTCGACGCGGTCGACGTGGTTGGCGGTCGTGTTGACGTACACCGAGGCGCCGGTGTCCGTCGAGAAGTACGCCGGGACGCCCTCCTCGCGCAG
>PXQY01000061.1 GCA_003021745.1 Halobacteriales archaeon QH_7_69_31
CGTGAACGGCGATGTCCAGACCATCGACGGCCTTGACTGTCCCTCGCTCCGTGTCGAAGTACGTCTTGAGGTTCGAGAGCCCGAGCAGTGCGTCGGGGTCGCTCATCTGACCGACTTTCGCAAATGTCGGGTATAATCCTTTCCTTCGGGCCGCCAATTCCGAGCGCCACGGCATTGGCTGCGACTCGACCCGCCGGCCGCCAGGCATCTCCTGGCCCGGTGGTTGGCGGCCGGGGACGCCGGTCCCGCCCGGCACCTTCTCGCCCGGTGGCTGGTGCCCCCGGCCGTCGGTCTCCCGCCGGCCGGCACGGCGGGAGTGGGAACGCTTTTCCCCGGCCGACGGCCCCACCCGGTATGGACGAGCCCCGAGAGCCTGATCCGATGCCGGAGGAACTCGCGACCGGCCGCGTCGCTCCGCGGTGGACGCAAGTGGTCGAGGACATGCATGCGACCGCCGAGGAGTACGCCGAGGACGGCTGGGACACCGTCACGCTGCACCCGGGGGACGCGACGGTGCTGCCCGGCGGGACGGATGAGGGCCGCGCCGGCCTCGACGTGCTCGTCCCCGGCGAGGAGTTCGAGCGACTCACCGCGGTCGTCGATGACCGGACGTTCGACTCCGCCGACGTGTTCCGGACCACCGAGGGTGGCGTCGTGTTCCTCTTGGCGGTGCTCACGGACGCCGACGGGGAGGTCGCGGTGTTCGTGCCCGCCTACTACGAGGTGACGGAGGCCAAGACGCTCCGGTCGACCGCCACCGACGGAACCGTCACCACCCACGTGCGGCAACTCCGCAACGAGCGGCGCGTGGAGTTCGACCTTGAGGCCCCCGAGCTGCTCCTGCCCGGCGGGGAGGAGTGACAGCGGAGACCGTCCGGACTAGCCCGCCGCCAGGCCATACCGACACGCTCCCGAGGCGGTTTCCCCCCGAGCCGGACCGACAGCCGGGTAGCGGATTGGTCTCGTCCGCCGACGTCAGTCGTCGGCCTCGGCGCCGTGGGCGTGGCCCGCCTCGTTGCCGGACGCGATCACGTGACCGCACTCCGGACAGGTGACGTCGTCGTGGCGGAGCGCCGCGGAGGACTCCCTGACCTCCCGCATGACGCTGGAGATGCGTTCCTCGGCCTCCAGCTCCTCGTCGACGCCGAGCTCGACGCCCTCGACCTCGAGGAGGAACTTCGCGACCTCGGTGATCTCGTACATCAGGTCGTCGAGTTCCTCGGCGGTGTAGAAGTCACACATCGCGCCGTAGAGGAACGTCGCGCCGGCCTTCCGGACCTTCTCGTCGAAGCTCGCCCGGGCCTGGTTCACGGCTTGCGGGCTGTAGGTGTCGGTCATGAAGGGGACGAGTTCCGGGAGGTTCTCGCCGATCTTCGTCATCTCGACGCCGGTCTCGGTCCGGAAGTCCGCACACAGCCGCGCCATCGCCCACTCCCTGGCGGTGATGTAGGTGCGGTCCCGCAGGAACTCGTTGGCCCGTTCGTAGGTCGAACCGTCGATCTTCCGAAAGCGGGCATACTCTCGTACGTCCCGTGGGAGGTCGGGGGCACCCTCGGGCGCGTCGTCGACGGACGGGGCGTCGCCCGGACCGGCGTGGTCGGGGTCGGTGACCGGGCGGACGGCCGGCGTCAGTTCGTCCCAGTCGTCGTCCGGGTCGACGACTCGCCGGACGGCCGGCGTCAGTTCCTCCCCGAGCATACGTCGGGTAGCGGGCCGCCGTCGAAAAGCGTATCGGCGATGTCTGACGGGTGGCGTACGGGCGGCGGGCGAGCGGCGAGAGCCGCGACCGCAGGGAGCGGCTCCGAACGCGTGAACGGCGAGCGAAGCGAGCCGTGAACGAGCGAGCCCGCCGCCGGATGAGCGAGCGGGAGGAGGGAGCGAAGCGACCGAGCGCGAGCGAAGCGAGCGCCACGTTTGTGCGAGCGGGAGGACCGACCGGAGGGAGGGACGATACGCGAGCCGCGTGGCGCGACCCGGGGGCACTCGCTCTGCTCGTGCCGCCGATCGTACGAACGGCGTCCTCGCGAGCTGAGCGAGGGCTCGGCAGAACGTACAACTTAAGATAACTTTTGAATATTTAGGAAGCGTTCGATCCGGTCTGCAGCATCACTTAAGTTCTCGGTGGGCTGATCGAAGACGTCACAGAGCACCGAACGATACGCCTTAATTGAGGCGACTGCGGTTGGATCGTATTACCCTGGAAGAGATTTTTAATAAACCGGAGCCGTCGATCCATCCCAAGGTCCTCAGTATCTTTATCAGGAATTCGTGCGTCTACTTCCGCGTCAGTCAGGTCATTCGATGTCTGTTGCCGACCATTTTCCAAACTCTCGAGATGGACCCATAATATTCATATATTTCCTTAATCACTACGCTCTGCCGGCGACCGCAGGGAGCCGTGAGCCGGCGGGAGCCTCGAGCACAGCGACCCGCGAGCCGCGATGCGTGACCGAACCGAACCCCGCAGGAGAGAAACGGCATCCTCGCCGTCCACCCACCCCGATGTCAACCGTCGAGGCGTACGGGAGGCTTTTGGCCGACGCCACCCTGGTGTCTGTCATGCACGTGTTGCCGGAGATCGGCGGCGGCGAGGGCTCCCGTCGGGCGCTCGAGGCGGTCGAGGATGCCCTCGGGACGGTCCGATGACCCGCCTGTATCCGACCGAGATCGCGGGGCCCTACGAGCCGCCGCCGCGGACCTTCACCGACGAGGAGGGCCGCGAGGTCGAGGTCCTGCGGTTCGACGGCGACGTGGCGCCGCTGGTGGAGATGTACCGGTCGTTCGATCCCGGAGACCGCGCCCAGGGCATCCCGCCGACGGAGGCGTCGGCGATCCGGGAGTGGCTCGAGTCCGTGCGCGGGCCGGACGCCGTCAACGTCGTCGCCGTCCACGACGGCGCCGTCGTGGGGCACGCGATGCTCGTGCCGGACCGCCAGGGGGCATTCGAGCTGGCGATCTTCGTGGTCCGGGCCTACCAGGCGGCGGGCATCGGGACGGTGCTCACGGAGGCGCTGCTCGAGGCGGGCCGCCGCGCGGGCGTCGACCGGGTCTGGCTGACCGTCGAGCGGTGGAACGCGCCGGCCATCGCGCTGTACGAGACGGTCGGCTTCGAGGCGAGCGACCCGGACGGCTTCGAGTTCGAGATGGCGGCGACGCTCGACGCGCCGGAGGACTGATAGTTACTCCTGTAACTGTTTACCGGTACGACCGCATGGAGTCGTGCGGTCGATATCGAAATGACTTACAGGAGTCACTATGACGCCGCCGGCACCGGCGTGCACCGGGCAAGGACGAACCCCACGATCGGGCGATCACGGACCAGCCGGCCCCGGGCCGCCGCACTACACCCCGACGGGCCGTTCGCCGGGCCGCCCCACCGTGCGCCCCGTCAAACCGAGAGGACGGGCTGTGAGGCGTGGGCGAGGACGTACTCGGCGGCCCGCTCGATGACGGCCTCCGGGTGGCCGGTGACGGGCTCGCGGGGGATAACGACGAAGCCGGCGTCCAGCGACTCGGCGACGTCGAGGATAACGCTGCCGGGGTGTTGCGCCAGGCGGTCCCGGGAGTAGCCGTGCGCGGACGAGTGGTCGACGGGGACGTCCCGGTCGGCGGCGACGCTCCGGACGCCGGCCATTACCTGCTCGCTCCGGGTGGCGATGGCGTCGGCCTCGAGTTCGCCCTCACGGAGGGCGGTCGCGGCGTCCTCGCCTAGCACGTAGAGGGCGTGGACGACGGCGTCGTACTGCCGGGCGATGGCGACCCCGTACTCGACGGCCGCCATGGCGTCCTCGGAGCCGTCGACGGGCACGAGGACGGTCTCGACCTCCATGCGCCGGCCTCGCGGCGCCCGGCCACAAAACTCCCCGGGTACCTTTTTGTCCGCGCCGGGTGGAAGGCCGGCATGTTCGAGACGGTGGTGGTGGCGACGGACGGCTCCGGGAGCGTCTCGCGGGCCGTCCACTGCGCGGTGGACCTTGCGGCCCGGTTCGACGCCACCGTCCACGCGCTGTACGTCGTCGACGCCACCCGACTCGAAGCCCTCCCGGCCCGGGTGCAGGACGACGTCCGCGACGCGCTCGACGAGCAGGGCCAGGAGGCGCTCTCGGCCGTCGAGGCGGCCAACGACGCGCTGGCCGATCCCGTAGACCTCGAGACGGCCGTCCTGGTCGGCCGGCCGGCCGACCGCATCGTCGCATTCGCCGACGACGTCGACGCCGACGCGGTCGCGATGGGGACACGCGGTCGCCACGGCGAGCACTCCTTTCTGCTCGGCAGCGTCGCCGAGCGCGTCGTGCGGACGTGCTCGCGGCCGGTGTTGACTGTCCGCCAGCTCGCGTAGGCGTCCGCCGACGACCGTAGGCGTCGGCCGATTCTCATTCGGCATCCGCCAGCTCGCGTAGGCGTCCGCCGACCCGCGTCGGACCGCGGCGATGGCTGCCGGCAGTCCGGACGCCTGGGGAGTCCCCGATCCGGCGCCGCCGAACGGGAGGATTCTTGGCGTCGGCCGCCATCCCGGCGGTATGGACGACTCGCTCATCGACGAGGAGACCGTCCCGCTCGCCCGCCGCTCGCTCCTGCCGGGCGAGGGCTTTTTCGTCCCGGATTCCGTCGACGCGGCCGAGACGGAACGGGCGGCCCGGGAGGCGCTAGAGGGCGCCGACCGCGTCGTGGTCGCCGATCCCGACGCCGACGGGCTGGCCTCCGTCGCGCTGGTCCGGGAGGCGTTCGGGGCGGCGGCGCTGCTCCCAGCGGGCCCCCACGAGATAGACGACGCCCTGCGGTACCTCCTCGAGTTCGGCGACCCCGGCCTGGCGGTGTTTGTCTGCGATCTCTGTCCCGACTCGCCGGACGACCTCGCGGCGTTGCCGGAGGTCGCGGAGCGCGCCGCGGCGGTCCGGTGGTTCGACCACCACCAGTGGGACGACGAACTCGCCGCGACGGTCCAGGAGCACGCCGAGCTGGTCGTCGGCGCCTCCGACGAGGAGTGCACCGCCGACGTGGCGCTCCGGACGCTGGCGTACGACTTCCCGGAGCAGTACGCCGACCTGGCGGCCGTCACGCGCGACCACGACCTGTGGCGCCGGGAGGACCCCCGGAGCGACGACCTCGCCGACTACGCACACTGGGCCGACCCAGAGGAGTACCTCGAGACGATCCAAGAGTACGGCGCCGACCTCCCCCCGGCGGTCGAGACGTTCGTCGCCGACCGGCGCGTCGAGAAGGACGCGCTCGTCGAGCACGCCGTCGACCGCGCCGAGTACGACACCGTCGGCGAGTGGACCGTGGGCGTCACCTACGGCCGGTGCTCGCAGAACGAGGTCGCCGAGGCGATGCGGACGGCCGGTGCCGACGCCTCCGTCGTCGTCAAGCCCGCCGGTTCCGCCTCCATCCGCGGCACCGACGCCTTCGAGCGCTGCCACGAGGTCGCCGGCCAGGTCAACGGCGGCGGCCACCCGAAGGCGGCGGGCTGCAAGCCGGACATCTACGACGACATGCTCGATTTCGCCCACCACTGGACGACCAGGGGTGCCGTCGCGAAGCAGGTCATCCTGGATGCGTTCCGGAACCTCGAGACGGACGGCGAGTCGGCCGGACGAGACCGCTTCGAGAGCGACGAGGGGTAGCGGTCGGGCCCGGTGGATTGTGCCGGGGGTCAGATTCGGCACGTGGCTTCGTAGGCGACGTCGTGGACGGACTCGAGGCCGCCGTCGCCGCAGACGGGACAGTCCGGCCGGGGGTCGACGGGGATCTCCTCGAACGACATGGCGGCGGCGTCGTAGAAGACCATCCGGCCGTCGAGCGTCTCGCCGTATCCCACGAGGAGTTTGACGGCCTCCGTCGCCTGGATGCAGCCGACGGTGCCGGGGAGGACGCCGAGGACGCCGGCGGTCGCACAGTCGGGGACGGTGCCGGGCTCGGGCGCCTCGGGGAACAGACACCGGTAGCAGGGGCCGCCGTCGTCGGCCGCAAAGGTCGTCACCTGGCCCTCGAACCGGAGGATGGCGCCGTGGCAGAACGGGACGCCCGCGAGCGTGCAGGCGTCGTTGACGAGATAGCGTGTCGAGAAGTTATCCGAGGCGTCCACGACGAGGTCGTACTCCGCGAGGAACGACCCGACGTTGTCTGCCGTGAGCCGCGTCTCGTCGGTCTCGACGGCCACGTCGGGGTTCAGGTCCGCGACGAACTCCCGGGCGGAGTCGACCTTCGACCGGCCGACGTCGGCGTCGCCGTGGACGACCTGCCGCTGGAGGTTCGACCGCTCGACGACGTCGTCGTCGACGATGCCCAGGGTGCCGACGCCGGCCGCCGCGAGGTACTGAATGACCGGCGAGCCGAGGCCGCCGGCGCCGACGACCAGCACGCTGGCGTCCAGCAGCCGCTGTTGGCCCTCGGGGCCCACGCCGTCCATGATGACGTGGCGGGAGTAGCGGTCGAGCTGGTCGGCGTCGAGCGAGACGTCGGTCATGCCCGACGGTTGGACGGCCGCGGAGATAAACGCCGGGTCGGGCGCGGTGCGTCGCCCTCGTTTCACGGTACACCGTCAGATCCCGGACGTCCGTCGTCGCCATTTGGACGGTTTTGTCACAACGCTATTTGACAGTACCCCTATTCGTTATATATACCATGACTGGTGAGCAAGACTGCAACGACACTACTGACGTCTCCCGGCGGACGTTCATGCGTGCGTCCGGCGCGGCCGCCGCCGCCGGCGTGGTCGGCGCCGGCGCGACCGGAACCGCCGCCGCCGACCATCAGATCGACCCGGTCTTCCGGAACATCCGGGTCCGCGAGGCACGGAAGGCCTGGGAGCGCGGCTACCGCGGCCGCGCCGACCGGTCGCTCGCGCTGACCGACTCCGGCGCGGAGGGCCGGCACCCCGACCTCGGACCGTGGAACGACGTCACCGCCACCACGACCGAGAACGGTCTCGAACTGTACGACACCGAGATCGATCGCACGCCGGTATACCCCGGCGACGCCCGCGGTCAGCAGAGCTACACCGGTACCGCGGCAGGCGCCGAGGCTCTCGGCCTCCGGCCGCTCGTCCACGGCCCGTTCTCGATCCCGGTCGAGTCCTTCGAGACGGGCGACGACGGGAAGGCCCGCATCCGGACGGTCATCACCTGGGAACCCGAGAACCCCGAAGGTGTCGAGGCCGCGGAGTTCGAACTCCGGCTGATGAAGAACGGTACCCAGATCGCGACGACCGGGTTCCAGTCGGTCCTCGACGAGGAACCGCAGACGGCCCGCAAGGAGCTTCTGGTCAAC
>PXQY01000062.1 GCA_003021745.1 Halobacteriales archaeon QH_7_69_31
GTAGGCGCCGCCGACCATCGCCGTCGCGCCGCCGAACATGACGTAGTGGAAGTGCGCGACGACCCAGTAGGTACCGCGGAACTCGTAGTCCAGCACGATGGCGCCGAGGAACACCCCGGTGATGCCGCCGAGGATGAACAACAGTAGCGCGCCGAGCGCGAACAGGAACGGCGTCTTCAGCTTGATCCGGCCCTTGATGAGCGTGTAGATGAGCGCAAAGACCAGGAGGTCGAACGGCAGCGAGATGCCGATGGTGCTGGCCATAATCAGCGTCTTGACCTCGAGGTTGATCGTGGTCAGGAACATGTGGTGCATCCAGACGAGGAACGACTGCACCGAGATCAGGACGATGGCGATGATGGTCCACTTCCGGCCGACCAGCCGGTTGCCGGAAAAGGACTGGAACAGTTCCAGCATGATCCCCAGGGCGGGGAAGAACACGATGTAGACCTCGGGGTGGCCGAAGAACCAAAAGAGGTGGCCCCAGAGCAGCGACCCGCCCTCCTCGGCGGTGAAGTAGAGACTGCCGACCACGCGGTCGGCCGCGAGGATGAGTCCGGCGCCGAGAAGCGTGGCGAAGGCGAAAAGCATCATCCACACCGTCGCGAGGATGGACCAGGTGAACATCGGCATGTCCATGAGGCCCATGCCCTCCGCGCGTGAGTGGTGGATGGTGGTCAGGAAGTTGATGGTGGAGGCGGTGACGGCGACGACGAACATCGACAGCGCCAGCACCGCCCCGGTGGCGCCGACCTCGGGGGTGTAGGCGGGGACGTTGAGCGGTGCGTAGATCGTCCACCCGGTGCTCAGCGACTCCCCCTGGAAGAACGACACCCCGAGCAGGACGCCGGAGAGGAGGTACATCCAGTACGACAGCGCGTTCAGTCGGGGGAACGCCAGGTCCTCGGCCCCGATCTGGAGCGGGACGACGTAGTTCGCGAAGCCGAACGCAAAGGGCGACAGGAACCAGAAGACCATGATGAGGCCGTGGCCGGTGACGGTCTGGTTGTACGCCATCCCGGACATGAACTGTCCGCCCGGGAGCAGCTGGAGGCGGATCAAAAGCGCCAGCACGCCGCCGAAGATCAGGAAGAAAAGCGACGTGAGGAGATAGAGGATGCCGATGTCCTTGTGGTTGGTCGTGACGAGCCAGCGCTTCGGCGAGTAGGAGGGCGGAAGACCGCTCATGCCGCCACCCCCATCCGGGCGGTCGCCGCGGCGTCACCGTGGGCGGGCACGCTCCCGTGACCGCCGCCCTCGTCGTCCTCGCCGCCGTGGTCGTCCGGCGTCGGCGTGGGCGTCTCGGTGACGTTCGCGCCGGCGGACTCGTACCACTCGTTGAACTCCTCTTCCTCCATGACCACGATTTCGGCCGTCATCTGCGAGTGGCCGCTCCCGCAGAGTTCGTAGCACTTCACGTCGTAGGTCCCCGTCTCGTTGGCGATGAACCAGGTGTGGGAGTACTCGCCTGGGATGGCGTCGGCCTTGACGCGTAACTCGGGCGCCCCGAAGTTGTGCCAGACGTCGTCCGAGGTCACCGCCAGGCGTACCACCTCACCCTGTGATACGTTGAGGGTACCGGTGGTCTGGACGCCGTTCGGGTAGTGGAACTGCCAGGCGAACTGGATGCCGACCACCTCGACCTCCATGTTCTGTTCATCGGCGACGTCGCCGCTCGGCCCCTGCTCGACGTACAGGAGCAGGCCGTAGGAGTAGACCACGAGGCTGATGACGATGATGGCGCTGAGTCCGAACGACAGGAAGAGCTTGCTGCTCTTGCCGCCGGTCTGGCCCGTCGGGAGTTCGCCGAGCTTGGGGGCCTCGAACCCCTCAGGACCGGTGCCGTCGTCGCGGTTCCGGTAGAGGTTGTACATGGTGTACGCGACGACAACGACGCCGACCAGCGTGCCCACGACCAGGAAGACGAAGAACAGCTCGCTGAACACCGCAGACTGCGCCCGCCACTCCTCCGGGACCTGGTGTGCCAATGGGAGGTACTCGAACATGCTACGGAGTCGGTCGTGATTGCGCCTGGCGGCGACTTAGCTTTTGCGTCACGGCGTGTCCACCTGTCTGTCTGTAGGTCCTGCGGCCCTAAAGTGGTGACGTACTCGGCACGTCCCTCGCCCATTCGGCACGTCCCTCGCAAATCGGCGGCCGGCCGCGGGACCTGCCTGGGCGCTCCAGCGGACCGATACTCCCACCGCCCACAGACGTCAGCCTCCGGGATATGAACCCGCCATACCCGGACTAGCGATCGATGCCGCGACCGAGAGCCAAGGATATTTGTACGTGCCAGCGGACGCCCCGACAACGCCCCATGAGTACGCATCTGCTCGGGAGTACGGTCGTGATGGGACTGGTCTTCGCCGCCATCTTCTACGCGCTCTCGACGGTCGGTGTAACGCGGTCCGCGGAAGTCGCCGACGCCGACGCGGTCCAGCCGTACACGTCCGAGCCCGGCGAGCGCGGCGGCTTCGGATCCCCGCGACGCCTCGGTGCGGTGTTCGTCGCCGTCACCCTCGCACTCGGCGTCATCTCGGTCGCGCTCGTGGGCGGGTTCGGCGCCGGCGAGGCCATCGCGCCGAGCCTCTTCGGGGTGGCGGCCGGGCTGTTGGGCCTCCTCGTCGTCGGCTCGCTGTTCGGCGGGGCCTACACGATGGCTCGGAGCCACGGCATGGGCCAGGCCCACGGCGTCGCCGCGGGCCTGCTCGTCACTGGCGGGGCCTGTATCCTCCTCGTCGCGGTCAACCTCACCGTCGGCATCGTCTGACACCGCGTCCGCGGGCGGCACTCGCGCCGACTCAGACCGCGAGGGCGTCGAGGACGACCGCGACCAACAGCAGGCCGAGGTATGCGTTCGAGGCGTGGAATGCCCGGAGGGCCGCCGCGTCGGTCCGCTCGCGGTGGAGCCGAACGACCGCCAGGAGGAAGACGGCGCCGACTGCGACCGTGACGGCCGCGTACAGCCAGCCGAGCCCCGACAGCGCGGTCAGCGAGCTGGCGGCGAGCAGGGTCGCGCCGAGGTACAGGAGGACGTGCTTGCGGGTCGTGGTCTCCCCGCGGACGACCGGCAGCATCGGGACGCCGCCGCGCTCGTAGTCCTCGCGGTACGCTAAAGCGAGGTTGTAGAAGTGCGCCGGCGTCCACAGGAAGACGACGCCGGCTAGTGCGAGGCCCGGAACGCCCGGCGTCCCGGCGACGGCGGCGTACCCGATGAGCGCCGGGAGCGCGCCGGCGGCGCCACCCAGTACCGTGTTCTGGACGGTGTTGGGCTTCAACACGAGCGTGTAGACGACGCTGTAAAAGGCGATGGCGGCCAGCCCCAGTGCTGCGACGAGGACGTTCACCGAGAGGAACGCGGCCAGCGCGGCGACGGTCAACAGCCCGCCGAACGCCAGCGCGTTCCCGACCGGGACCGCCCGGGTCGCAACCGGCCGGTCGGCCGTCCGCGCCATCCGGCGGTCGACGTCGCGCTCGAGGACGTGGTTGAACGTGCCCGCGGCGCCGATGGCCAGGACGCCGCCGCCGAGCGTCGCGAGGACGACGCGGACCGAGGGCGTGCCGGCCAGCGCCATCCCGGCGCCGGCAACCAGACACAGGAGCCACATCAGCCGGGGTTTCATCAGTTCGACGTACGCCCGCGCCGTCGCCGTCACGCGCTCGAGCCCGTCCAGAGACGATGGCGGGGCCGGCTCCCCGAGCGGAGGCTCCTCGAGCGGTGACTCCTCGAGCGGTCGCTCCCGGCGTGGCGCGGACGCCGGGGCGTCGTCCGTCCCGGTTTCGGCCTCCAGGTGCCACGAAAGCGAAAGCACCGTGGCCGCGAAGATGGCCATCGCGAGCGGCAGGTGGAGGGCGGCGTAGTCGGCGCCGACCGCGACCATCGCACCGAGGGCGGCCTGGACCGGGTACAGCACGACGGCGACCCCGAGTGCGGCTCGCGCCCGGCGGTCGAGGTCCGGCCAGGCGAGGACGGCGGTCCCCGAAAGCAGCAGGCCGACGACGGCCGCCGCGGCACGGTGGCCGAGCGCGACTGCCACCCCCGGCGACGCAAGGGTCCCGGTGCAGCCGGGCCACCCGCCGCAGGCGGTCGCGGCCTCGGCCAGCGATGCCGTCGCCCCCACCACCACGAGGACGTACACGCCGAGGGTGGCGGCCGCGAGGAGGCCGGTCGTCGAGGGCCGCCGGTGCATGTCCGTGGCATTCGAGGCGGGCGCACTTAGGCACCGTGTTTCGGGTCGTTGAGCGGGGCGCCGACGCCGGCCTCTTGATCCCACGTGCGGGACCCCACGGCATCGCCGGCCGATCCCGGCTGCCGGGCCGGTCCTCCTGCGGGCCGAGGTGCCGGTCGTCGTCGCCGGGGCCCTCGCGGACTGCGACCGGCGTGTTTGACGGCCGTCGGCGGGGCTCCCGCGCCCCGCTCAGGCGAGCCCGACCGTCTCCTGGTAGGCGCCGTGGTGCGCTTCGAACACCTGCATGATCTCGCCCATCGTGGCGTAGGCCTTCACGGCGTCGATGATCGGCACCATTACGTTGTCCTCGCCCTCGATGGCGTCACCGACGGCCGATAGCGCCGCCTCCACCGCCGCATCGTCCCGCTCGGACTTGACCGCCTCGAGCCGCTCGAGCTGCCGGTCGCGGGTCTCCGGGTCGACCTGGAGGATGTCCGGGTCGGTCTCCTCCTCGATACGGTGGGCGTTGACGCCGACGACGACCTCCTCGCCGGCGTCGACCCGTTTTTGGTACTCGTAGCTGGCCTCCTGGATCTCTCGGTGGAAGTACCCCTGCTCGATGCCGGCCAGCACGCCGTCCCGCACCGAGCCGTCACCCAACTCGCGGATCTCCTCGAGGTAGGCCGTGATCTCTGCGTCCAGCTCGTCGGTCAGCGTCTCGACGGCGAAGGAGCCGCCGAGCGGGTCGACGATGTCGCCGACGCCGGACTCCTCGGCGAGAATCTGCTGGGTCCGCAGCGCGACGCGGACGGCGTCCTCGCTCGGCAACGCCAGCGCCTCGTCGTAGCTGTTCGTGTGCAGCGACTGGGTGCCGCCGAGCACCGCGGCCATTGCCTGCACCGTCACCCGGACGACGTTGTTCAACGGCTGCTGGGCCGTCAGCGACTGGCCCGCCGTCTGGGTGTGGAACTTCAGCCGCCGGGCGGCGTCGGCCTCGGCGCCGTACCACTCGTCCATCACGCGGGCGTACACGCGACGTGCGGCGCGGAACTTCGCGACCTCCTCGAACATCGAGTTGTGCGAGTTGAAGAAAAATGACAACAGCGGTCCGAACTCGTCGACGTCCATGCCGCGGTCGAGACAGTTCTCGACGTAGGCGAACCCGTCGGCCAGCGTGAACGCCGCCTCCTGGGCCGCGGTGGACCCGGCCTCCCGGATGTGGTACCCCGAGATCGAGACGGGGTGGAACTTCGGGGTCTCCGCGACCGCGAACTCGATCGTATCCGTCACGACCTCCAGGGAGGGCTCCGGGGGAATCACCCACTCCTTCTGGGCGATGAACTCCTTGAGCATGTCGTTCTGCAGCGTCCCCCGCAGCTCCGCTCGGGGCACCCCCTGCTGGTCGGCCAGCGCGATGTACATCGCGTAGATGACCGGCGCCGACGGGTTGATCGTGAAACTCGTGGAGATCTCGCCGACGTCGATGCCGTCGAACAGGATCTCCATGTCCCGCAGCGTGTCGACGGCGACGCCCTCCCGGCCGACCTCCCCCTCACTCATCGGGTGGTCCGAGTCGAGCCCCATCAGGCTCGGCATGTCGAACGCCGTCGACAGGCCGGTCTGGCCCTCGTCGATAAGGTAGTGGAACCGCTCGTTGGTCTCCTCGGCGGTCCCGAACCCCGCGAACTGCCGCATCGTCCAGGTCCGCCCCCGGTACATCGTCGGGTACGGCCCTCTCGTGTACGGCGCCTCGCCCGGAAAGCCCAGGTCCTCATCGTACTCCATATAGGCGATGTCCTCCGGAGTGTAGAGCCGGTCGACGTCGTGGTTCGAGACCGTCACGAACTCCTCTCTCCGCTCGCCATTCTCGAGGAACGGCGCCAGCGTCTCGCCGGCCCAGCGGTCGCGGTCGGCCCGGATCGCCGCGAGGTCCTCCTCGTCGAACATGGAGACAGGTTGGCTACGTGGAGGTATGAAGGTTTGGCGTGTCGCTGGCGGGATCCCGCCCATCGACGTAAGAGAGTCGGGGCCGACCCTGCGACCGCTCGCGGCGTCGTGAGTCAGCGGTCGACCTCGACCCGGACTGGATCCTCGGAGGACCCCTCGAGCGCTCCGACCCGGTTCGAGTTCTCGGAGGCGCCCTCGAGCACGACGACCGTGTCGGGGAGGCCGTCGTCGAAGATCACCCGGAGGTTGTAGCTTCGCGGGACCATTTCATCGTCGCAACCGCTCGGTGTTCCGAACGCCTCGTGGCCGTTGGCCGTCAGGGCACCGGCGATGAAGACCCTGGGGGTCCCGCCGCCGTATAGCACGGACTCGAGCCCCGGGCGACCACAGGAGGAGGGGAACGTGAGCACCCCGTCGATGTGCACGTCGTCGTGGGCGGGTCGGAAGGTGACGTCGACCGCGTCGGGATCGGCGTCGCTCGAACGCGCCCGCCCACCTGGTGAGAACGTCCAGGATTCGAGCGCCTCCGCCGTCGGTGCCGACTCGACGGCGGGCGTCTGCGTGCTGGTCGCCGTCGCCGTCGGCTCGTCCGTCGTGGTCGAATACCCGGGGGCTGCATTACACCCGGCGAGCAACGAGGCGGCGCCGACCCCGGCGAGCGCGCCGAGGTAGTTCCGGCGATCCATACGGGTCGCCACAGCCGCGGCGAATTAATCGTTCGGGAATGTCAAACCGGGATTTGACGTTCCGCGAGAGGCCTCCGACCCGCTACCGTCGGTCCCCGCGACCGCTCGCGGCGTCGTGAGTCAGCGGTCGACCTCGACCCGGACCGGATCCTCGGAGGACCCCTCGAGCGCCCCGACCCGGTTCGAGTTCTCGGAGTCGCCCTCGAGCACGACGACCGTGTCGGGGAGGCCGTCGTCGAAGATCACCCGGTCGTCGCACGACAGTTCACCCCCGTCGAGTGACGCCCCCTCCGCACCGCGAGGTTCGTCGAACGGCGGGAACCGTCACACCCAGTCGCCGGGGACGCGTTGCTCGATGTCTCGGTGGTCGTCGAAGGCCTCCGCGATCGCCCGGAGGGCGTCCACGACGGTCCCGGGCGAGGGGTTATCGAGCGGGTGATACCGCACGAGTCCGCGGCGGTGGTCGTGATTAAGAAAGTCGCTGTCCTCGGTGAACACGATCCAGTCGTGCTGTTCGGCGAACTCGCTGATGTCCCGGTCGGGGGCGTCGGCCGGGAGGACGTCTTCGACCCGGATTACGGTGATCCACCCTGTCCGTTCGAACGTATCGACGAACCGCTGGTCGGCGCTACGGTCACAAAGGATGCGGAGTTCGGACGTCACGCCCAAACCGGGGTTACTCGCCGTCCGTCAGTTCGTCGGGGGTGGGGTTCTGTTCTGCCATCCGGTGGAACGACGCCTCGCGCTGTGCGCGAAGCGTTTCCATTTCGTCGGGGGGGTCGTCGTAGTAGTCGAGGGCGGCCTCGACCTGCTCGCGGGAGAGACGGAGTTCGCTCATGACCGTCTCGACGTCCATTCCGACCTCCCGGACGTAGTCGCCGACATGGAGGACGCCGACGCGGACACCCTCGATCCGGGGGTTCCCGCCGAGCACCTCCGGCGTCTTGACGACTCCGGCGTGGGTACTCATGCTGTCTCACCGCCTTCGAGACGAATCCATATCGCGCTCATATCGTAGCTCGGGTAGCACCCACGTTTAGACCTTGCCCAACTACGTGACCGGCGGGTTTATTACTACCGTCGGTCCCGCGACCGCACGTCCCGTCGAACCCGATCGCGACGGCCTACTCGTGGTCCTGGAGCCGCGTCGTGGTCTCGACCAGCGGGTGGTGGGCGTAGTCGACCTCCTCGATGTCCGCGATGGACTCGAGGTCCGCCTCCCGGGCGGTCTCGGCCATCCCCAGCTCGACGCGGCGATCCAGGACGATGACGTAGGCGTCCATCTCGTCGATTTCGAGCCGCGCCGCGGCTTTCACGCGGTGGTGGCCGTCCGCGAGCAGGAGCTCGCCCGCGTTGTCGATGACGACGAGCGGCTCCGCCAGCCCGTGTTCCAGCTCGTAGGTGCGGCCCTCCAGCTCGTCGGTGTAGACCTTGGTCTGGGTGGGCGTAAGCGTCGACAGCTCGACGGTGCGTCGCTCCTGGGCGGCGTCGGCGCCGTGGATGCTCTCGAGGGTGCGCTGTAGCTTCCCCACCTTCTCGGGGGTTGCGCGCTCGATCTGCGAGCGGATGACGTCGGCGTTCGAGATGATGCCGGCCAGGTTGCCGGCGTCGTCGACGACCGGCAGCCGCTGGATGCCGGACCGGAGGATGACGCGGGCCGCGTCGGTGATCTTCATCTCCGGGTGGGCGACGATGATGTCGTCGGTCATCACGGTGAAGATCTGGGCGCGGTCCTCGGCGAGCAGCAGGTCCCGGGCGCTGACGAAGCCCTCGACGCGCCGCCCGTCACACACCGGGAACCCGCTGTGGGCGTGACTGTCGGCGATCCGTTCGGCGACGTCGACGACGGCGTCCCCCGGCGAGACCGTCACCACGTCGCGGGTCATGTAGTCCTTCACCCGTGGTTTGTCCCGGGAGGTCCTAACGGGGGCCTCTTCGACCATCGTCCGAACGGAAAGGGCCGGCGTCCTATAAGCCTCACTGGCCGTCGTCGGGGTCGCCGGTCCTGAGGAACCGGCCGTAGTCGGCCGACGTGGTCCGGCCGACGCCGGTGTCGAGCGCCTCGTAGAACCGGTCGACCACGACCTCTTCGATCACGTCGCCGCGTTCGGCCCCCGCCGTCTCCTCTGTGAGTATCCCGGCGGGGATCTGGGCGCCCGCCATCCGGGCGTGTCCGCCGGCGCTGCCGATCCGGCCGAACGCTGCCCGGAGCACTTCGCCCAGGTCCACGTCGGCCTCCCGGGAGCGGGCCGACACGTGGACGACGTCGTCGGTGAACCCGAACACGAGCGTGGTGGAGACGGCCTCCAGCTCCAGGAGCCGGTCGGCCGACTGGGCCAGCGCGTCCCGCGCAGATAGCTCCCCCACGCAACTCGTCGCGACGTCGCCCTCGACGCGCCGGTTCCGGGCCGCGTCGGCGACGGTCTCCAACGTCTCGGCGGTGAGGCTCGGCGACTCGATCCGCTGGAGCGCACCGTGGTCGGCGTACTCGACGAGCAACGCCGCGGCCTCGAAGTCCCGGGTCGAGACCTGTCGCGTGAAGTCGCTCGTGTCCGTCCGGAGACCGTACAGGAGGCCCGTCGCGACGTCGGTCGCCGGCTCGACGTCGAGCAGTCGGAGGTAGTCCGCCATCAGCGCGCAGGTCGCGCCGGCGCCGCTCCGGAGGTCGACGAACCGCGCCTCGACGGGCGCTCGCGGCGGGTGGTGGTCGATCACCACGTCGATCGGCGTCGACGCCGGGAGGCCGCTGTTGATCCCGGGGCGGGAGTGGTCCACCAGGGCGACGCCGGCGAACTCGGAGACGTCGTGGTCGGGGTCGAGGTTCCGCAGGTCGTACTCCAGGAGGTTGACCAGCGCGCGGTTCTCCTGGTGGTCGATGTCGCCGTAGTAGCAGACCTCGGCGTCGGTGCCGGTCCGCTCGGCGATGCGGGACAGACACACCGCCGCGGCGATGGCGTCCGGGTCGGGGTCGTCGTGGGCGAACACGCCGAGCGTGCCGTCTATCGACCGGACCGTTCGCTGGAGCCGGCGCGGCCGGATGCCGGCGTCGTCGGCCCGTTCGAGGACGCTCGAGGCGGTCTCGACGTCGGGGTCGACGATCCGGTCGGCGTGCTCGCCGACGGCGGCGCGGTCGCCCGCCCCGAGGGATGACCCGAGACAGGCGACGACGACGGCGTCCGGGTAGGCGCGCCTGGCGCTGTCGGCCAGCGCGGGCGCGTGGTCGGGGGCGGCCGGGTAGGCGACGACGCTGTCGACCGGGCCGGCGACGGTGCGGACGGCCCGGGGGTCGGTGAGCTCCACGGTGCGGGCGTCGATGCCCTCCTCGCGGAGCGCCGCTGCCTGCCCGTCGTCGGCGACCAGGACGGAAAGCGTTCCCGGCCGGGCGGCCAACCGGTCGAGCAGCGGCGTGCCGGCCGACCCTCCGCCGAGCACCAGCCGGTCCATACCGGCCGGTGGGTCGGCCCGGATTAAAACGTGCTGGACGCCCGGGTCGGGGCCCCGGAACGTATCGCCCTACAACAGTGCCGCGGCGGCGTCGAACGCCGCCCCGTCGAAGATGGCCAGCCCCGGCAGGAGCAGGACGGTCACGACGGCGGCCGTGACAATAGCGGCGTACAGTGCCG
>PXQY01000063.1:0-17470 GCA_003021745.1 Halobacteriales archaeon QH_7_69_31
CAGCTCGCGTGTCGTCGGTCGCTTCGCTCCCTCCTCCCGCTCGCTCATCCGGCGGCAGTCCCTCTCGGTCTGCCTCGCGGCTCGCGTGTCGTCGGTCGCTCCGCTCACTCCTCCCGCTCGCTCGTTCCGAGGCCTCGCTCCGCTCGGCCTCGCGGGCCCAGTGCCCCTCGCTCGCGGCCGTCGCCAGGGCGTCGAACCGCTCGACGTCCAGGTCGTGCCAGAGGTACGTGTACGCGGGGTGCAGCGGCGCGTCGTACTCGTCGGTCCAGGCCAGCGCCTGCCCGGCGGCGGGGTGTTCGAGGTCCACCCGCGGCGAGTCGGCCAGCGCCTGGACGTCGGCGCCGGCGGCCGCGAGGTCGCGGCGCCACCACTCCGGCGCGTAGGCGGCGGGGGACAGCGGGTGGTTGTTCTCGACGAACTCCCCGTAGTTGACGAGGTATTCGCCCAGGTCCAGGATGGCCTCGACGCCGTTCCGTATCTCGAGGGCCTCGGCGGGGTCGTCGATCCGACGGACGTCCCCGTTCGCGAGCTTCACGGTCGGGCCCTCGATGGAGTCGACCGGCACGACGCCGGCGGCCTTCCCCGGCCGCTCGGTCTTGAGCTGGGTGCCGGCCGCGAGGAAGTCGTCGACCAGGTGCATCGTCGCCGGGTGGACGCCCGCCGTGGCGAACCCGTGGTTGCGGGCGCGGCCGTACCGGAGCCGGAACCCGCCCGGTTCCGAGGGATGGCCCAGGACCGGCCGGCCGGCGATGAGGTCCCGGAGGTACTTCTTCGAGGACGGGGGCCGGGGCGGCCCGCCGGCGTCGGTCCCATCCCCGATCGCCGACCCTGCGTCGGGAGGGCCCTCGGAGGAGTGGCCGGCGTGGTCGGAGGAGTCCCCACCCTGGTCGGACGAGTCGCGAGCGTCGTCAGAGAAGTCGCCGGCGTGGTCGGACGGGTCGCCGGCCTCGTCGGCCGTGTCGCCGAGGTCGGCATCCTCACCCGCCGCCGCAGCCGTCGCGGCGTCGTCGACGCCCTCGACCGCGCCGGCGGGGGTGCCGTAGTCGCCGTCGATGAGGGCCTGGAGCCACGGCCACTGCACCGCCTCGAGCTGGCGGGTGTACCGCTGGATCTTCGGCGCCTTCTGGGCGATGCCCTCCCCGAGCACGAGACACATCCCCCCGCGGGCGCGGTTGGTGTCGACCCGCTGGAGGTCCCGGAAGCCGGAGACCGCCTCGCCGCCGGTGGCCTCCCCGTCGAGCATGATGGGGAGGTTGCGGGCGATGAACTTCGCCTCGGCGTCCGAGGGGGCGTACTGGAGGCCGGTCTCGTTTCCGTACAGCGCCAGCTCCTCGGCGTACCGTTCGACCTCCGACCGTCGGGGTTTGAACTCGTCGATGCCGACGAGCGTCCGGGTGTAATCAGCGACCAGTACTGACAGCGCCTGGGCGGTCCCGCCCGCGGACCGGATCGGCCCGGCGTAGTAGATGTTGATGAACTCGGTCCCGTCGTCGTTCTCCAACAGTTCCACGCGGTCGATGCCCTCGATCGGGGCGGCGACGACGCCCTCGGTCAGGAGCGCGACGGCGGTGCGAACGGCGCCCTCGACCTTGCCGGCGGGGGTGTCGTAGTCACCGACGGTGCCCTCGGCGAAGTCCGCGGCCAGCGCGAGGGCGGCCTCCTCGCGGGTCCGGTCGGGGTCGGCCTCCAGCTCGCGGACGCGCTCGGCGACGCCGTCGATGTCGAGGATGTTCTCGACGCGGTCGGCCATGTCCTTCGCGATCGGGATCTCGACGTCGTCGCTTGGGTCGCCGCCCCGCTCCCTGGCCCGCCGCGCCACCGCGAGGGCGTCCTCGAGGCCCGCTTCGAGCCGCTCGAAGTACCGCTCGTCGTCGGCCCGCATCTACAGTGTCCAGAGGTCGAGGTCGGTGGTCTCGTCGTGGGCGCGCTCGAGGTGGGCGTCGAACTCCCGGACGTACAGCTCCCCGGCGAACGTGGTCGCGGCGTCGAGGTGGCCGCCGACGGCGCTGCCGTCCGGCCGCGTGAGCGTGACGTGGGTGTGGGCGAACCGCTCGCTTTTCTCCGCTGTCCCATCGCTCGCCGGACTCCCGCCCCCGTCCTCGCGGTGGGAGACGTTCCCCACGGCGGCGGTCACCTCGAACGGCTCCTCGAAGGCCACGGACTCGTACGCTTGAGCGTCCTGGTCGTAGAACGACAGCGTGGCGTCCTGGACGGCCCCGAGGCCGACGAAGAACGCGGCGTCGATGCCCTCGGCGTCGGCGAAGGCCTCGATCTGGCCGCGCCAGTCCCGGCCGTGCGACAGACGGGCGACGTACTCCCGGCCGCCGGACACGCGTCGATAGTCCATGCGAGGTTCACGCCGTGGGTCCTCAAAAAGGTGTGCGGCCTCTCCCCGGCGCCGGCCAGCCGGTCACCGGACCGTCTCGACGGTCGCGTCCGTGGGCATGGAGAGCCAGGCGTCGTCCCGGCAGAGGTCCGCGATGATGAGTCGCTCCCCGTCGGTGTCGCCCTCGACTGACGCCATCACCTCGCAGTCGGACTCCGGGACCGTGGCGGCCGTATCCGGTGCCATGGCTGCGGGTAGTCGACAGCTGCTATATAACGCTGACGATGTGACACCGTGCCATACCGTGGTTTGCCGCTTCGTTTATATCGGTCGCCCGTCGGATATCTCGAGTAGGGTCGGGTTCCATCGCAGGCCAGGCCCCGCTTCCGGTGCCGACGATGGCCCGCGGTCCGTCGCACGCCAGGCCACGCTTCCGGCACCGACAGTGGCCCGGTTCAGACGCAGGCCCGGCCCCGCGTCCGGTGCCGATAATGGAACGCTTCCGGTGCCGACAATAGCCCGGTGTCCGGACCAACAAAGGCTCGCAACCGGCACCGACCCGGTTCCGGCTCAGGCGAACTTGTGGACGGTCAGCTCGAGGGTCTCGAGGTCGAGCACGGGCGCGTAGCCGGCGTCGGGGTCGATGTTGACGCGCTTTTGGAACTCCGTTTGGGCCTGCCAGCAGCCGGAGTTGACGGCGAGGACGCCCCGGTACTTCCCCCAGCCGAGCTTGTGGACGTGGCCGGTGTGGAAGACGTCGGGGACCTCGTCGACCACGAGGTAGTCCCGGTCTTCGGGCGCCAGCCGGGTGTGGCCGCCGAACTGCGGGGCGACGTGGCGCTTCTTCAACAGCTGGTACATCGCCTTCTGGGGGTCGTCGTAGCTGGCCTTCGCCTCCGGGAGTTCGGCGATAATCTCGTCCAGCGAGACACCGTGGTACATGAGGATCGAGACGCCCTCTATGGTGACGACGGCGGGGTTCGAGACGACGCGGGCGTCGTGGACCGCCATGATCTCCCGGAGGTCCTCCTGGAAGCCCGGCTGGGGCTCCGCCAGCCGGACGGCGTCGTGGTTGCCCGGGATCATCACGATGTCCAGGTCGTCGGGGACCTCGGCGAGGTATTCCGCGAACGCCTCGTACTGGGCGAAGACGTCGACGACGTCGAGTTGCTCGTCCTGGTCGGGGTAGACGCCGACGCCCTCCACCATGTCGCCGGCGACGAGCAGGTACTCGATGCGCTCGGCCGCCTCGGTGTGGAGCCACGCGGCGAACCGCTGCCAGGCGTCGGCCATGAACTCCTGGCTCCCGACGTGGACGTCGCTTATGAGCGCCGCCTGCACCGGCCGGTCGGCCGTCGAGGGCTCGAACGTCCGTGGGACGTTCGGGAAGTGCAGCTCGTCGACGAACAGAATGCTGCCGTCCTCGGAGAGTGCGCCCTCGACGGCGACGACCTCGTCGTGGAGGAGTTCGTCGACGACGCCGGCGACGGGTTTGTCCTTCATCACGAGACACGGGAAGATGTCGGTCGTGTCCTCGAGGTCGACGATCCAGTGGCCGCCCTTCGTCGAACTGACGTCCGCGATCATCCCGACCATCCCGGCCTCGCCGCCGCCGGGGCTCGCCTCGAGGGCGGCGGCGTTCCGGTGGGCGACCCGCCCCCGGAGCTGCCCGGCGAGCCGCTCGTAGCGGTCCCGGAACGTCGCCACGAAGTCGCCGTACTCGCCGGTCCCCGTCGACCGCCCGGTCATGTCGTTGCCGATAGAAAGCGACCGCAGCGAGGAATCGACGGCCCGCCCACCACCGCCTACCGCCCCGCCGGACCCCTCCGTTTCAACTGGAGCGCCCCCGCCGTCGGACGGGCGTCTGACACCGTCGTCTCCACCCGAAACGGAGGGGTTCGGACTGGTGCTCCCACGGCCGGCTCCAGCCGCGTCCCCGGTCGAGCCGGCGGGGGTGGCCGCCCCGTCCGATATCGGGTCGCGACGGCCCCGCGGCCCCGCCCCGAGTGCGTCCCGGACGGCGGCCGCCGAGAGCTTCAGTTCGTCCTCTGGCGCGGCCTCGACGGCCACCCGGAGCGCGGACTCGGGGTCCTCGGCGCCGGCCAAAAGCGTGATGGCCTCCCGGTCGGCGGTGAAGCCGTGGCTGGCGAGGACCCTGGCCAGCCGCGCCGGCTCCTCGAGCGGCACAGCGGGGGGTCACCGCCGGCCGGCAAAAGGGTAGCGGAACCCAGAACGTTCAAACGGCCCGGGGCGTAACTCCGGCCAATGAGTGAGGCAGGGGACGGGACCGAGGACCCGTCCGGCGTGGTCGACTGGCTGCGGTGGTTCTGGACCACGGAGGAGACCCCGGCGGTGTACGTCCGGGACGTCGTCACGAGCGTCGGCGCGGTCCTTCTGGTCGGCCTGCTGCTCTTCGCCGCCAGCGGCATCTGGCCGCCGATGGTCGCCGTCGAGTCCAGCAGCATGGAGCCGAACATGGAGCGCGGCGACCTCGTGTTCGTCATGTCCGAAGACCGGTTCGTGCCCGACGCGGCACCGAGCCACGCCGGCGAGTCGACCGGCGTCGTCCCCGCGGACCGCGCCACGGCGGTCGGCTACACCGAGTTCGACCGGCCGGGCGACGTCATCATCTACAACCGGGACGGCAGCGGCCGCGAGACACCGGTGATCCACCGGGCGATGTTGTGGGTCGAGGACGGCGAGAACTGGTACGACCGGGCGAACCCCGACGCCGTGGGCAACGCCGACAGCTGTCGGGCGCTCCAGCACTGCCCGGCACCGCACGCCGGATTCATCACGAAGGGCGACAACGACGTCACGAACGATCACTACGACCAGGTCACGGGGCTGTCCGCGCCGGTCAAGCCGGCGTGGGTCATCGGGACGGCCGAGTTCCGGGTCCCCTACCTCGGCCAGATCCGGCTCCTGCTCCAGCAGTCCCCCGCCGGCTCGCTGGTCCGGCTGCGCCCGCCCGGCCCCGCCGTACAGCAGTCGGCAACCCCGGCGGTCGCGGGGACCGAGCCCGGCTCGGCGTCGCCCCGCGACACGGCGCCCCGGGCCGTGAGGATAGGTGCAGGGAGCCCCGGCGGGGTCGCGTAGGGACGGGTCGAGCGCCCGACGACACGCCGGTCTCGTCCGGCCGGCGGAAGCCATGTCGCTCACAGCCGCCGGAGGCAACGTCGATCACAGCCGCCGGTGACGTCCCCGTGGCGCCCCGACAGCGGGCCGTCACTCCTCGTCGCGGTTCCGCTTGACCGGCACCACGACGGTCTGGACGATGTCGCCCTCCTGGATGTCGAGTGCCTCCCGCTCGGCGTCCGGCACCGAGAGCCGGCCGCCGCTCTGGATCCGGGTCTTGAACGTCGCCATCTGGCTCATGGCGCCCATCTGATCGGAGATGTCCCCGAGGTCCGGCGTCCCCCCGCCCCCGCCGAGCAGCAGCTGCTGGAGGGCCTCCTGCTGCTGGCGCGTCGCCGTCTCCGAGACGCTCTGGAGGTTCTCCAGCAGGTTCGGCGTCCACAGCAGTCCCTCTCGTTCGCCATCATCGCCGTCGTCGGTCATTGGTGACCGACCTCGCGGCCACGAAGACAAAAACATACCGATGGGAACCACCTGACGGGGATGGATGCCATCTGCTGACACAGTGTCGTTCGGGCCTAGCGTCCTTTATCCGGGGACTGTCGCCCCGACGTCAGCCGCCCCGACGCGCCGCCTTGCTACGCCCGGCTGTCGCCGTCGTCGGCGTGCTCCCGGTCGTCCGGCTCGACGGCCTCCGCGCCGTCGTAGACGCCTTCCGGGTCGGGCTCGTCCGGCACGGCCTCGGGCTCGGACGGTGGTTCGGCCTCGACCGGGGACCCGGTTTCCTCCGCCAGGGGATCCTCGACGGTGCCGAGGCGGTCGGCGTGCCGTGGGTCGAGGTCGCGCTCGACGTTGTACTCGTCCGGGTCGATCGAGACGCCGGCAAGCTCGCCGGTCGCGGCGGCCTTCGCCTCCCGGGCGGTGTCGTACTCGGCATCGGTGAGCCGGTCGAAGACGTCGCCGAGCGACTCCGTCTCGTTCGGGAGTTCGACGGTCGTGTCGCCGTAGTGGGCGGCCAGATCCTCGCGCCGCACCGGGTAGGCGTGTTCGTCCATCTCGCCGTCGACCTCCCGCAGGATGCGCTCGACCGACTCCGCGCCGGACCGCCGGGGCCCCGCGGCCGTGTCCTCTGTGTCCCTCATCGTCGCCGGGGAAATAGGTGACACCGCCCAATAAGGCTGGGGGCTTGCGTCCACCGGAGGATTACTCCACGCGTAAACTGAACACCGCCTCACCGCTCGACGACCAGGAGCGCGACCCGCTCGAGGACCAGACCCTCCAGCCCGCCGTCCGTGGCATCCAGTTCGGCCTGCCCGACGTCGAAGAACGACCGCACCCGCGCCGCGTCGTACGCGCCCAGCGTCTCGGCCGGGTCGAGCACTTCCTCGACGGCCCGGGCGGCGGTCGCCTCGTCGCCCCCGTCGACGAGCACCACCGCCGGCGTCTCGCCCTCCTCGACGCCCATCTCCATGGCCCGGTTGATCTGTCGCCGGCCGGCGGCGTACAGCAGGATCTCGACGCCGCGATCCCGCGCGATCGCCTCCCCGCGGTCCCGAGCCCGGTCGGCCAGCTCGACGGCGCGCTCTATGTGCCGGCGCGAGACGACGTAGCGAGCGTCGAACGCCTGGACGGTGACCGACCTCGACGACGCCCTCGACGAGCTGCATTAGAAGTCACCCAGGTTGGCCTGTCCCTCCCCCTCGTCGGCCGTGGCGGTCCGGTCCGGGTCGGCCGGCTCGGCGGTCCCGTCCGGTGTGACGCCATCCATGTCGGGGTCCCGGTGGCCGGCAGCCACGAGGACGTTCTCGGCGGTCTTCCGCCGGCCGCGGAGCGCGCCCAGGACGAGGGATTTGTCGGCCTCCCGGAGGTCGGCGCGGGTCTCGATGCCGGCGTCGAACAACCGCCGGGCGCGCTTGCGGCCGACGCCGCGGACGCCAGCGAGGTCGACGAGTTCCTCGCGGACGCCATGTTGGACCCGCTTGCGCGCCGCCCGGATCGCCGGGACGGTCCCCAGGTCGAGTTCGGCGGCCAGCGACTCGGCGGCGCCCAACAGCCAGTCGGCGGTGTCGACCTTCCCGCGGATGTCGCCGGGCCCGACCCCGTACGCCTGGGCGATGTCGTCCTCGTCGACCTCGTTCGCCCAGTCTTCGAGCATCGAGGCGGTCTTCAGCGCAGACAGCCAGTCCTCGAACCGCTCCTCCTCGAACTCGCTCGGCAAGTCGCCACAGAACGCCGGTTCGCGCTCGTAGGCGAGCTTCGTGTACTCCTCGCGGTCGCCCGACCGGAGGTACAGCTCGTACATGTCCGGCGTCCGGGAGACGAGGTGGTAGAGCCCGAGTGCGGTCGGGTCGGGCGAGGATTCGAGGCCGTCGATGATCTCGGCGGCGCTCATCGGGTCGAGGTAGAGCCGCGAGACGGTGTGGCCGAGCGAGGTGGCCTCCAGGCGGCCGTCGCCGTGGACCCCGTCGACGAACCCGTTGATTTCGAGATACTCAAGTGTCAAATCGACGACGCGCTCGAGGGTGTCGGTGCCGTCGCCGCCCCGGCGGTACTGGGTGGCGTACAGCGTCCGGTCGAGGAACTCCAGCAGTCCCGCCCGGGAGTTCGCAAAGCCCGAGGCGACCGTCGCCAGGAGGTGCGTCCGCATCGACGGCTCGCGGGCCAGCTTCGACTCGACGGGTTCGGGGTCGGCCCAGACGTAGCGGTCGAGCAGCTCGTCGAGTTCGTCGTGGCTGTTCGCCAACAAAAGCGCCTCGCCGTAAGGATCACGACCCGGACGGCCGGCCCGGCCCATCATCTGGTGGACCTCCAGCACCGACAGCGGCGTCATCCCGCCGACGTCGCCGGAGTACCGCCGCCAGTCCCGGACGACGACCCGCCGCGACGGCGTGTTCACGCCGGCCGCCAGCGTCGGGGTGGCCGAGACGACCTTGACGAGCCGCTCGCGGAAGGCGTCCTCGACGAGCGAGCGGTGGTCGGAAGCCAGGCCGGCGTGGTGGTAGGCGGCGCCCTGCTCGACGCAGGCCGCCAGGTCCTCGCTCGTCTCCGTGTCGGAGACGTCCCGCAGCCGGCCGGCGAGGTCGGCGAGGCGGTCCCGCTCGTCGGCGTCGAGCAGCCCGTCGGTCGTCTCCGCCAGCCGCGTGGCGGCGCCCTCGGCGTTGCGGCGGGAGTTGACGAACACGAGCGTCGAGCCCCCCTCGGCGAGCGTGTCCCGGACGATGGCGCCGGTCGGCTTCTCGCCCGACTGCACCCGGAGTTCGGCCTGGGAGCCGTCGCCGTAGTGGACGGCCTGGCCGTAGTGGACGCCCGTCCGGAGGTCGATCGGCCGCCACGTCGAGTCGACGAGGCCGGCGTCGAGCCACGCGGCGACGTCGCCGGCGTTGCCGACCGTCGCGGACAGCGCGACGACCTGGACGTCCGGGTTCACGCGCCGGAGCTTCGCGAGCGTCACCTCCAGGGTCGGCCCGCGTTCGGGGTCGTCGACGAGGTGGACCTCGTCGGCGACGACGCAGTCGAGGTCGTCGATCCACGGGGCGCCGTTCCGGACGAGCGAGTCGACCTTCTCGCTGGTGGCCACGACGACGTCCCGGTCGGCGAGCCACTCGCCCGAGGCCTCGTAGTCGCCGGTCGCCACCCCGACGGAGACGCCGTTGTCGTCGAACACCGAGAACTCCTCGCGCTTCTCGCTGGCCAGCGCCCGCAGCGGCACGATGTACAGCGCCGTGCCGCCGCGCCGGACGGCGGCGAGCATGGCGAGCTGGGCGACGAGCGTCTTGCCGCTGGCGGTCGGCACGGCGGCGACCAGGCTCTCGCCGTCGGTCACCCCGGCCTCGACGGCCTCGGCCTGCGGGGGGTACAGCTCGGCGATGCCCGCCTCGCGGAGGTGGTCGGCGAACCACGCGGGCACCCCGTCGACGTCGGCGACGTCCATCACCGCCGGCTAGCGCGCCGTCGGGTTTAAACTCTCGTCCCCGGGCCGGATTGGCGACCCCGCCCGTCCCTGCCGGAGCCCGCCCGTCCCTGCCGAGCCCGTTCGCGGATTTATTAAGCATGGGGGCGAACCCTCCCGTCATGACGGACGGGGGCACGTCGATCCGCGTCCTCCACGTCGACGACGACGCGAGCCTGACCGAGACGGCGGCCCGGCTCGTAGCGCGGGCGGAGCCGCGGGTCGAGGTTACGTCGGCGGCGGCCCCGGAGGCGGCCCTCGAGCGCCTCGAGGAGGAGCGGGTCGACTGCGTGGTCTCCGAGTACGACCTGCCGGGGATGGACGGCCTCGAGCTGTTCGAGGCGGTCCGGGCGGTCGACCCGGACGTGCCCTTTATCCTCTTCACCGGGACGGGTAACGAGGCGGTCGCCGGGGAGGCCGTCTCCGCGGGCGTCACCGACTACCTCCGGAAGTCGACGGAGACCGGACAGTTTCGGCTGCTCGCCAACCGGGTCGCGAATGCCGTGGAGGGCTCCCGGACCGAGCGGCAGCTGGCGGTGGAGCGCCGCCGGTTCCAGGTGCTGTTCGAGCAGTTCCCCGAGCCCACCCTCGAGTACGTCTTCGACGACGGCGAGCCGCACATCACCGCCGTCAACGAGGCGTTCACCGACGTGTTCGGGTACGACGCCGCGACGGCCGTCGGCGAGCCCGTCGACGACCTCATCGTGCCGGAGGGCCGTCGGGCGGAGGCCGAGCGGATCGACGAGCGGGTCCGGGCCGGCGACAGGCTCGACGAACACCTCCGGCGGCAGAGCCCGGACGGGCTCAGGGACTTCCGGTTCCGGAACATCGAGGTGCCCGACGACGACGCCGTCGACGGCTACGCCATCTACGCCGACATCACCGACCGCGTCCGACGGGGGCGCGAGCTGGAGCGGCGCAACGACCTGTTCCGACGCGCCCAGGAACTCGCCGACGTGGGGGCCTGGGAGTACGACCCCGCGGCCGGGGAACTGGCCTGGACCGAGGAGGTCTACGAGATCCACGGCGTGCCGCAGTCCTTCGAGCCGACGCTTTCGGCGGCCCTCGAGTTCTACCACCGGGAGGACCGCGAGGCGGTCGAGACGGCACTCGACCGCGCGCTCGCCGACCGCGACCGGGTCGCGGTCGAGGCCCGGATCGAGACCGGCGACGGGGCGGTCCGGTGGGTGCGGACCCACGGCAGTCCGGTCGTCGACGAGGGCGACGTCGTGGCCGTTCGCGGAGCAGTCCAGGACGTCACCGACCGGAAGGAGCAACTGTCGACAATCAGCGACCTCCAGCACAGCGCCCAGCGACTCGTCAGGGCCGGCGATCCGGACCGCGTCGTCGACATCGCGGTCGACATCGCGACGTCCGCACTCGAGTACCCCTTTGCCGGCGTCTACCTCCTCGACGAGGACGGCCGGGCCCTCGAGCCGGCCGCGTTCACCGACGCTCGCCGGGACCGGTCCGACCGGGCGAGGAGCTTCGTTCGGAACGACCCCGACGCGACCGTCGACCGGGTGGTATGGGGCGTCTTCGAGGCCGGGCAACACCGGATCATCCGGGACGTCGGCGAGTACGACCCGGTGGAGGAGGTGCCGACGCCAGCGCGAAGCGGCGTCCTGTTTCCGCTCGGCGACCACGGCGTGTTCACCGTGGGCTCGCCGGAGCCGGGCGATGTCTCCGAGACCGACCGGTACCTCGGGGACATCCTCGCGACGGTCGTCACCGCGTCGCTCGACCGCGCCGAGCGCGAGCGGGCGCTCCGCGAGCAGAAGGAACTCCACGAGGCCCGGACCGACCGGCTCGACGAACTCGTAAGCGTCATCAGCCACGACCTGCGGAGTCCGCTGAACGTCGCCGACGGCCGCCTCGAGCTGGCACAGGACGACTGCGACAGCCCCCATCTCGAGGACGCAAGGAGCGCCATCGACCGGAGCCGCACCATCGTCGAGGACCTGCTGACGCTCGCCCGCGAGGGCGTCCGGGACCCCGACCCGACGCCCGTCACGCTGCGGTCTATCGTGAACGACTGCTGGGTGAGCGTCCCCTCGGGCGACGCCGCCCTCAGCGTCGAGACCGACCGCGTCCTCGTGGCGGACCGCGGCCGGCTCCGGCAGCTGCTGGAGAACCTCTTCCGCAACGCGGTCGAGCACGGGCTGCCGGACGGGGACGGGCCGGTCACGATCACCGTCGGTGACCTCGCCGAGGGCTTCTACGTCGCCGACGACGGCGTCGGCATCCCGCCGGACAAGCGCGAGGACGTCTTCGAGAGCGGCTACAGCTCAGGCGACGGGACCGGCCTCGGGCTGAGCATCGTCCGGCAGGTGGCCCGCGAGCACGACTGGGACGTCGCCATCGCGGAGAGCGCCGCGGGCGGGGCTCGCTTCGAGTTCACCGGCGTCGAGTCGCCCGACCGGTAGGCGGCAGGGCGGTTCGTCCGTCCGACGGCGCCGGGGGCCGTTCAGGCGAACTTCGCCGGCGCCTTCGACCAGTCCCAGCGCCGGTAGCTGAGGCGCGGGTCGACGTCGGCGGGGACCGCGTCGTACGAGTCGAGCATCGCACGGATGGCCCGACCGCCGCCGAAGTCACCCCGGTACCACAGGAAGAGCCGGGGCACGCGAGCGACGTCCCGGTCGGGGTCGTACTCGACCACCCGGTCGAGGTAGCTCGCGGTTGCGATGTCGAGCTGGTCGTCCACCTCGCCGGGGCGGTACGCGCGAATCGCCGGACAGCTGGCGGCGCCACAGTTCAGCGCGAAGTGGATCCGGGGGTCACAGGTGACCCTGTAACGGCGCTCGAGGGGTCGCGGGAGCCGCGGCAGGTAGCCGAGGCCGTACTTCGAGCGGCCGCCCCGGAGGATGCCGTGCTCGATGGCGTCGAGGCCGAGCCCGGTCCCGACGACCGTGACCGCTTCAGCCCGGAAGAACCGGAGAACACGGAGCGGGCTGTCGTAGATCTCCGGGCGGCGCTCGAGGAGCAACTGGGTGCCGGCGTTGTATAGGTTCGTCCAGAACGCGAGCGCCCGGTGGCGGTCCGTCCGGAGCGGCGCCAGGTCGTCGTGGTCGTAGCCGGAAAGCGTCGCGAGGAAGGGGTCGGGATTCTCGCGGCGCTTCGTGGCCGCGAGGAGGTCGGCCGCCACCGTCGTCGGCGGCCGGTCTCCGCCAGCCGGGGCTGCCCTGGCGGCACCGTCGGTCATGCGGTCCGTTCGAGGAGCCTGCCGAAAAGGGTACCGGGGTCGGGCGCGGCCGGGGACGGTCCCGCCGCCCCTCGCGGGCGGCCGCCGGGACCCGGGCTGGGAGATATCGGCGGGAGGGACCCGCCCGAACGTCCCTCGACCCGGCCACTCGGACCCGTCGTGTGCGTCGTCGCGGCCGGTACCACTGCCGGTAAGAGGGGCTTACGCGACGTTCCGTTCGACGATGGCCTCGCCGCGCTCGAACCGCCCGCGGTCGAGCTGGGACACGTCCACCGTCCGTGGCTCGCCGTCCAGGACCAGCTCGGCGACGATCTGCCCGGTCGCGGGGGCGTGCTGGAACCCGTGGCCGGAGAACCCGGCCGCCGTCACCAGTCCGGGCAGGGAGGTCTCGATGATGGGGTGGTGGTCGGGCGTCACGGCGTACAGGCCCGCCCAGCCGCGCTTGATCCGGGTCTCCGGGCCGAAGTAGGCGGTGTAGTCGGCCGCCCGCTCGACCGCCTCCGCGGCCCACTCCAGATCCAGCTCCGTGGAGAACCGGTCCGGGTCGACGGCGGGGTCCTCGTCACCGAACTGTCCGCCGACCAGCGCGACGCCCTCGCGTTCCGGGCGGAAGTACGACCCCGTCTCGAGGTCGATGGTCAGCGGCACCGACTCGGGGACCGGCTCGGCGGGCTCGACCACCGCCATCTGCCGCCGCCGGGGCGAGACGGGAAGGTCGACGCCGGCCATCGCCGCCGGGCGTGCCGCCCAGGCGCCCGCCGCGTTGACCACGGCGTCGGCCTCGTGGCGGACCGGCTCGCCCTGCTCCTCGACTTCGACCCCGGACACTACCTCGCCGTCCCGGAGCACGTCAGTCACCGGGGTGTTCGGCCGCAGGTCGACGTCGAGCTCGCGGGCCCGCCTCGCGTAGCCCTGGACCGCGAGATTGGGGTCCGCGACGCCGTCGTCGCCATTGTAGGTGGCGGCGACGAACGGCTCGGGGTCGAGGCCGGGGCAGTGCTCGGTCGCCTCCGCCGGCGAGAGGAGCCCGGTCTCGGCGCCGAGGTCGCGTTGCAGCCGGACGTGGTCGCGGAACTGCTCGGCCCGCTCGGTGCTGCGGGCCAAAAAGAGGTAGCCGGTCTTGCGGTACGCGATATCGACGTCGAACGCCGCCTCGAAGTCGTTCCAGACTGCCTTGCTCTCGAGGGAGAGTTCCACGTTGACCGGTGTGGTGAACTGCGAGCGGATGCCGCCGGCGGCGCGGGCCGTGCTGCCCGAGCCGAGAGACCCCTGCTCGTAGAGGGTCACGTCCACCCCCCGCTCGGCCAGGGCACACGCCGAGGAGAGCCCGACGATGCCGCCGCCGACGATGACGGCCTCCATGTCACGCCGTCGGTCCGACGGCTCCATAAGCCTACCTGGCGGCGGGCTCCAGCGGCACACGTGCCTGGCCGCCGGATACGGCCGAGGAACAACACCTAAGCCGTCGTGAGGGCTGTGTCGGGGCATGGTGTTGGTGGTCTCCGACGACGAAATCCGCGACCTCCTGGACCTCGCGGGACTCGCAGACGTGGTCGCCGATGCCCTGGTCACACAGGCAACGGGCGAGACCGTCCGGCCCGAGCGGCCACAGTTCCCGGTCGGCGAGGGACTCGACGGCGAGGAGCCGCTGGGCACGGGCCTGACGATGCCTGCCTACGTCCACGGCGCGCCGCTGTACGCGACGAAACTCGTCGGCGTCCACGAGGGCAACGCCGACCGCGGGCTGCCGACCATCCACGCCCAGCTCGCGCTGACCGACGCCCGGACGGGCGAGCCCGCGGCCTACATGGGCGGAACCACCATCACGAACGCCCGCACGGGCTGTATCGGCGCCGTCGCCGTCCGGGCGCTCGCCCCCGAGACAGTCACGCTGGGCGTCCTCGGCGCCGGTGTGCAGGCCCGCTGGCAGACCCGCGCCATCGACACCGTCGCCTCGCTGTCGGATGTCCGGGTCTACTCGCCCAGCGACTCGCGGGCGGCGTGTGCGGCGGACCTCCGCGAGGCGGGGGTTCCGGCGACGGCCGTCGACTCCCCGGCCGCCGCTGTTGAGGGCACCGACGTCGTCGTGACGGCGACGACCGCGAGCGAGCCCGTCTTCCCGCCCGACTCGCTCTCGGCGGGGGCGCTCGTCGTCGCCATCGGCGCGTACACCGCCGAGACGCAGGAACTCGCCCCCGCCGTCGTCGAGGACGCGGCGGCAGTGTTCGCGGACGTCCCGGAGGAGGTCGTCGAGAGCGGCGACTTCCTGGGCACGGACCTCGGGGTCGAGGACCTGGTGGCGTTGGGTCGGCTACTCGGGAATGGAGACGAGCAGCAGTCGACCGAGGGGGTGACTGTCGTCGCCAGCGTCGGATCGGCGGTGCTGGACGCCGCTGCCGGCATCCACCTCTACGAGCGGGCCCAGGAAGCGGGTGCCGGGACCGAGGTGTCGCTATAGCCTGCCGGACGAACCACTGTTCCAGGCGGATTCCGCCTCCTCCGGACCTGAACCGGCGCCACGCCTATGCCAGTTACGGCCCAAGGGCCGCTATGAAGGTCCGGTTCGACCGCGACACCTGCATCGGGATGTTCCAGTGCGTTGCCGAGTGGGACGCCTTCACCGAGGACACCGACGCCGGGAAGGCCGACCTCGAAGGGGGCGAGGAGGTCGAGCCGGATGTCTTCGAACGGGCGGTGCCGGCGGACGCGGAGCTGGACGCGAAGTTCGCCGCCAGGGTCTGTCCGGTCGACGCCATCGAGGTCTACGACGACGACGGCGACCAGCTGGTCTGACCGCACGGCACCACGACCGGGTCTCTCACACGGTTTATCGCACAGCCGGCGACTCCCAACCGAGCGGTTGAGGCCCCTCATAGACCCCATATCAAGGAGTACGCGAAGTGGACGCGGGTCGTAGTTCTCACGAAGTGGTAGTACGGAGTATCGCAATCGCCGGATTCTCTGACACGATTTCACACGAACATATAAATAACGGGAAGTTACCGGCGACGGGCTTATTGGAGAGCTTCGTAGAGTTGACCCACACTGACGGAACGGGGGACCCTCCAGCATGGACTCATCACAGACGAGATACGGCATCGAGGCACTGACCAATCGGCTCGGACGCAGCGGGTCGTCGCTGCTGACAGTCGCGATCGTCTGCATGATCGCGCTCGGGGCCGTCTCCGTCCCGGTCGCTGGTGGCGAGACGGGGACGGTCGACGAGTCCAGGATGGCCTACGTGGCCGGGGGGACGGTTCACATAGTGGACGCGGACGGCGACACGACGGATACGGGCGTTCCGGCCGAGATAGTCGGCCCACCGGCCGACATCGACGACGACGGGACCGTCGAGGTTCCGTCGGTCACCGACCAGGGAAAGCTCCGGCTCGTCGACTCGGACGGGAACACAGAGCAGCTCGCAACCGGCGCGGCCTCCGGAAATACGGCCATGGCACTGGGCGACTACGACGATGACGGCAAGACGGCCGTCATCTACGAGAGCGCCAGCAACAGCAACTCCATCTACCGCGTCGAGCCGGGCGGGTCGCCCCAGCGCGTCGCCGATACGGACGCGAAGGGTGTCGTCGGCTACGGTAACTTCGACGGCGACGGCGCGAAGGAGCTCGTGTACGTCGGCGACTCCAGTCGCATCTGGTACGTCGACGACGACGGCTCCCTCGTGGACACCGGCTACTCCCAGGTCGGCGACGACCGTGGACTCGGTGCCGGCCCGCTCGGCGACTTCGACGGTGACGGGAACAAGCGGGTCGCGGTCGTCGACGGGAGCAGCAACCTCGCGCTGATCGACTCCTCCGGTGACAAGAAACTCCTGAAGCCGGACTACGAGAAGGCGGAGAAGGCGCCGATCGCCGCCGCGAACGTGACCGGCGACGGCCGCCTCGAGGTCATCTACCTCAACAAGGACACCGAGAACCTCTACTACGGGACGCTCGACGGCGAAACAGAGCCCTTCGAGGACAGCTCCGACGACCCCATCGGTGCGGACTTCGGGGCCGGCGTCTCGGGAGGTGTGACGACCCCGTCCGACTCGACGGGCGACTCGCCGTCCGACTCGACCGCGCCGTCGGTCAGTATCTCCGAGCCGGTCGACGGGGAGACCTACGGAAGCGAGAACGTGTCGCTCGACGTCAGCGCGGACGAGTCCGTCAGCGAGTGGACGTACAGTCTTGACGGCGGCGACAATCGGACGTTCGATCCGAACACGGAGACGACGCTGTCGAACCTCTCCGACGGCGAGCACACGGTCACGGTGTATGCCGAGGACGACGACGGCAACGTCGGCACCGACACCTCCACGTTCGTCGTCGACACGACTCCGCCGACAGTCACCATCTCTGAACCGGCCGACGGGGAAACCTACGAAAGCGAGAACGTGTCACTCGACGTCAGCGCGGACGAGTCCGTCAACGAGTGGAAATACAGCCTCGACGGCGGCGACAATCGGACGTTCGACCCCAATACGGAGACGACGCTGTCGAACCTCTCCGACGGCGAGCACACGGTCACGGTGTATGCCGAGGACGACGGCGGGAACGTCGGCACCGACACGTCCACGTTCACCGTCGACACGCCGGCAGACGACACGGACGGCGACGGGATCCCTGACTCCGAAGAGGGTGACGACGACACCGATGGCGACGGCACGCCGGACGACGAGGACGAAGACTCTGACGGTGATGGCATCCCCGACTCCGAGGAGGGCACTGATGACACCGACGGCGATGGCACGCCGGATTACAAGGACGAGGACTCCGACGGTGATGGCATCCCCGATTCAGAAGAGGGCTCCGAGGACACCGATGGTGACGGGACGCCGGATTACAAGGACGATGACTCTGATGGCGATGGGATTCCTGACTCGGAGGAGGGTGATGGCGACACCGACGGTGAT
>PXQY01000063.1:17538-61966 GCA_003021745.1 Halobacteriales archaeon QH_7_69_31
GACTCTGATGGCGATGGTATCCCCGACTCGGAGGAGGGCACCGACGATACCGATGGTGACGGGACGCCGGATTACAAGGACGAAGATTCCGATGGCGACGGGATTCCTGACTCTGAAGAGGGCTCCGATGACACCGATGGTGACGGGACGCCGGACTACAAGGATGAAGATTCCGACGGTGATGGCATCCCCGACTCCGAAGAAGGCGCCGAGGACACCGACGGTGATGGCACGCCGGATTACAAGGACGAGGACTCCGATGGCGATGGGATTCCTGACTCCGAAGAGGGTGCCGGCGACGCCGACGACGACGGCACGCCGAACTACAAGGACGAAGACTCGGATGGCGACGGCGTTCCTGACTCGGAGGAGGGGACCGGCGACGCCGACGGCGACGGTACCCCGGATTACCTCGACGACACGGATGACAGTGCCGACGACGATGACGAGTCATCGGGCGATAATGACGGCTCGCCGGGCGACAATGACGATTCGTCGGACACCGACGGAACCAGCGACGGCACGCCGGAAGAGAACGGAACCGAAACCGAGGAGGATGAGGAGGACCTCGACGGCGACGGCACGCCGGACGACGAGGACACCGATACGGACGGCGACGGCATTCCGGACGCCGAGGAGGGCGATGGCGACGTCGACGGTGACGGCGTCCCGAACTACAGGGACACCGACTCGGACGGTGACGGGGTCCCCGACGCCGTGGAGGGTACCGACGACACCGACGGTGACGGGACGCCGGACTACAAGGACATCGACTCCGACGGTGACGGCATCCCCGACTCGGAGGACCCCCAGCGGCTCGAGCCGAACGATCGGTACACCGTGGTCGACGCGTCGCTGAGCCAGTACGAGGTGACGCCCGGCGAGGAGATCGAGGTCGTCGTCGAGGTCGAGAACTCGGCCGAGGAGCGCGGCGAGTTCGTCCTCGAGTTGCGGAACGACGGCGCTCTGGAGAAGACGGAGCGGTACACCCTGCCGGCGAACGAGACGACGACACTCCGGGTGCCCTACCGCGTGACCGAGCCGGGGAATCACACGATCCAGGTGAACCGGATCGTGGCCGGCACCGTCCAGGCCGAGGCTGACGAGGAGGAGGATGCCGCTGGGGTGCTGTCCGGCGGCGGCGGCGCACTCCCGGTGTTCGTCCTGCTCCTGCTGGTCGGTATCGTGCTGACGCTCGTCGGGTTAGCGCGGCACCGCGACCGGGGCGACTCCTGACCGGCCGGGGACCGCCTCCCGCTCGCAACCCTTTCGGCTGTACGACGGCGGCCGTGTATCGGTACGCGAGAGCAGACCGGTCAGTCGGCGTCGGGTGGGAACGTAAACGGTGACGATCGCTCGCGGAGCGAGCCGACGCACGCACAGTTGTCAGTCGCGTACATCGAGGCCCAGCCCGCGAGCGGGAGGCGGCATTCGGAGATGCCGTGATTAGCGCCGACGGGCGCTAATCTCTCTCAACTCATCAATACGGGCGACGGTCGGCCAAAGAGTTAACTCGACCGACGGTGAGCTACCGGTGTCGAACGGTACCATGACCAGCCACACCTGTAGCCGCGACCCGGACAGGCTCTCCGAGTGGGCGGCGCTCACCGGTGACCGCCTCCCCGAGGAGTACGGGGACCGACGCCCGGATCGGGAGGACTAGGCGATCTCGGCGTACTGCTCCGACAGCTTCTCGGCGGCCTCGTCCATCAGCCCGGACTCGTAACCGTCCAGCTCCCACTCGACGACCGCCTCGACGCCCCCGGACCCGAGCTTGACGGGCACCCCGAACGCCGTATCCCCGTAGCCGTACTCGCCATCCAGCACGAGCGACCCGGGCAGGACCTCGCCGGTGTCCCGAACGACGGCCTCGACCATGTGACCGACGCCGGTCGCCGGACCCCACTCCGTCGCGCCCTTCCGCTCGATGACGTCCATCGCCGACTGCTGTAGGGCCTCGAGGATCTCCTCCCTCTCGTCGGCCGAGAAGTCCGGGTCGGCGCCCTCGACGCGTACCTTCGAGAAGACGGGCACCTGGGCGTCGCCGTGCTCGCCGAGGATCGTCGCCTCGACGTTCCGTAGCGGGACGTCGAACCGCTCGGCGAGCACGTACCGGAACCGCGCGGAGTCCAGCCGGCCGCCGAAGCCGATGACACTGTGGCGGTCGCGGTCGCCGGACTCGTAGAGGTGCCGGTTCAACAGGTCGACGGGGTTCGAGGTGGTGATGGAGACGTAGTCGTCGTTGTACTCGGCCAGCGACGACCCGATGTCCCCCATGATGGGGGCGTTGTCGCCCGCCAGGTCGATCCGGGTCTGGCCGGGCTGTCTCGGGATGCCGGCGGTGATGACGACGACGTCCGACCCGGCCGTGTCCTCGTAGTCGCCCTGCCGGACGGTCGTGTTCGAGTCGTAGGCCACGCCGTGGTTCGTGTCCGCCGCCTGCCCGACGGTGACCTCGTGCTGGTCCGGGATGTCCACGTACACCAGTTCGTCCGCGACGCCGCGGAGCGCGATGTCGTACCCCGCCGCGGCACCGACGGTCCCGGCCGCGCCGATCACGCTGACCTTGGTCATGCCCGACGCTTGGTCGCGGCAGTCGATTAACTCTTCCCGTTCGGTGGCGACGCGTCACCCTGATACCGCTCGACCCCGGAGGCGTCGATACGATGGACGCCGAGGCGGTCCGCGAGCGCGCCGAGGACCTCCCGCGGGAGCCCGGCGTCTACCAGTTCGAGGCCGACGGCGACGTGGTCTACGTCGGCAAAGCCGTCGACGTCCGGGACCGGGTCCGCAGCTACGCCGACCCGCGGAGCGAGCGCATCCGGCGGATGGTCCGGGCCGCCGACGACGTCGACGTCGCCGTCACGGACACCGAGACCCAGGCGCTGTTGCTCGAGGCGAACCTCATCAAGCGCCACCAGCCGACGTACAACGTCCGGCTGAAGGACGACAAGTCCTACCCGCTCGTCCAGCTGACCGACCACGCGTTCCCCCGGATCCAGGTCACGCGGGATCCCGACGACGGCGCGACGGTGTTCGGGCCGTTCACGAACAAGGGCCGCGTCGACACCGTCGTGAAGGCGCTCCGGTCGGTGTACGGGCTCCGCGGCTGCTCCGACCACAAGTACGCCGACCGGGACCGGCCGTGTCTCGACCACGAGATGGGGCTGTGTACGGCGCCGTGTACCGACGAAATCGACGCCGATAGCTACGCCGACGACGTCGAGTCGGCCGTCCGGTTCCTGGAGGGCGAGACGGGTGTCCTCGCGGGCCCGCTCGGCGAGGCGATGGACGCGGCTGCAGAGGAGCGGGCGTTCGAGCGCGCCGCGTCCCTCCGGGACCGGCTGGACGCCGTCGAGGCGTTCCACGGGGGCGGCGGCGAGGCGGTCGTCGCCGACCGGGAGGAGACCGTCGACGTCCTCGGGGTCGCGACGGAGGGCGACGCGGCGACGGTCGCGCGGCTCCACAGCGAGGACGGGAAGCTGGTCGACCGGGACCGTCATCGGGTGGCCAGCGAGGCGCGAGCGAAGCGAGCGCCTCGGACAGGCGAGCGGGAGGAGGGAGCGGAGCGACCGACGACACGCGAGCCGCGAGCGACCCGCGAGCCGCGATGTTGACCATCGAGAGGCCTCGGACGGAGCGGAGCCAACGCTGCCACCAACCGGCCATACCGACGTCCCCCGGGTCCTCGCGGCGTTCATCCCGCAGTTTTACGCCGACCGCCCGCTGCCGGACGCCCTGTTGCTCTCCGAGCGCCACGGCGACGACGAGGTCGCCGCCTGGCTCGAGGCGGAGGGCGTCGCCGTCCGCGTCCCCGGCGCCGGTCGCGAGGCGAAGCTGGTGGAGCTGGCGCTGAAGAACGCTCGCCGGCGCGGATACGAGGAGGACGGGGCGGCGACGCTGGCCCGACGGTTCGGCCTCGACCGCCCGGACCGCATCGAGGGCTTCGACGTCAGCCACGCCCGGGGTCGCGCCGTCGTCGGGAGCAACGTGACCTTCCTCGACGGCAGCCCCGACAAGTCCGGCTACCGCCGGAAGAAGCTCGACGAGCGGAACGACGACTACGGGAACATGCGCGAACTCGTCCGGTGGCGCGCCGCGCGGGCGCTGGCGGGCCGCGACGACCGCTCGGACCCGGACCTGCTCTGTATCGACGGCGGCGAGGGCCAGCTGGACGCCGCCCGGGAGGCGCTCGAGGAGACGGGGTGGGACGTCCCACTGGTGGCGCTGGCGAAGGAGGAGGAACTCGTCGTCACCGCCGAGGACGGTCCCGCGAGCGGAGCGAGCGGGACTTCCTCACGAGCGAAGCGTAGTCACAGTATCCACGACTGGGCCGACGACGACCCGGCGCTGCACCTCCTGCAGCGGGTCCGCGACGAGGCTCACCGGTTCGCCGTCCAGTACCACCAGACGGTCCGGGACGACGTCTCGACGCCGCTCGACGAGGTCCCCGGCGTCGGGCCGGCGCTCCGGAAGCGGCTCCTGCGGCGGTTCGGCAGCGTCGACGGCGTCCGGGCGGCCACGCCGGCGGAGCTTGCGACCGTGGATGGCGTCGGCGACGCCACGGCCGACGCGATCGACGGCGCGCTCTGAGAGCCCGGGACGGTCGCCGCCTCCTCCTGCGTGATACCCCCGGAAAACCGGCTGGGCCGTGGTCCGTCTCGGGGGAGAGCTTCAAGTGCCGACCGGCCCAACGCCGGACCATGCCGGACGGTCTGGCGCGGGAACTCGGACGCAAGAGCGCCACCACGTCGGCCCGCAACACCGTCGTGACGGTCCTCCTACTTGCCATCGTCGGCGCCATCCTCCTCGGGATCATCGAGCTCGACCCGCTGCTCGTGGCGGCCGTCGTGCTCCTGGTCGTCGTCATCGCGGCGGTGACGAGCGCCGTCGAGATCGTCGAGGCCTACGAGCGCCGGGCGCTGACGGTGCTTGGCGACTACCGGCGGCTCCTCGACCCCGGGGTCCACCTCGTCCCGCCGTTCGTTACCCGGACCCACCGGTTCGACCTCCGGACCCAGACGTTCGACGTGCCGCGCCAGGAGGCCATCACGCGGGACAACTCCCCGGTCACGGCCGACGCCGTCGTCTACATCAGGGTCATGGACGCAAAGCGCGCCTTCCTGGAGGTCGAAGACTACCAGCGCGCGGTCTCGAACCTCGCCCAGACGACGCTGCGGGCGGCGATCGGCGACATGGAGTTGGACGCCACCCTGTCCGACCGCTCCCGTATCAACGAGAAGATCCGGAAGGAACTGGAGGGCCCGACCGACGAGTGGGGTATCCGCGTCGAGGCGGTCGAGGTCCGGGAGGTCAACCCCTCGACGGCCGTCCAGTCGGCGATGGAGCAGCAGACCGCCGCCGAGCGCCGCCGTCGGGCGATGATCCTCGAGGCCCAGGGCGAACGCCGCAGCGCCATCGAGCGCGCCCGGGGCGACAAGCAGGCGAACATCCTGGAGTCGCAGGGCGAAAAGCAGAGCCAGATCCTCGAGGCGCAGGGGGAGGCGATATCCACGGTTCTCCGCGCGAAGTCGGCCGAGTCGATGGGGGAGCGGGCGGTGGTCGAGCGGGGGATGGACGCGCTGGCCGACATCGGGACCAGCCCATCGACCACCTACGTCCTCCCGCAGGAACTCACGTCGCTCCTCGGCCGCCACGGGCGACAGCTCACCGGGAGCGACGCGGCCGGCGGCGAGGCGAGCCTGGAGTCGCTGGCGTTCGACGCCGAGACCCGTGAGCTGCTCGGCATCGAACAGATCGAGGAACTGGCGGCGGGCGACGGCGATGCGACCGCCGCGGACGGCGCCGAGAGCGATCAGTAAGGGTGGTGAGCGAAACCGCGGCCCGGCGAACGATGTCCCGATACACAACGCTTTAGGCTCGCCGGCCGCGCCACGGCGCATGAGCGTCGAGGTCCGGCTCGTCGGCGACGACGGGACCGAGACCGTCGCCGTCGACGCGGCCGACGCCGACGCCGTCGTCCGTCCCACCACCGTCGAGCTGCTGGGCGTCGTCGCCCGCGAGGAGCCGGACAGCATCCGCGAGGCCGCGCGGCTGGTCGACCGCGACGTCCGGCAGGTCCACGCCAACCTCTGGGAACTCGGCCAACTGGGTCTCGTGGAGTTCGACCGCGGTAGTCGTGCCCACCGGCCGGTCGTCGACTACGACCGGATCGAGGTCGCGGTGGACCTCTGAGGCCGAGGCTGGCCCAGGTCGGTCGCACCGCGGTGAGGAGATGATACCGACCCCCGCCGGGCTGGGCCGGCGAGCGCGGCCAGCGCGAGCAGGCCCCCGGTGACCCCGGGTAGGACGACGGCGCCGGCGGCGTAGCCACCCCCGGCCGTGGCGAGCGTGGCACCGAGCGAACCCGCCCACAGGCCTTCGCGCCCCGCACGCGGGGTGACGCGGTTGGCCCGGTCGACCGCCCGCTCGAGCGAGCGCGGGGCGTCCAGCACGACGGCGGGGACGACGAACGGTTCACAGCCGGTCACGACCTCGGTCGGCGCCACGTCGTCCTCGGTGAGGACGTACTCGCCGAGGCCGGGGACGGCGGTCCGGGTCTTCACCCACCGCAGCAGCGACGGGAAGCCGTCCAGCACGGCGCCGACCGATTCCCGGACCGACGACGAGGACCCCCGGGTCCGGCGGCCCACGGCGCGGGCGACGCCGGCGCCGAACGGCAGCCAGACGAACGCGGCGACCGCGACGAGCAGAAGGACCACGACGAGGGAGAGGAGTTCGCCGACGCCGCCGAGGAACGTCGGTTCGGCTGCGGCGGTCCGCGTCCGCACCTGGCCCGCGAGGTAGGCACCGGGCCCGGCGACGGCGCCGACGGCGACCGCACCGCACAGGGTCCACGCGAGGGCAACGGGCGACCGGAGAAACGCGCGGACGGCCATGCGCGACCGTCGCGCCGCAGGCGACTAAAAAGACCCCGTTCAGAGCGCCTCGTCCGGCGAGGGCACACCCTCGTCGGGCTCGGCGAGGGCGTCGAAGGAGCCCCGGAGTTCGCGGATCCGGTCGCGGATGTCGGCGGCGAGTTCGAACTCCAGGTTGTCGGCGGCCTCCTCCATCCGGCGCTCGAGCCGCTCTATGAGTTCCTCGGCCTCCTCGACGGTGTCCACGTCGACGCCGGCGACGCCGCCCGTGTCCGTCTTCGAGCCGGGCAGGTTGGTCTCGCCGACCTCCTTGTCGATGGTGCGGGGTTCGTGGCCGTGGGCGTCGTTGAACTCCCGCTGGATGCGCCGGCGGCGCCGGGTCTCCTCGATGGCGGATTCCATGGCGTCGCTCGGCTCGTCGGCGTACAGCACGACCCGCCCGTGGACGTTGCGGGCCGCCCGGCCCATGGTCTGGACGAGCGTGGTCTCCGACCGGAGAAAGCCCTCCTGGTCGGCATCGAGGATGGCGACAAGCGTTACCTCCGGGATGTCGAGGCCCTCCCGGAGGAGGTTGATGCCGACGAGCACCTGGATCTCGCCCAGCCGGAGCGAGCGGACGAGTTCGTGCCGCTCGAGCGTGTCGGTCTCGTCGTGCATGTAGGCGACGTCGACGCCGGCGCCCTCCAGGTACTCGGTGAGGTCCTCGGCCATCCGCTTTGTCAGCGTCGTCACGAGCACCCGCTCGCCCTCGTCGGTGGCCTCGATCCGGGCGAGCAGGTCCTCGATCTGGCCTTCGGCGTCGGTGACCTCGATCTCCGGGTCGACGAGGTACGTGGGCCGGACGATCTGTTCGACGACCTGTTCGCTGTGCTCGCGCTCGTAGTCCCCGGGCGTGGCGGAGACGTACAGCGTCCGGTCGGTCTTCGCCTCGAACTCCTCGAAGGTGAGCGGGCGGTTGTCGTAGGCGGTCGGCAGCCGGAAGCCGTTGTCGACCAGCGACTCCTTGCGGGACCGGTCGCCCTCGTACTGGCCCTTGACCTGCGGGATGGACTGGTGGGACTCGTCGACCACGGTGAGAAAGTCCGCGGGGAAGTAATCCAGGAGCGTGTACGGCGGCTCGCCGGGGTCGCGGTCCGAGAGGTGGACGGAGTAGTTCTCGATGCCCGAGCAGTAGCCCGCCTCCCGGAGCATCTCCAGGTCGAAGGTGGTGCGTTCGTCGATGCGCTGGGCGGCGACGAGGTCGCCCTGTCGCTCGAAGTACGAGACCCGCTCGGCTTTCAGCTCCTCGATCTCGTCGATTGCGCGGTCGAGTCGCGCCTCCGGGATCGAGTAGTGCTCCGCCGGGTGGACGAGGGCGGCGGGCTCCTCGGAGACGGCCTCGCCGTTCAGCACGTCGACCTTCGTGAGGCGGTCGATCTCGTCGCCCCAGAACTCCACGCGGAGCGCGTGGCGGCCGTACATCGGGTAGATCTCCACGGTGTCACCACGCACCCGGAACGTGCCCTGGTGGAAGTCGACGTCGTTCCGCTCGTAGTTGAGGTCGACGAGTTCCGCCAGGACTCTCTCGCGACCCACCGCCTGGCCCGGCTCGAGCCGGAGGGCCATCCCCTCGTAGTTGCCCGGGTCGCCGAGCCCGTAGATGGCCGACACGCTGGCGACGACGATGACGTCGTCCCGGGTCAGAAGCGACCGCGTCGCTGAGTGCCGGAGCCGGTCGATCTCCTCGTTTATCGACATGTCCTTGTCGATGTAGGTGTCGGTCTGCTCGACGTAGGCCTCCGGCTGGTAGTAGTCGTAGTAGGAGACGAAGTACTCGACGGCATTGTTCGGAAACAGGTCCCGGAACTCCTCGTACAGCTGTGCCGCGAGCGTCTTGTTGTGCGCCAGCACGAGCGTGGGCTGCTGGAGCTCCTCGAGCACCCACGAGACCGTGTTGGTCTTCCCGGAGCCGGTCACGCCGAGCAGGGTCTGCTTGTCGGCGCCACTGTCGAATCCCTCGACCAGCGACCGGATGGCCTCGGGCTGGTCGCCGGCGGGCTCGAACGGCGCGTCGACCTCGAGCGGCCGGTCGAGGTCTGGCCGGTCCGGCTGCAGCGGTCCGGTATCGCTCATCGTTACAGGTTGGGGAGTCGGTGTACTTGAGCCGAGCGGTCTCCCGAAGGGAGACCGCGGACTGTGCGAGCGGGAGGACCGACCGAAGGGAGGGACGACACGCGAGCCGCGCGGTTAAGAACTGGCGGATCGTGGACGAAGCGAGTGGCCACGCCGCCACCCGCCCGCTCGACCATCGAGAGACCGCGGACGGTGCATCCAACCCCACCGTCCCCGTTCAGTTTCACCCCGCTCCCCGGTCATTTATCGGGCGCCGCACCCGAGGGTCGCCCGATGCCGCAGTCGAACGCGAAGGGGGACCGGCGCGAGCGCGAACTCGTCAACGCGCTCGACGACGCCGGGTTCGCGGTCCTCCGGGCGCCCGCCTCCGGAAGCGCCACGGCGCGGGAACTGCCGGACGTGCTCGCCGGCGACGGCGCCTCCTTTTTCGCCATCGAGGCAAAGTCCTCGGCCGGTGACCCCATCTACCTCACCGGCGAGGAGGTGGCGGCGCTCGTGTACTTCGCGCGGAACTTCGGCGCCAATCCGCGGATCGCGGCCCGGTTCGACCGGGAGGACTGGTACTTCTTCCACCCCGGCGACCTCCATACCACCGATGGGGGCAACTACCGCATCAAGAAGGCCGTGGCTCTCGCCGACGGCACGCCGTTCGACGAACTGGTCGCCGGCGCCGAGGAGGTCGCGATAGAGGAGGTGGCGGTCGAAAGCGGGGACGGCCCCGACCGCGACGTCCTCAGGGCGTTGGCGGGTGGCGACCTTTCGGTGGAGGAGGCCGCGGAGATGCTTTGAACCGCTGCCGCCCGGCGACGCCTGCCCGCGGGCCCGTTCATCACGGTCGGCCCCCACTGCGACCGGGACACAACCATTAAGATTCATGAATGTCCATGGTGGGTCACCGATGACGCGTGAATGCATGGACTGCGGCAACCGGGCGGCGGACAGCGTCGGCCGGCTCTGCCCGGTCTGCGGTGGACCGCTGGCGGACAAACGGCTGTATCGGGTGGTCTGCGAGGAGTGCAGCAGCGTCGCCGTCCACGAGAAGCGGGAGGGCGCCGAGGGACGCGCCCGGCGCCACATCGAGGAGACCAGCCACGATTGTGAGATCACCGTCATGGACCCGTGAGCCGATACTCACTGAATCGACGTTCGGTCAACCGTCAGGGTCGCACGATACGTGGATTGTTCCCGATCGGGACGTAAGGGAATCACGCCGGCAGTGGGATGCCAGCTGAGGGCGAGATAGCGGTTCGCTGCGCCGGTGCCGTAGCCGATATAGATGACGACGCGGTGGGCGTCCGACTCTCCAGTCGAAACGAAGGGGGTCGTAACGAGTGGAATACGTCTCTTTTACGGAAGCTGCAGGGAGTAATCCGGCGTGGCTCCTCCGTTTCGTCTCCACCACATGATGCGTCCGCGTCCTGGTCCGTGCCGGACGCGTCTCCCCCTTAGTGGTCGGCTTCGAAGCCCTTTTGCCGGCCACCTCCGCACAGGCGGCCATGGACCGCGATGCCGCCGTCGAGGCCGCAGTCGCGTTCGTCGGCGTCGGGAGCCTCGCCGCTATCATCGTCGGCGTCGGCATGATTTACGGCAACAGCGGGCTCTCGGGCGACGGCGGCCTCGCCCTGGTCGGCGCCGTCGCCGTCTTCGTCGTCATGATGTCCGGCATCGGCATCGGGCTGTCGCGCCGGCACTGACCCTTTAGGCGCGGCTGTCGTCGACGCGGTCGTCCGGCGTGCGCTCGAGGTTCGCCTCGTAGTACGATAACGGGTGGGGGATGGTCTCGCACAGCGCGTCCTTGTTCACGCAGTCGCCGTACTCGACCATCACGGCACACGACGGCGGCGCGGCGACGCCGCCATCGCCGTCCCGGAGCCGGGCGACCTGGCTCTCGACGTCGTCGGTGGGGGCACCGTCACAGAGCGCCGTCACCGCTTCGGCGTCGAGGCCGACGGCGACGAGAAACGACACCAGGGCGAACCGCGAGTGGGACGGCAGCGTCTCGCCCTCCCGGGCGCGGGTCACCAGCGCCTCGATGCAGGGCGGGAACAGCCCCGGCGCGACCGTCTCGAACTCCATCGGCGGCTCCACGTCGGCGACGCTCCGCCGCACCGCCGCCAACTCGTCCTCGAGCGGCGCCGCGATGGCCTCCGGGACCGACAGTGGCAACCCGTGCGCGACGCGCAGCCGGACGGCCTCACGGAGCACCGTGTACAGCTCCGGACGATCGACGGGCACCGTCCCGTCGGCCAGCGGCCGCGTCACGAGCCGCCACTCCTCGCCCTCGAGCGACCCCGTCAGCCGCAGGTACGCCGTCACGGCGACGTCGAACCGGCCGTCGCCGACCGGCTCCACCTCGCCGGACAGTCCGAAATCGGCGAGCAGCCGGTCGAGCGCGAGCCGCCGGTCGCCGACGCTTTTCAGCTCCATGTCGGACTCGAAGTCGCTGACGAACCGCTCCCGAGCGGTGGCGGCCTCGGCGGCGGCGTACTTCTCGACCGCGCCCGGGATCTCCAGGAGCGAGACCAGAACCCGCGCCACCGGGTAGGAGAGCAACTCGGTGCGGTCGCTGGAGGCCCGCGGCGCCTCGGTCTCGATGGTGCCCTCCAGTAGCGCCCGCTGGACGCGCTCGCGGCCCCGCTCGACGGCCGGGCCGCCGTCGACCGCCAGCGCGGCCAGGTCCACGCCGGCCGCCTCGACGGCCTCCCGCGCCGCCTCCAGGAAGGGATACCGCGCGTGGCGCCGCTCCATGGCACTGCGTATTCGGGTCGGCGCCGATAAACGCACCGACCCGGAGGCTACTCGTGGCGTGCGACGCGTTATACGGATCGTTGTAGACTTTTACCGGCGGGCGCCGACCCGTACCGGGCGCTCTCCGGTAATTCGTGACATCAATCCGTATCAATCCGAGGCTCCGGCGAGGGACCGCTCCACCGGAGCGAAGCGACGCCGGAACAGCGAGACAGAGACGGACAGCGCCGCGAGGACGCCCAGGCCGACGACGGCGTAGTGATAGCGGAACGCGGCCCGCAGCGTCGCCTCTCCGAGCGTGAACCCGCCGAACAGCGCGACCGCCAGCGGCTCGCCGACGAACGGGAACCGGAGGACCAGTTCGAGTCCCGTCTGCCCGAGGTAGAACGAGAACTGTGTCCACGGGAGCAGGAGGCCGGTGTAGGCGTAGAGGGCCACGAGCGGCATCGAGGCGACGGCACCGATCGCGTAGCGCCGCGGGCCGACGACGCCGAGAGCCATCCCGACCGCCACCGCCCCGAACGCCCCGACGGCGAGCAGGAGGCGGACCGGCTCCGCCGGCACCCCGGAGGGGCGCGCGAGCAGCGCCACGTCGACGAGTGCGAGGCCGGACAGGAGGCCGACGAGGAGGAGTTCGAGGCCCTGGGTGCGAGGGCGGTTCTCGGAGGGTGCCATATAAATCGCTCCCTCGCGGGCGAATATAACTCTGTCGTGCGGCGTCCACGCGACGGATTGATCCCCTCCGGTTCGGCGGCCGCGACGGCCGTCTGTACATACCGGTTTGAACCGGTAAATCGGCGTATTGACCGGTAATACGACTATATTTTTTGACGGGGGCGCCCGGCGGACACGACACCAGTCGACACGCCTATACTCGCAGCCGTCCACCCGGCGACCAGCCGTGCGACTCAGATACCGGTGTCCGGGCTGCCGGACGACGAGCAACCTCCACGACCCCGGCTGCGACTTCGAGGGCGTTGACCGGGTCGACGTGGAGAGAGCCTACACCGACCTGCTGGCGGCACTATCGGTCCGGCCCTTCGAGGACGAAGCTGGCCTCCGGGAGGCCGTGCCGGGTCGGTGGAGCGGCCTCCACGCGGCGGTGTTGTCCCGGCTCCGGGCCGATCAGCGCGTGGTCCGGGAGAACGGCGAACTCCGCCTGCTCGAGCCCGAGGCGTTCAAGGAGCGGGTCGCCCGGCCGACGTTCGAGCCGCTGCAGACCATCTACGAGAAGGGCAGCGTGCCCGGCGCCCACGACCACTCGGTCTTCGCGCTGCTCGCGTTCTACGAGATGGTCGGGCTCTCCTGGGAGGAGGCCCACGAGAACACAGTCGAGTGGCTACGGTCCTCGGGAACCTGGGACCGCGGCGGCTTCGAGGAGTCGACGCCGGCGGAGCTTGTCGACACGAAGCGGCACGTCTACGAGGAGGGGTACGGCTGGAAGCAGGCCGCCACCGAGGCGAAGGCGGTCATCGACCGCCGGCTCTGAGCCAGTCGCTTCGACCAGCCAGGTGTACTGCGGCCGGTCACTCCGCATCGTCCCACCGGTACCGGATGGTCCGCGTTCCGTCGAACTGGGGGCCCGGGCCGTACTCGTCGAACTCGCTGTCCTCGATGACCGCCCGGGTGTCGTCGTCCTCCGCGAGCAACAGCTCCACGTTCATCCCTTCCAAGGCCGCGAACCGGGTCGGCTCCTCCAGCAGCCGCTCGCAGAGTCCCTGGTCGCCGACGAGCTGGGTGACGTGGACCGTCCGGTCGGTCGCGTCGTAGCTGACGAACCCCTCGACGCCGCCGTCGTCGGCGACGCGGACGGTCCGGTCGTGGATCAGGTTCCGCATGACGTCCGTCGGGGCACCCGTCATCGACGCGAGCCGTTCGGCGTCGGCCTCGACGGCGCCCCGGATCTCCATGCGAGCCACTATCGGGCTCGTCGGGATTAAACTTCACCGTGTCAGGCCCCTGACCGTACTTAAATACCAGTGCCAGGGGTGCTGGACCGTGCATATGCCCTCTGTACCGAGGGCCGTCCGACCGTGGGGAAGCCCCTGACAGGTGCGCCCGGCCGTCCGGCCGGGAGCACACGTCCAACTCGTCGGTGGCAAACGTTCCAGCGATGCAGAGGTTTATCTCCCGGCACCGGCTACCCGCCGGTATGCGATCGGACACCGTACAGCAGGTGAACGCATGCGGGTAGTCGCCAAGTTCGGCGGCACCAGCCTCGGCAACGGCGACCGGGTCAACAGGGCGGCCGACTCGGTCGCCGAGGCCGTCGAGGCGGGCCACGAGGTGGCCGTCGTCGCCTCCGCGATGGGTTCGACCACCGACTTCCTCCTGGACGCGATCGAGTTCGAGGCCGACCAGGCCGACGAGGCGGAGATCGTCTCCATGGGCGAGCGGACGTCCGTGCGGATGCTGAAGGCCGCGCTGGGCGCCCGCGACGTGAACGCCCGGTTCGTCGAGCCCGGGATGGACGGGTGGCCGATCATCACCGACGAGCACGGCGAGGTCGACGTCGAGGAGACCCGCCGGCGCACCAAGCAGCTCGCCGCCGACATGACCGCCACGGGCTTCGTCCCCGTCATCAGTGGGTTCGTCGCCGAGGACCACGCCGGCAACGTGACGACGCTCGGCCGCGGCGGCTCCGACACCACCGCCGTCATGCTGGGCAACTACCTGGAGGCCGACGAGGTCGTCATAATCACCGACGTCGAGGGCGTGATGACCGGCGACCCCGGGGTCGTCGAGGGCGCGCGGAACGTCGGCGAGATCTCCGTCGACGAACTCCGGAACCTCTCGTTCCGGGGCGCCGAAGTGGTCGCCCCGTCGGCGCTCTCCTACAAGACCGGCGGGATGGACGTCCGCGTCGCCCACTACCAGCACGGCGACCTGCTGGAGGGCGGCACCACGATCGAGGGCAAGTTCGAGAACCTGATCGACCTCCGGGAGACGCCACTGGCGTGTCTCACCGTCGCCGGCCGCGCCATCCGGAACACCCCGGGCATCCTCTCGGAGCTCTCCGTCGCGCTGTCGGAGTCGGACATCAACGTCGATGCCGTCTCCAGCGGCATGGACAGCGTGACGTTCTACATCGACGAGGACCTCGCCGAACGCGCCGAGAACGTGCTCCACCAGGCCGTCATAGACGCCGAACCCCTCTCGAGTGTCACCGTCGACGACGACGTGGCCGTCATCCGCGTCACCGGCAGCCAGCTCCCCAACCAGAGCGGCGTCCTCATCGACGTCCTCCGGCCCATCGCGGACGCCCACATCACCATCTACGACCTCATCACCAGCGCCACGAGCGTCTCCATCTTCGTCGACTGGAAGGATCGAGAGGAGGCGCTGGAGATCATCCAGGACGCTATTTAACGCACCCACTTTTTACTCGCTCGGGTTCCGCGCCTGCGGCGCGGAACCGCTCGCTCGCAAAAACTTGGGGAAAAACTACCGCCCCGACGCCTCACTGCTCACGGCTCCCTGCGGTCGCCGTTCGCTCATCCGGCGGCGCTCCCTACGGTCGCGCCGCCCGCCGTTCGGCGCCGGTGAACCGCTCGGCGCGCTTCGCGCGCCTCGCGGATGCTGGCTACCGCCGCGAGCGCGCCGCAGGCGAACTGCGGGCACCGCGAGCGCCATCGTACTTAAGATTAAATTTGAATATTTACGAAGCGTTACTTCATGTTATGTCGAAGGATCGCAATAGCTCATAAATATAATTTGGATGGTACGTTACCCCGAATTCCTCTTCGATGAGGGAATGTACTTCCTCTATCGTTCACGGTTGATCGGCCTCGAGTTCCTCCCGCAGATGCTGGCGCTCCTCAGCGGTCAGTTTCGAGGGTCGACAGCCGCCGTGATCCGGCGCGAGTTCGCCGACGCCACCGTCGTTCCACCGCTCCGCCCACCGCGCGCCCATCGGTTGGGACTTCCCCTCCCGGTCTGCGGCTTCGCCGAGTGTATCTCCCTGGTAGAGATTCTTCACGAACCCGAGCCGCCGAACCATTTCCGGATCCTCCACATCCCGAAGTGTTACATCTAACTCAACGTCACTCAGGTGTCGTTCGATCTCCTTCCGCCGACCGGTTCCAATACCCACTCTATTAGCAGTAACTATTCAAATCTTTCCTTAATAACTATGCCGCCAGGGCATCCGGTCGTGGATCGAAGGCCCGCAACCCACTCTCTCCTCACGACGCTGCGAGGCGCCAAAGCCCCTTCAATGGGAGACGGGGTCAGGTCCGGCCACCGCCCGCCAGACCCGTCCGTTCCTGTACCGACGCCCGCACCGAGGTTTTTGCCGGCGGACGGCGCTATCTCCGACATGCGTGCCTACAGGGCCAAGGTCGTCGAGCCGATCCACCGTCCCGACCCCGAGGAGCGACGGGTGGCGCTGGAGGCGGCCGGCTACAACGTGTTCGGCCTGGACGCCGAGGACGTCTACGTTGACTTGCTGACCGACAGCGGCACCGGCGCCATGAGCCACGACCAGTGGGCGGCGCTGCACCGCGGCGACGAATCCTACGCCGGCAGCCGGTCGTTCGACCGGTTCCGGGCGGCCGTCGCCGACGTGATGGGGTTCGAGCAGGTGGTGCCGACCCACCAGGGCCGCGGTGCCGAGAACGTGCTCTTCGGCGCGCTCCTCGATGAAGGCGATGTGGTCCCGAACAACGCCCACTTCGACACGACGCGGGCCCACGTCGCCAACCAGGGCGCCGACCCGGTCGACTGCCCGCTCCCCGTCGGGCTGGACCCCGAGGCGGAGCATCCGTTCAAGGGCAACATGGACGTCGACCGGCTCCGGTCCGTCGTCAACGAGGCGGGCGCGGAGCGCGTCCCGGGCGGTGGCCGATGAGGCCGACGCCACGTTCGTCATAGACGCCTGCCGGTTCGCGGAGAACGCCGCCTTCGTCGGCGCCCGCGAGGCGGAGTTCGCCGACGCCGACGTCGCCGAGATCGCGCGCGAACAGCTCTCCTACGCCGACGCGATCACGATGAGCGGGAAGAAGGACGCACTGACGAACGTGGGCGGCTTCGTCGCCTGCCGGGACGACGACCTCTTCGAGCGCTGCAAGGAGCGGGCCATCCTCTACGAGGGCTTCCCGACCTACGGCGGCCTGGCGGGCCGGGACCTGGAGGCGATGGCCGTCGGCCTCCGGGAGGCCGTCGAGCGGCGATACGTCACCGACCGCCTCGAGGGCGTGGCCGCGCTCGGCCGTCGGCTCGTCGAGGCCGGCGTCCCCGTCTACCAGCCGTTCGGCGGGCACGCGGTCTACGTCGACGCCGGACGGTTCCTGCCGCAAGTCGACGCGGAGGCGTTCCCGGGGCAGTCGCTGGTCTGTGAGTGCTACCTCGAGGGCGCAGTGCGGGCGGTCGAACTCGGGAGTTTCGCGTTCCCGGACACGGATCGCCCAGAACTCGTCCGGCTGGCGCTGCCGCGACGGAGCTACGGCCTCGAGCACATCGAGCACGTCGCCGACACCGTCGCGGCCGTCCACGAGCGTCGAGCGGACGTGCCGGGAATGGCCGTCGTCAGCGAGCCGCCCACGCCGGAACTCAGGCACTTCCAGGCGGAGCTTGCGCCATCTGAACCGATGAGTCGGTTCGGCGAGACGTAGCGGCGCGAGTCCCCCCCGAGGGTGCCGGATCGAGGGTACGGCACGGGTGGTCCGGGGATGCTCGGCGACATCAACATCGACTCGCTCGTCATGGAGTCCATTCAGAAGGAGGAGCCGGCGAGTGCCAGGTAAGACTCACTGGGGCTCGGTAAAACCTCCGCAGCTTTTACCATCCGGCGTTACTCGTTCACTCCACTCTCGAGGACGGCAACGATATCGGACAGGTCGAAGAGACGGAGGTCATCACGTTCGTCTGCAGCTTCCTCGACGGAGGATTTGAACCCAGAGCGGCTGAACAAGGCGAATTCGTTCGTTGGCTCACTGCCTCCTGTGGGCGTCCAATCGATGTGCTCTACGTCGTCTTCGAGATCCGCGAGCACGTCATAGCCGAGCGGGGTGTTGGTAAATTTCGCTTCGCCCGCGATCAGCGTCGAGCCGTCGGTGGGGGCGACGACGTCTACCTCCCTGCCCTGGTACCACCACTGGCTCGGCACCTGTGTGAGCTGGTAGTCCGTAAAAAGTGCCGGCACCGCGTTGTGACAGAGCGATTCGAACGTTTCGCTGACGAAGTCCGGCAGTTCCGGTTCGATGAGGTCCTCGTAGGCATCCTCGCCGTAGAGTTCGTACTGCCCCCGGCGGCCGTAGAGGTACCGGAAGTAAAACCGGAAGACGGGATCTCGAATCCGGTATCGCGTCCGCTTGCTGCGCGCCGGATCGGCGAGTGCCGGATGGTGTGTCTCGATGATCCGGAGCGTTTCCAGCCGGTTGAAGTAGTACGATGTATTGGTACTCTCGATGCCGGCCCCCTGGGCAATCTCGTCTCGACTGCGGTTCCCGCTGGCCATCGATTCCAGCACGGAGTAATACGTGTTCACTTCAGAGAGTTCCATCTGGAGGACGGTTTCGGGCTCGTCGTGGAGTGGGCCATCCGGGTCGTACAACAACTGCGTGATGTTTTCGCCGAAATCCCGTGATGGATCGAGCGGGCTGAGATATCGCGGTGTGCCGCCGAAGACGCCATAGACGAACACTCGTTGTTCGGGATCGTACGTCGGCACGAACGTTTTGATGGAGCGAAACGGCAGCTGGGTGAGTTCGAGGCGGCCATGTGGCGTCTGGGACACCCGGCCGTAGAGTGGCGCGCCGCCATCGAGGACGTGGGTATGAATCATGCCGATCGCAGAGCCCGTGAGCACGAGGGTGGCCTGGCTCTCGTCGACGGCCGTATCCCAGAGGTGTTGAATGACCGATGGAAGCCCTTCGTTCGGTTCGACGAGGTACGGGAATTCATCGATTACGATGATGGCATCTCTGTCGACGAGGTGTGTCAGGAGAGGTTCCCACTCCACTTTGACGCCCGTGATGCCCGGAAAGGTCGTCGCTGCGGCCTCGACGAACCGCCTGAGCTGGGTCGTCGCCGTGCCTTGGACTGCCTGATAGTACACGGCATCGTGGCGGTCGGCAATCGATCGGCGAACGAGTTCGCTCTTGCCGATCTGGCGGCGCCCGTAGATGATTGCGAGTTCTGCAGCGTCACTCTCGTAGAGAGTCTGCAACCGATCGAGTTCTTCGAGACGATCGACGAACTGGTCCATACTCCCCGTCGTGGCGACAGCTACATATACGCATCGAAGTTAGTGGCCAAACTATAATAGTCTGAACTATAATAGTCTGAACTATAATACTCTGGTTCATACGTAGGCAGGTCAATAATACCTCGAAGAGACAGCAAGTAGCAGCATCGCCAGTGTGGATTTGCTGATCTCCGTCCGTGTCACCCGTGCTCCGCCGACGCAGCTATCACTGCCGGGAGATCTAACGTACCGCGTGTCGCCACGTTACCGCCCCTTCCTCAACCGCTGGCCGGTGTCCCGCGGGAGTCCGGCAGCCTCGACGGCGTCGACGACGCGGTCGACGTCGTACTCGACGCGGTGTTCGTCCACGGCGAGTGTGTCGAGGTCGACGACGGCGTACGCCGCCCGCGGGTCCTGGTCCCGCGGCTGCCCGACCGCCCCCGGGTTCAGCACGACGCCGTCCTCGTAGGTCTCGTGGGCCTGCACGTGGGTGTGGCCCATCACGAGGACGTCCTCCCCATCGAGCAGCTCCTCGGAGAACAGCTCCGGGTAGGTGTAGCGGTTCGGGTCCTCGGGGTGGCCGTGGACGACCTTCAGCCGGCCGTCGAAGACCAGCCGCTGGTCGGGAAGGCCGGCCAACCACTCGTGGCGGTCGTCGTCGAGTGCCTCCCGAGCGTACTCGACGCCGTCGTCGGCCATCCGGTTGCCGGCAAAACCCGTCCCCGTCACGACCGCCCGGTCGTGGTTGCCCATAACCGTCGGCACGTCGCGATCGCGGAGGGCGTCGACGCACTCGACGGGCCAGGGGTTGTAGCCGACCACGTCGCCGGCACAGACTAGGGCATCCACGTCGGGCATGTCCTCGAGCACCGCGTCCAGGGCCACGCGGTTGCCGTGGATATCGGAAATGACGCCAGCGAGCATACGCCGGTGTAGGACCGGCGACGGGTAAGAGGTGGCGGTCCCGCCGCGTCCGACTCGGGCGCTCACGCAACGGTCGGACCGGGCGCTCACCCAATAGTCGACCCGGTCGCCGCCCCTTCACCGACGGCCCAGCCCTACGGGCCGTTGTAGAACCCCGTCGCGAACCCGTCCTCGGTCGCCGTGACCGCGGCCGCACACACCGGGTGCTCGAGGTCGAACTCGTAGACCTCCCGCGCCATCGCCTCGGGTTCGGTCGCCTCTAGGTCGGTGGCCTCCGGGCGGTCCGTCTCGTAGGTCGCGACGAGCGTCGGCGCCTCGACGGCCTCGACGAGCAGGGCGTCCCGGCGGACGATGCCGACGTAGCTCTCCGCGCCGACGACGCCGGCGACGCGGGGCGTGTCGTAGTCGTCCTTCTCGTAGTCCAGCGCCAGAAGCGTCGCCGCGAGGGCGTCCCGGGCGGGGTAGCCCGCCTCGAGTTTCTCGACGATCGGGTCGACCTGCGTCCCGTTGCCGACGACTGCGGCCGCGTCGTCGTCGGTCGTCCGCAGGCAGTTGTAGGAGATGTAGGGGTTGTCGGTCGCCGGGGCCTCGGCGGTGGGGGCGACGGTCAGCGTGCCGTCGCGGTCGACGATCCGGCGGTGCGGGAACGACCGCGAGGACACGCGGTAGGCGGCCCGGTCCGGTGCGACGACGACGAAGCGGCCGACGTACATGCGCGGTGGTGCAGACGGCGGGGCCATGTCGGTGTCGGTTCGCCGATGGCGCTGGCGGCGGCCACACCCCCGAGGAGCATAGACCGAATGTTTCGATATACAGCCGCATATATGTCTCAATAGCCCGATTTCCGGGGTTTCATCGGTGGCTATTTGGGGTCGTCGGCGGTAGTGGGCGGTATGGACTCGACGGTCCCGCGCGTCGCGTTCGTCTGCGTGCAGAACGCCGGTCGGAGCCAGATGGCCGCCGCCTTCGCCCGCCGGGAGGCCGGCGTCCGAGGCCTGGACGTCGAGGTGCTGACCGGCGGCACCGACCCGGCCGACGCCGTCCACCCCGAGGTCGTCGAGGCGATGGCGGGGGTCGGGATCGACCTCTTGGACAGCCAGCCACACGGGATCGACACTGCGGAACTCGAGACCTGCCGCCTCGTGGCGACGATGGGCTGTTCGACCCTGGAGTTGGACGCCGATGTCGACGTGCGGGACTGGGCGCTGCCGGATCCGCACGGCGAGGACAGAGAGCGGGTCCGGGAGATCCGCGACGAGGTCGAATCGCGGGTGGAACGCCTCTTCGACGATCTGGAGCGGGAGATTGGCGTCGAGGGGTAGCCCTTGGGTCTTTCAAAGAGAAGGAGCCACCCGGCGTATGGTGACCGAATGGGAGTGCATCGAGGGGCTCCAGAAAGCGGCCCGACGGTTGGGGGAGTCGCCGACGAAAATGGAGTACGAGGCCCTGGGACTGCGACCAGCATCGGCGACGATCATCAGACAACTCGGCGGGTGGAACGCCGCCAAGGAAGCCGCCGGGCTGGAAACGAACCCCTCGACCGGCTCTCGCGTCGGTAAGAAACCCGACGACATAGCGCTTCCCGAGGGCGTTTCATGGGACGAACTGTCGGTCGATCAGCGGTGGCACTATCGAAACCGTGAGTGGAACAAAGAACGGACGCGCAGAAGACGGGCGGGACTTCGAGCGTGGCTCAATAACCGGAAGCACGACCGAGGCTGCTTGGACTGCGGTAGAACGGACCCCGCGTATCTCGACTTCCACCACCGCGAGGAGGCCGACAAGGAGATGGCAGTCGGTCGGATGGTCACCTTCGGGTACGGGCGGGACGCACTGAATTCGGAGATAGAGCGGTGTGCGGTTCTCTGCGCGAACTGCCACCGGAAGGAGCATCACACCGAAACGACCGATGAATTACGGGCGTGGCTCCACGAGCGGAAGGCCGAACGGGGCGGCTGTTCGGAATGCAATGAAGATGACGTGGCGTGTCTCGACTTCCACCATACGACCGACGAGAAGACCGACACGGTCGCGAGGATGGTCACCGATGGCCGGCCGAAGGAGATCCTGAAGGATGAACTAGAGCGATGTGAAGTCCTCTGCGCGAACTGTCACCGCAAGATACATTTCGAATCGCCGGACTGTTTCGAGGAGTAGACGAGTCGTCCGAACACGACAATAATAAATAGAGCCACGGCGTTCGAATCTGTGCAGGCAGTCCCGTGGTGTAGTGGCCAATCATGTGAGCTTCTGGGGCTCACGACGCTGGTTCGAATCCAGCCGGGACTATACTCTGGATATCCTCACCTTCCAGCAGTATCGTTGGATTCGGTCCGGCCATCGACCCGCACCGTTTTCATCCGGTCATGCCGGAGACCTCGCATGGAACTCGTCGAAGACACGCTGGACACGGGGCTGGATCCGTTCCTCGCACGGCCGCTTTTCTGTTTCCTCACACAGCGTTCAGGGAGCGGCCCACGGATCTCGCCCCTGTGGTTCCTATGGGAGTACGGCGCCATCTGGCACGTCGCGCAGTTGGATGACCGCTCGTACCCTCGTCGAGTGCGGGAGTACCCGGACTCGGCGGTGGCGGTCGTCGATTTCGACCCCGAGACGGGACGCGTCGAACACGTGGGCATGCGCGGCACCGCGTCACTTGAGGCGTTCGACCGCTCTACGGCAGGACGGCTATTGGCGAAATACCTCGGCGACGAGCGGCGCGAGTGGCCCGAGCGGTTCGTCGGACTCGAGACGGACGACTACCGGCTCATCCGGTTCGTCCCGGAGACGGTCGTGGCGCGCGACCAGTCATACCGGGCTCCGGCCGGCGAGAGCGTCTGAGGAGGGGCTGTCATCCTTCGCTCGGCGGGCGCCACCGTGCCGTCGCAACCTCCGGAAGCCGCCCCCCTCACTCCTCGCCGGACTCGTAATGCTCGCCGGCCGCCGACGGGAGCCGTGTCCGGCCCACCAGCGCGAGTACGACGACGACCATGACGAACGGTGTGATCCGGATGAGGGGGTCGGGGACGCCGATGTCGGCCAGCTGGAGCGGGTTCTGGACGGCCTGGAGCCCGGCGAACAGCAGCGTCGAGAGGAAGGCGCGATGGCGATGAAGCCCTTGCCGTTGACCATCGTGGCGCCGTTGCCGGTGAACTGGCCGAGACCGAGCGAGAGGGCGGCGCCGCCCAGCCCCGAGAGGACGCCCGACAGCAGGACGGCGGCGTACCGCACCCGGTCGACGCGCACGCCGGCGGTGTCCAGCGCCTTCGGATTCTCGCCGCTGGCGTGGATCCACCGGCCGAACCGCGTCCGGTAGAGGACGTACCAGGAGAGTACGACCGCGAGCACCATCAGGTAGACCGACAGCGAGGACGCCAGGAGCACCTCCGCGACGAACAGCACGACCCGGCCGAGCAGGCCGACGACCACGGCGAAGACGGCGTCGAGCACCCCGACGCCGAGGGTCGGCGGGTCGATCCGGGCGGGCAGACCGCCGGCGCTCGGCAGCGCGCCGACCAGCTCCGGCACCGTCGGCACCGTGCGGACGCTGTCTGTGTTCGGCGCCTCGTAGATGACCTGCGAGGCGAACGGGGCGAGCCCGAGCGCGATCAGCCAGACGGCGAGCCCGGCGATGATCTGGTCGGCCCGGAACTCGATGCAGACCACCGCGAACAGCCCGGCGAGGAGGGTGCTCGCGAGCACGCCGGACAGGAACGCGACCACGAGGCTGTCGGTGACGTCCATGGCGTAGACGGTGGCGAACGCGGCGACGATGAGCAGGCCTTCCAGGCCGATGTTGATGACGCCGCTCTTCTCGGCGAAGATGCCGCCCAGCGCGGCGAGGGCGATCGGGACGGAGAGCCGGAGTGCAGAGGCGACGGTGCCGGCGGCGAAGACGGCCCGGGCGAGGGTGCCGGCCGGCGACGCCGGGAACAGGAGGCCGAGGCCGCCGAGCGCTACCAGCACGGCCACCGTCGCGCCGGCGATCGTCCCGCGGCGGCCGCCCACCAGCCGCGCTACGGTCGCTCTCGTCGCGTCGATCACGGCTCTCCACCCCGCCGGTCGGTCCCAGTCGGCTCGGAGCCGCCGTCGGCGGCGACGGCGTCGCCGCCCGCCCGGTCCTGCGGGAGGACACGGCGGCCGAGCAGCCGGAAGAACTCCGGCATCGCGACGAACAGGATGATGAGCCCGCGGAGGACGCCGACCAGCTGCGGCGGGACGTCGGTCGCGAACTGGACGACGGTGGTGCCGCTCTTGAGGACGCCGAACAGGAACGCGGCGAGCGCGACGCCGAGGGGGTTGTTGCCGGCGAGGATGGCGACGGTGATGCCGTCGAAGCCGTAGGCCGGCACGTTGGTCTGGAACTTGCCCAGGACCATGAGGACGTAGACGGCGCCGCCGATGCCGCCCAGCGCGCCGGAGAGTGTCATGCTCGCGACGACGGTCCGCCGGGCGTCGACGCCGCCGTACTCGGCGGCGGCCGGTTGCAGTCCGCTGGCCCGGAGGTCGTAGCCGAACACGGTCCGGCGCAGGAGGACGAAGACGCCGCCGGCCGCGAGGAGGCCGAACAGCAGCGCGAGGATGGAGACGCCGAACTGCGGCGCGAACAGCAGCGGCGGGAACAGGGCGTGGTCGGGGAGCGGGATGGTCTGGTTGGCGGGACTCGCGGGGTCTTTGAACACAGAGCGGACCAGGTACAGCGCCACGCCGCTGGCGATGAAGTTCAGCATGATGGTCGTGACGACCTCGTTCGCGTCGGCGTAGGCCTTCAGCGCCCCCGGGATCGCGCCGTAGAGCCCGCCGAAGACGGCGCCGACGAGGACGCCGAACGGGACGAGTACGACCGTCCCGACGACGCCGGCGACGAACGTGGCGGCCCACAGGACGGCGACCGCGGTCGCGAGCGCGCCGACGACGAGCTGGCCCTGGGTGCCGATGTTGAACACGCCGGCCCGGAACGCGAGCGCGACGGACAGGCCGGTGAACACGAGGACGGCGGTCTCCCGGAGCGTCGTCGCCATCCGGCCGTTGAGCGGGTCCCACCCCGGGCTGGCCGGGTCGCCGAGTGCGCCCAGGAAGAGCCGGTCGAAGACGGCGACCGGGTCGTAACAGAAGCCGACACTGGCCAGTTCCGGGACGCCGAACGGCCGCGGGGTCGCGAGCACGAACGCGGCCTCCTCGCAGGTGGCGGTGCGGCCGGCGACGAGGACGATGACCGCGCCGACGAGGACCGACGCCGCGAGCGACGCGAGGCTGATGAGCGCCCGCTCGGTGGCGGAGGCCTCGACGAGACGCCGGAGCGCCCGCCGGGCGCGGTCGCGGACGCTCAACGGTCGCCGTCACCCCCGGTACGGGTCGCCGTCACGGCGGCGGTCGAGGACACGTCGTCCGGCCGCTCGCCGGCCAGAAGGAGGCCGAGTTGTTCCTCCGTCACCGCGTCGGGGTCGACCGTGTCGACGAACTCGCCCTCGTGGATGACGGCGAGCCGGTCCGAAAGCGTCCGGACCTCCTCGAGCTTCGAGGAGACGAGCAGCGTACAGACCTGCGCGTCCCGGAGCGAGAGCAACCGATCGTGGATGAACTCGATGGAGCCGACGTCGACGCCGCGGGTCGGGTGGGCGGCGACCAGAAGCGACGGGTCGCGCTCGAGTTCGCGGCCGACGACGAACTTCTGCTGGTTGCCACCGGAGAGCGACGCCGCGGTCGCGGTCGGGTCCGGCGGCCGCACGTCGTACTCCGCGACGACCGCCCGGGCGTGGTCGCCGGCGCGCTCCCAGTCCACCCGGCCCGCGCGGGCGAACGGGGCGCCGTGCTGGCCGCCGAGCACGCCGTTCTCCACGAGGTCGAACGCCATCACCAGCCCCCGCTCCTGGCGCTCTGCGGGGACGTACGCCATCCCGGCGTCGATGCGGTCGCGGCGGGATCCGTCGGTCACCTCCCGGCCGTCGACGCGGATCCGCCCCGATACCGGCGTCCGGAGGCCGGTGATGGTCTCGACCAGTTCGGCCTGCCCGTTGCCGTCGACGCCGGCGATGCCGAAGATCTCGCCGCCGCGGGCGTCGAAGGACACGCCGTCGACCGCCCGGACCCCGCGGTCGTCGGTCACGGCCAGGTCCGCGACCTCGAGGACCACCTCACCCGGAGTGGCCGGCCGTCGGTCGACGTCCAGGAGCACCTCGCGGCCGACCATCAACTCGGCCAGGTCCTCGCGCGACGTCTCCGCGGCCGCGACGGTCCCGACGTTCCGCCCGTCCCGGAGGACCGTGATCGCGTCGGCTGCCGTCATCGCCTCCCCGAGCTTGTGGGTGATGAAGATGACCGTCTTCCCCTGGTCGGTGAGTTCCTCCAGGACCGAAAAGAGGTCCGCGACCTCCTGGGGCGTCAGCACGGCCGTCGGTTCATCCAGGACGAGGACGTCGGCGCCCCGGTACAGCGCCTTCAGGATCTCGACGCGCTGCCGGACGCCGACGGAGACGTCCTCGACGACCGCGTCGGGGTCGACGGACGGCCGAGCGGGCCCGCACCGACGTCGACGCCCGCCCGTGCGGCGAGCGCTCCGGCGTGGCTGGCAACGTCGTCGAGCAGCGGCCACCGACCCGGTTCGTTGCCGAGCGTGACGTTCTCGACGACGGTCATGTCGTCGACGAGCATGAAGTGCTGGTGGATCATCCCGACGCCCGCGTCGATCGCGTCCCGGGGCGTGTCGAACGACCGGGGGTCGCCGCGGACGCGGATCGTCCCCTCGTCCGGCTCGTAGAGCCCGTAGAGGACGTTCATTAGGGTCGTCTTGCCGGCCCCGTTCTCGCCCAACAGCGCGTGGACGGAGCCGGCTTCGACGGCCAGGCTGACGCCGTCGTTGGCGACGACGCCCGGGAACCGCTTCGTGACGTCGCGGAACTCGACTGCCGGCGTGGTCATTGGTTGGTCTCCGGGGTGATGCTATCGGGGCTCGGGTCAGGCGTCGTCGGGGTCGGTCGGGACCGAGATGTCGCCGTCGACGATCGCCCGGCGCGACGTCGCGATGGCGTCTTTCACCTCGGCGCCGACCTCGGCGCCGAGCTGCTGGCCGTAGATGACGTCGACGCCGTCCTGCTCGAGGCCCAGCGAGACGACGCCCCCTCCTTCGAAGTCCCCCTCCACGGCGGCCTCGATGGCGTCGTAGACGGCCGTGTCGACCCGCTTGACCATGCTCGCGAGGATGACGTCGGCGTAGGACTCTTTCGTGAGCGACTGGTCGCGGTCGACGCCGATGGCGAACCGGCCCCGTTCCTGGGCGGCCTGGAAGACGCCGGTGCCGGTGTTGCCGGCGGCGTGGTAGACGATGTCGGCGCCGCCGTCGATCATCGACAGCGCCGCCTCCTTCCCCCCGGAGGGCTCGTTGAAGTCCCCGACGTAGTTCGTGACCACGTCGACGTCCTCGTCGGCGTGCTCGACGCCGGCGGTGAAGCCGGCCTCGAACTTCCGGATCAGGTCGGACTCGACCCCGCCGACGAACCCGACGGTGGTCGACTCCGGGTCGGTGGCGCCCGCCCCGGCGGCGAACTCGCCGGTCGTGAGCGATCCGGCCAGCTGCCCGACGAGGAACGACCCCTCCTCCTCGGCGAACACGTAGCTGGACACGTTCGGCGCGTCGACGACGCCGTCGACGAGCATGAACTGCTGGTCGGGGTAGTTCGACGACGTCGACGTGAGTGCGTCGGTCTGGAGGAAGCCGATACAGCAGACCAGATCGTAGTCCGGGTCCGACGACTCCGCGAACTGCCGCTGGTAGCTCCCGAACTCCCCGACAGCCTCCGGCTGGGCCTCCTGGTAGGCGATCTCGAATTCCGCCTCGGCTTCGAACAGCCCCTGCTGGGCCTGATCGTTGAACGATCCGTCGCCGAGACCGCCGGTCGCATACACCATCCCGACTCGTGTCGCCGATGTCCCGTCGTCCGCGTCGCTCGCCGTGTCGGTGCCGTCGGTCGGCGTCAACTCGCCACCCGTACCGCTCGGTCCCCCGGTACAGCCCGCGACGCCGACGACACCCGCCGCCCCGACCCGCGTCAGGAACCATCGTCTCGTTCCATCCATGACTGGGTGGAACCACCGATGTTCCGCGCATAAAGCTACCGCACGAGCCCGTGGCGTCGGCCGCCGGGATCACTCGACGGGACGGACCCGGTGGAGTCCGCCGCCGCCCTCGCCGGTGCCGAGGGCGTACACCTCGCCGTCCGGGCCCCGACCGACCGAGAGGAGTCGCTCGAGCCGGCCGGCGTCGCCGTCGGCCAGCGGGAGCACGTCTGTGGACCAGGTCCGGCCGTCGGCCGGCGGCGTCGCGACGAACAGGCGGCCGTCGACCCGGAGGTCGCCGAACACGTACCGGCCCGACAGCGACGGCAGCGCGGAGCCGCGGTACACCTGACCGCCGATGACGGAGATGCCACTGACCGGCGCGTCCGCGCGGGGGTACTCGAAGATGGGCTCGCGCAACGGTTCGCCGCCGCGCACGCCGTCGGGCGTCCGGTCGGGGCAGTCCGCGGCCCGGTAGCAGTGGGTGCCCTCCCGGACGTTCCAGCCGTAGTTGCCGCCCGATTCGACGAGGTCGACCTCCTCGAAGCTGTTCTGGCCGACGTCGGCGACGAACAGCCGCCCGTCGTCGAAGGCCATCCGGTAGGGGTTCCGGAGGCCCCACGCGTACTGTTCGTCGAGGCCCGGGCGGCCGACGAGCGGGTTGTCCCCGGGGACGGCGTAGCCGCCCTCGCCGCCGCCGTCGACGTCGATGCGGAGGACGCTGCCCAGGAGGTTCTCCGTGACGTCCTGGCCGTTGCCCCCGGGGACGGCGTCGTACCAGTCGTCGACGTGGCCGGGCCCCTCGTCGCCGGCGGCGCCGCCGTCGCCGACCGCGACGTGGAGGAATCCGTCGGGACCGAACGCGAGGCCGCCGGCATTGTGGTTGCCCTGCGGCTGCGGGACGGTGAGGAGTGTGCGCTCGGTGGCCGGGTCGACCCGTCGGCCGGCCGAGCCCGCCCGGAACTCGGCCAGGACGAAGGTGTGGCTGTAGTCGTCGGGGGTTCCCGACCGGGCGGGGGCGCTGTACCGGACGAACAGTCGCCGGTTCTCGGCGTAGTCGGGGTGGAGCGCGATGCCGAGCAGGCCCTTCTCCCCGCCGGTGGTGACGGCGTCTCGCAGGTCGAGAAAGGGCGTCCCGCCGAGGCCGCCGTCCTCGAGGACGTGGACGACGCCCTGCTGTTCGGCGAGGTAGCGCCGGTCGCCGCCGGCCGCGAAGGCGACGTCCAGCGGCGCCCGGAGGCCGTCGACGATCGTTTCGAGCCCGATCGCGGCGGGTAGATCCGTGTCGGCTGCGGTGGCCGGATCGCTCGCGGTGCCGGCGTCCGTCGCAGTCGACGGCGTCGGGGTCCCGTCGCCGGGGTCGTCCGTGCCGCACCCGGCGAGCCCGCTCGCCGCGCCGGCGGCGGCGAGCGCGAGCAGGCGGCGTCGGCTGTGAGCCATACCCCGTCCAGGGACCGGCGACGCATATAGCCCGCCGTCGCGGGACGTACCTACTGGAGGACCACGGGGTGGTGCTGGCGCCGGGGAGCGGCTTCGGGGCGGCGGGCGAGGACCGGCTCCGGCTGTCGTTCACCACGTCGATGGCCCGGCTGGAGACGGGCCTCGACCGGCTCGCGGGCGGCATCGCGGCCTACTGACCGCGCGCCGCGTCCGGCTCCGGCGCGAACCACGCCAACAGCACACCGAGCCCGCCGACCGCGCCGGCGAGGCCGAACGTCGCCGGGTAGCCGACGGCGTCGATGAGGGCGCCGGCCGCGATGGGCGCGAGGAACGCCCCGGCGAGCCCGACGCTCGTGAGGAAGGCGACGGCGGTGGCGGCGACCCCGGGCGCGACCAGCTCCCGGACGTAGGCGAACACCAGCCCGATGCACAGCTGGATGAAGAAGCCGGCACACAGCAGCGCGGCGACGACGACCGGCACCCACCGCAGCAGCGTGAAGCCGCCGACGAGAGGGGCGGCGACGACGAACGACAGGAGCACGACGGGCCGCCGCCGGCCGTCGAACAGCGTGTCCGAGACGAGGCCGCCGCTCACCCGCGAGACCAGCCCGACTGCCGGGAACGCGGCGACGAGCGTCCCGCTGAGCGCGAGGGCCAGGCCCAGCTCGTCGGTGAGGTACGACGGCGCCCAGCTGTTGACGAACAGGTACAGCGCGTAGGCGAGAAAGCCGAGGACGCCGACCGTCCAGACGCGGCGGTCCGTGAGCACCCGGGCGAACTCGGCGGCCGAGGGGACGTCGGTCCCGGTCGCCCGACCGGTGCCGCGGCTGGCCGGCCAGAACGCCGCCAGCCCGACGAGCGCGATGAGGGTGTACGCCGGGAAGACCGCGGGCCAGCCGGCGACGTCGGCGACCAGCGGCCCGGTGCCCTGGCCGAGGGCGAACCCGACGGGCCCGCTCGCGGTGAACACCCCCACCGCGGTGCCGCGGCGCCCGGGGCCGAACGAGCGGCCGACGATGTCGATGCCCGCGTTCCAGACGACGACGTAGGCGATCCCGCCCAGCACGCGCGTCCCGATCAGCAGCCAGAAGGCGCCCACTGCGGCGGCCCGGAAGCCCGCGACCCCGGCGACGACCCCCAGGCCGACGGCCACGGCGACCGCGGTCCGGGAGTTCGTCCGGTCGAGGACGACGCCGGTCGGGAGGCTCGTGACCGCGGCCGTGCCGAACATCACGCCGACGAGCAGCCCCGCCGCGGCGTCGCTCACGCCGAGGGAGGCCCTGACGAGCGGCGTGACGCTTGCGGGCACGATCTCGTAGGCGGCCAGGGACATGGAGACCAGGCTCGCGCCGGCCAGCAGGCTCCAGCGCGCGCGGCGGCGTCCGACCGCCCCGCCCGTCCGGTCGGCGTCCACGCCGGGCGGTGCCGCGCCGGCGCCATCAACCTACCGAGCGCCGCCGCGACGGTCAGCCGCCGGTCGACCGCGGGGCATATAGCGGGGCCGCACGAACCCCGCCGGCAATGGCCCCCCACCGGCGCGACGTCGACCGCCACCGCGGCCCCCGACCCGGCCGCCGACGGGTCCTCGCCGCCCTCGCCGGCGGGGTCGCCGGGCTCGCCGGCTGTACCGGCCCCGGAGACGACGGCGTCCGGGGCGACCAGGCGGCGTTCGACCCCGACCCCCGGCCGTACGACGAGACCTACCCGGCCGACGACGCGGTCTCGATGTTCCGCCGCGGAACGCGTCGGCTCGGCTACTACCCCGAGGCGAGCGTGCCCGACGCCGTCGAGGTCGAGTGGACCGAGCCCGTCAACCGCATCGGCCACACCGCGGCGAAGGCCAGCCCGCGACCGACGCCCGACGGCGACCGGATCGTCGTGCCGGACGACGCCGGCCGCGTCCACGCGTTCACCCCCGACGGCGAGTCGCGCTGGACGGTCCGGACCGGCGCGGCCGAGAGCCTCGGGTTCCACGGCACGCCGACCGTCGCCGACCGCACCGCCTACCTCGGCGGCTACGACGGCGCGATGTACGCCCTCGACGTCGAGACCGGCGCGACCGTCTGGAAGACGTCCCGCTGGCAGCTCGGCGGCGCCCTCGCCATCGGCTCCAGTCCCGCCCTGTGGGACGGGGTGCTGTACGTCCTCGGCGAGTACGACCACCCGGGCATGGATCCCTCGGGGACGCTGTGGGCGATCGACGCGGGGACCGGCAAGCCGTTGTGGCATGACGACCGTCCCTGGGGCATGCCGCACCCCTCGCCGGCCATCGACCCGGCGACGGAGCGACTCGTCACCGCGTCGAACGACGGCGTCGTCTACGCCTGGGCGTTCCCCTCTATGGAGTTCGCCTGGTCGTTCGAGACCGACGCCCAGGTCAAGGGCACCATCCCGACCTACGAGGGCGGCGCCATCGTCGGCTCCTGGGACGGCCACGTCCGCCGGCTCGACCTCGCGGACGGCAGCCTCGAGTGGCGGTTCGAGACCGGCGCGGTCACGATGTCGAACCCCGGCGTCGACCCGGACGCCGGCGTGGTGTACGTCGGCAGCGACGACCACCACGTCCACGCGCTCGACGCCGCGACCGGCGAGCGGCGCTGGGCGACCGACGTCGGCGGTCGCGTCATCGGCTCGGTGACCGTCACGCCCGAGTGTGTCCTCGCCGGCTCCTACGACCGACAGCTCTACTGCCTCGAGAAGGCCACCGGCGACGTCCGGTGGACCGTCGAGGGCGTCGGCCACGCCACCAGCGAGGCCGTCCCCCACGACGGCCGGATCTTCTACGCCGAGCGCGCCGACCTCTCGGGCCACTGGACGGCCGACGAGGAGACGGTTGTCGAGGCGCCCGGCCGCGTGTACGCGCTCCGGCCGGCGTGAAACCGGCTGGGATTGACGGTAGGCCGGCGGGAGGACGTGTCCGGGGTGGGGTCGACGTATTCGGCGTGGGACGCGAGAGGGCTCCTTATACCCGGCATTGTGAGCGTATTCGGCGTGAAGCCGGCGTCAGGTCTACCACCGCCGTCGCGGGCCGGTCCTCCCGCCAGCCGAGGTGGCCCCACCGGCGACCGCTTCCCGCCGGCCTCGCCGCCGAACGAAGCTTTTTCCGTCCGATTCGGCTACCTACGGCCGTGGCGTCCCCCTACGAGGTCCTGGCGGTCGACCCCGACGCCGACGCCGAGACGCTCCGGCGGGCCTACCGCCGCCGCGCGAAGGAGGCCCACCCGGACCAGGGCGGCAGCGTCGAGGAGTTCCAGCGGGTCAGGGCCGCCTACGAGGCCGTCCGCGCCGGGACCGACGGCCTCGGGGGCGAGGGCCGGGCCGACGACGCGGCCGCCCCGGGGCCGTCGGTCACCACCGACGTCCGGTATCTCGACTACGCCGTCGTCGACGACCACGGCTGGTCGCTCGAGGACGACGCCCTCTTCGAGCGGGCGGCCGCGGCGGACCTCCCGCCGACCGACTACGGTCGGTTCGAGGTCGAACCCCGCGAGACCCTCCTTGAGGCCGCCGAACGCCGGGGATATGCGTGGCCGTTCGCCTGCCGCGGCGGCGCCTGCGCGAACTGCGCCGTCCTGATCCGCGCCGGGGAGCTGTCGACCCCCGTCGACCACATCCTCCCGCCGTCGATGGTCGACCGCGGCATCCGGCTGTCCTGCGTCGGCCGACCGCTCACCGACGAGCTGGAGGTCGTCTACAACGTCAAGCACATGCCCGACCTCGAGGAGCTCCGGCTGCCGCCCCGGCCGTTCGAGCGGGCCCAGGACGACTGAGACTGCCGGTCGTCACTGCGGGCCACCGACGGTTTGCTCCACAGCGGGGTGGCTGTCGGCATCGACGCTCACCGGGCCGCCAACGGTCGGACGTTTTAAGTCAACGCTCGGTGCATTCCGTCTCGATGGTCCTGGCAATCATCGGTGGGTTCGTGGTACTCGTACTGGCCGCCCTCCTGGTGGGGTACGTCGTCAGCCTGTACAACCAGCTGGTCCGGCTCCGCAAGCGCGTCGACCAGGCCGCCCGGAACATCGACGTGCTGTTGAAACAGCGCCAGGACGAACTCACGAAGCTCATCGACGCCGCCCAGGAGATGATGGAGTACGAGGAGGAGGTGCTGACGCAGCTGACTGAGGCCCGCGAACAGGCCGAACGGGCCTCGACGCCGACCGAGGAGGCGACGGCCGACAACGCGATCCGGGAGGCGATGGCGTCGTTCCGCGCCCGCGTCGAGGACTACCCCGAGATCCGCTCACAGCAGAACCTGATGCAGTTCCAACGGCGCATCAGCGACATCGAGAACCAGATCGCCGACCGGCGGGAGTTCTACAACGAGGCGGTCACGCAGTACAACACGCGGATCAAGCAGTTCCCGTACGTGATCTTCGCCGGGCAGCTCGGGTTCGAGTCCCGGGAACTGTTCACCGCGACCGAGGAGGAGACCGAAGACGTCGACGTCGGCGCCGCCTTCTCCGGTTCCGGGTCGGGCGCTGGTTCCGGTTCCGGGTCGGGCGCTGGTTCCGGGCCGGATTCCGCCTCCGACTCGTGATACCGACCGGCGGGTCCGTCGTCCCCGTCGCGCTGCCGTTCGGAGTCGCGTTGCTGCCGCTCCAGGCCGGCCCGATCGAGTTCGGCATCGTCCTCCTGATGTTCCTCCTGGGGCTGTTCGTGATCTACAAGGGGTTCGACGAGTACCGCGTCAGCCGCCTCATCCGCGACACGGCGACCGAGCGGGTCCGGTCTGTCGCCGTCGGCCGGACCGAACTCGCCGGCCGCGCCCGCCCGGCCGACAGCGTGTTCCACCAGCCGTTCACCGACGGCGAGTGCCTCTACGCCATGTACCGCGTCGAGGAGTACCGCGACAGCGACGACAGCTCCGACTGGCACTCCGTCGCCTTTGACGTGTGGGTGGCGCCGTTCCTGCTGGCGGACGACACGGGCCGCATCCGGGTCGAGCCGACGGCGACGGCGAAGTTCGAGATATCCGACGAGAACACGACCGAGATCACGGTCCCTGCGGGCCGGTCGCCGCCGGCCGGGGTCGGGGAGTTCCTCGAGTCCGTCGACGGGGTCGGTCCGGACGTCGACGAGCGGCGGCGGTACACCCAGGAGGTCATCCCGACCGGGTCGTCGGTGTACGTACTCGGCGGCGCCGAGCAGCGCGACGTCGAGGAGGGCAGTAACGAGGACCGGCTCGTCGTCCGACGGGACGACGGCAGCGACCGGTTCGTGGTCTCCGACATGGCCGAGGACGAACTGGCGTCCGGGCTCGGCCGCCGCGCCCCGCTTTTGATCCTCTTCGGGCTGGTCTTCAGCACGGTCAGTCTCTACATCATGCTGGACATGCTGGGCGTCGCCTGACCGGCGGCCAGCGCCGGCGCGACCGGGGCGCCGCATCTTTTTGCTGCCGGCGCCCGACGCCCGACGCGTGTCCGACGAGGACGGCGCCGAACGAACCATCAGCCGGCCCGGCGAGAGCACCGCCGAGGCCGACCGGACCGCGGGGGCCGACCGGACCGCGGACGCCTTCCTGGAGCTCGAGGCGGAACTCGACGCCGACACCGGCCCGACGTCGGACCGCGCCGCCGGGCTCGTGGTGGACGCGGCGACGGTGCCCGCCGACCGGGTGCCGGACGGCTACCCGCTGGCGGCCGACGCCGACGAGGTGCTGTCGCTCACGCTCGCCGTCGACGCCGGCCGCGAGACGACGGCGTACCTGGCCTGGCCGTCGGACGGCACCGTCGACCCGGCCTCGCGGCTCGGTCGCCTGCTGGCGGCGACCGGCCTTCAGCCCGACGCCTTCGCCGACCTGTACGGGCAGCGGCTCCTGATCGAGCGCGTCGGCGAGTACGACACGGTGTACGTGCCGTCGGATCGCCCACAGGGCACCGGCGGCTGGTCGCTCGGCGTCGCCGGCGGCCTCGCGTTCAACCTGGCGTTCGTCGGACTGGTCGGACTCGCGGCCGCCGGGCTCCCCCTGGGGGGTCTCCTGACGCCGTTGACGCTGCTCTTCATTTTCGTCAACCTGGTGGTGCTGCCCTACGCGACCTATCGGGACGCCAGATACCTCCGCAGCCACAGCGACTGGGAGCAGGGCCCGCCGTTCTGGGCCGCCCTGGCGATGATCCCCGGCCTGAACGTCGCCTCGAGCCTGCTGTACCTCCGGAGCCGCGCCCGGGCGTGGTTCCTCGGGGCGGAACCCTCGCTCTCCGCGCGGCTCCGGCGCCGGGTCCGGAACCTCGTCTGAATCCCTGTCGGAATCTCCAGGTGAAACGGAGGGGGTGCGGCTTTCGGGTGAGCCGCACGTTTAAAACCGCTCGCCGTTCCAGGGGCGTGTATGTCCGCCTCCGAACTCGCAGCGGAGGTCGCCGAGGCACTGGCGGTCGACCGGTCGGAGTTCGCGGCGCGGGTCGAGGAGGAACTCGAGGCGCTCCGGGCGGAGATCGCCGACGGGACGTTCGACAACCCCCAGGCCATCATCGGGCTGGAGTACGAGTTCTACGCGGTCGACGCCGAGACGGACGCCCTGATGCGCGTCCCGCGGCGGCTGCTGGAGTACATCGGCTTCGAGAAGGAACTCGGCCTCCACAACGCCGAGCTGTCGACGACGCCACAGCCGCTGTCCCCGTACGGGCTGCGCGCCCAGGAGGCGGAGGTCCAGGCGAAGCTCGACGCCGCCCAGCGGGAGGTCACCCGCGAGGGCATGCTCTTGGTCAGCGACGGCCTCTGGACCGTGCCGCCCATCGGCGAGACGGGGCCGGAGTACCTAACCGACAGCGTCGAGGCCGACGGCATCCGGCTGGCGACGAACATGACCAACGCCGTGCGGTATCACGCGATGGCCAACACCGACTACGCACCCGAGCTACAGCTCGAGGTGCCCCACGTCTCGCTTTCGGCCGACACCGTGATGCCGGAGTCGCTCACCACGTCGATCCAGCCCCACTACCAGGTCGCCCACGCCCACGACCTGCCCGAGAACTTCCGGTACGCGCTCCGGATCGCCGGGCCGCTGCTCGCGGTGGCGGTCAACTCGCCCTTCTTCCCGCCGGATCTGTACGACGCCGACGCCGAGACCGTCCTTTCGGACGGCTACATGGAAAACCGGATCCCGGTGTTCGAGACGGTGCTCAACCCCGCCGACTCCGAGAAGGTGACCTTCCCGGAGGACGTCCCGGACATCGAGACGGCCACGCGCCGCATCGCCGACGACGAGACCGTCGTCCCGCTGCTCGTAGACGACCAAGGCCGGTTCGACGACCGGTTCGCACACTTCCGGCACACCCACGGCAGCTACTGGCGGTGGGTCCGGCCGGTGTTCGACGGCGCGACGCGACAGAGCGCCAACGCCCGCATCGAGTTCCGCCCCCTGCCGTGCCAGCCGACGGTCCGGGACACCGTCGCGCTGCTTGCGGTCTTTGCCGGCCTGCTGGAGAGCCTCCCGCGGCGGGAACACCCGATCTACGACCTGGCCTGGCGGGACGCCCGCGAGAACTTCTACGCCGCCGTGCGCGACGGCCTGGCGGCCGACATTCAGTGGATCACGGCCGACGGCACCGAGACGACCGACACCGGGCAGCTGTACGCCGAACTGTTCGAACTCGCCCGCGACGGCCTCGAACTCCGCGGCCTCGACGCCGAGGAGGCCCACCGGTACATCCAGCCGCTCCGCGAGCGGGTCGACCGCGGCGTGACCCCGGCGCGCTGGAAGCACGACCGCGTCGCCGCCCGGGTCGACCACGGCGAGCCGCTGGGAGAGGCCATCTGGGGGATGCAGGCCGCCTACATCGACCACCAGGAGGGCAGCCTCGTCGAGGACACCTTCGTCGACTGGCTGTAGGGCCGGACGGGCCCGCGGTGTGAACGAGTGCGTCGAGGGCGGTCGAGGTGGGTGTGGAACGTGATCGAGTCGGAGGGCGTTCGATGAGGGTGTGGGGAGAGATGGAGTCGTCGCTTCGAATCCGTCAGCGGGCCGGTTCCATTCCGGCCGGACCCTAGTCCCAGAACGCCTTCGTGCGGGCGTACTGCCGCTCCCGGGCAAGGATGTCGCGGTAGAACTCCTCTTCGGTCTCGCGGTGGTTGTTGATGATGCGGGCGGCGGTCTCCGGCCCGACTCCGCGGCCGGCCAGCGCGACGACGGCCCGCTTGCCGTGGCTCTGGACGAGACTCGCCGTCCGGTAGGCCTTCCGGGTGGCGGACTCCTCGTCGGCGGACTTCTCGGCCTGCCTGACGGCCGAGACCACGTCGTCGGCCCAGGGGTTCAGGGCGGCGATCATCGTCGACTCGCAGTGGGGACACGACGGCTGGTCGGCGATCCGCTTGACCGGCTTGCGGCGCTCGTACTCCTGGCAGTGCACACAGAACAACAGCATCCGGTCGGTCCGGATGCGGTCCCGGACGGTCTGGACGACGCTGGCGTCGGCGTCCTCCGGCGACAGCATCTCGCTTGTACCCGAGCGCCCGCCTCTTCCGACAGGGGTGCGGGTGCCGACGACCGACACCGCGACGTCGCCGGTCTGGATGGCCTCGAGGACCGCGACGGCCTCCTCGACGGCGAGTTCCTCGTGCATGAACGCCCGGACGGCCTCGTCGAACGCGGGGGTGTCCTCGAGGACGTCGAGCAGGCGGCCCTTCCCGAACTCGCGGCCGCCCGAGCCTCGCCACTCCTTGAGGCGGCCGAACTTCTCGGCGACGTGGCCGAGCTTGAACTTCAGCGCGTCGGACTGCTGGAGGCTCAACTCCAGAAGCGTCGGCACGTGGTCTGGGTCGGTGTCGGTCAGGACGTCGGCGACGTCGCCGCCGCGGATCCCGCGCGGGACCTCCAGGGAGATGCGGTAGGGGTCGGCCTCCAGGGCGACGCTGGAGCCGGTCCGCTGGCCGACGAGGGCGCTGATCAGCCGACCCAGCGTCTCGTTGACCTTGTGCCCGAAGCAGGCGTTGACGACCACCTGGCGGCCGTGGAACTCGACGACGACGCGGCTATCGGTCGGCATCGCCGCCTCCTGATCCGTCAGCCGGTCCAGCGAGCCGGCGATGGTGTCCGTCGCGGCCGGGAACTCCGACGCCAGGGAGCCAGCGACCGCCTCGGGGTCCCGGCCGGCCTGGAGGTCGGCGGCGACGTCGGCGCGGGTCTCGCCGACCGCCTGGGCGACGGGGTAGGGGACCGGGATCTCCCGGCCGGTCCAGGAGGGTGCCTCGGCGGTGGGGTCCTCGACCGGCGTCACCTGGAGTTCGGTCTCTTCACCGTCGATCTCCGTGATCCGCCACATCTCGCCGCGCTGGATGAAGATCTCGCCCGGCGCGGCGAAGTCCACGACGAACCGCTCGTCGAGCGTCCCGATCTCCCGGCCGCTGGCGATGTCTGTCACCGTGTACTTCGCCTCGTCCGGGATCATCGAGAGGTTCCCGTAGAAGTACTGCCAGGAGCCGTTCGACTTCTTCAGCAGGTCGGCCTCCCGGTCCAGGTACAGGACGCGGTTGGCCGACAGCTCCTCGCAGATCTCCCGGAACCGGGCCTCATCGATCCCTCCGAACGGGAGCGCGTTCGTCACGAGCGTGTAGGCCCGCATCGCGCTGATCTCGCCGTAGCCCATCACGAGCCCGACGATTTGGTTCGCGACGGTGTCGAGGCTGCCGTGGTGGATGTCGGCCGGCTCGACGAGGCCGTGGGCCGCCCGGCGGGCGATCACCAGCGACTCGAGGGTGTCGTCGGGGTTGCTGGTGATGATGGTGCCGCGGGAGACCTCGTCGCGGCGGTGGCCGGCGCGGCCGATCCGCTGGAGCAGCCGCCGGACCTGCCGCGGGCTCTGGTACTGGATGACGTGGTCGATGCGGCCGACGTCGATGCCGAGTTCCATCGAGGAGGTACACAGAAGCGCGTCCAGGTCGCCGTCCTTGAACCGGTCCTCGACGCGGATGCGGGCCTCCTTTGACAGCGAGCCGTGGTGGACGCCGAGGTTCGTGCCGAGTTCCTTGAAGCGGGAGCCGAGGCCCTCCGCGGTCGTCCGGGTGTTCACGAAGATCAGCGTCGACTCGTTGGCCGCGACGATCTCGTCCATCGCGCGGACGTGGCTGGCGACGTCGACGTCGGTCGCCAGTTCGCCGGCGAGTTCCCGGTCCCGGTCGGTGACCTCGGGCGTGCGGACGGTGACGTCGATCCGGCCCTGGCGGCCGCAGTCGACGACCTCGCAGCCACGGCCGCCGGTGAGGAAGGCCGCGACGTCGTCGGGCGCGCCGACGGTCGCCGACAGCCCGATCCGCTGGGACGGCCCGGCGAGCGCCCGGAGCCGCTCTCCGGCGACGGTCAACTGGGCGCCGCGTTTCGAGCCGACGAGTTCGTGGATCTCGTCGACGACGACGTGGTCAAGATCTTCGAGGGCCACGCGGAGCTTCGAGCCCGTCAGCATCGCCTGGATGGTCTCCGGCGTCGTGATCAGCACGTCCGGCGGGTCCTCGGCCTGCTGGCTCCGCTGGTACCGCGTCGTGTCGCCGTGCCGGACCTCGACGTCGACGTTGAGTTCCTCGCCCCACCACTGCAACCGGTCGAGCATGTCGCGGTTCAGCGACCGCAGCGGCGTCACCAAAAGCGCGGAGATGCCGAACCGGTCGTCCCGCTCGACGATCCGGCTCAACACGGGCAGCATCGCCGACTCCGTCTTCCCGGTCCCCGTGGGCGCGATGACGAGCGTGTCCGCGCCCTCGGCGACCGTCGGGATCGCCGCCCGCTGGGGGGCCGTGGGGCTGGAAAAGCCCCGCGCCGACAGCGCCGACCGGAGCGCCGGCTCCAGGTGCGTGAACGCGTCGGCGCCCTGCGGGTCCGTGCCGCTCATCGTCCGTCGGAAGGCGGTGGAGGCTGGTAAGCCCGTTGCTCGGGGCCGGTTCGCCACGGAGACGCGTCCCGACCCGCCCCCGAGCCTGGCGCCTGCCGAACGACCGGTCCGTACGAATCCGGTGACACGGCCCAAACACGGACGTCAAGCCACGACCGACCGTTCCGATCGGAGGCTAAGTCACGATCTGGCCATGGTCGTGTAGAAGGTCGGCACAGCGGTCGCGCTCACCGACCCGACCGGCGGCGCCGGCGAATGACCCGCCTGCGACCAGGCCGTCACCCCCATCAATCCGACGGTGGATACGACCACCGGTCACGACACCGCCCTGCTGGGAGGGGATCTGGCCGCTGAACGCGAACGAAATTACCCCATGCGCGGCCAAACCCCTCGACCAAGACTTCCAGGTCGTTTTACTCACCAACCCGACGCCACCGACACTCCAATCGTCCGCGACGCGGCCGAACCGCCCCACAGCTACGTCGGGTTCTAAGAACACCAAGCGTTGGGTCACCCCGAGTTCACCGGCGGGAGCACCGTCGTCGACTCGATCACCGACACTGGGAATAGTCACTGAGCGCAAGTTAGTGCTCGAAGACGGCGCCGTCGAACACGACGGGTTCGACGAGCACGGTGTCGTGGGCCAGAACTGGACGCTTGGCCCGTCCGTTGTCTTCGTAGTCGACCACCCCAGCCTCGAACAGGACGTCCAGATCACGGCTGACGATGCTGACGTCTCGGTCAAGGCGGCGTGCGAGCTCGCGGACGGACGAGACCTCCGCCGTTGTGAGGTGGTCGATAAGCTCTACGCGTTTCTCGGTGAGCACCTGTTCGGCGGTTTCTCGGCGGAGCGTGAGAGCGTCCGTGCGTCCGGATTCCGCGAGCCACTGGAGGTACTCGGTGCGAGGGTTGGTTTGGTCGATGTGGGCGGCGTGTTCTATTGGTGTCATGGTTGGTCTTTCACTGGCTTCCGCAGGTCCATGTTGACATTGCGGGTCAACATATATAAAGCTGCGGGCACAATCCCCAGCCGATGAGTCACCACCGTACCGTACCCTTTTCTCCACCCGGCCAATGCCGGAATTAGAACTCGACCTTGGGACCTATCGAGGACGAGCGTATTTCCTCCGAATCCGCGGCAACCCCTCTTTCCAAAATCCTGACGAGTTCGCCGTCGTTCTACGCTACAAAACCTCAGCATCAGACGACAGCACCGTCATTGCCCGCGTCGACACCGCCCACGGCTACACCCATTTCGATAAACTCTACCGAGAAGACGAACCGAAAGATCCCGTCGACTGGGAACTCTGGGACGCGGTCGAACACCTCACCGACAACTGGCTCCAATATGCCCGAACCCACGCTCAGAAGTAGGCTACGCCGCACCCACGGAGGCAGGCTTCCCTTCGCCGTGGCGGGAGCATCACGATCCGAGCTGGTGGAGTTCCTTCTCGACGCGAACGTGCACCGACAGTCCCCGATTCATCCCGGCATCCACCAGGTTGGAAAACAGGTCGGCCGCCGTCTCGCCGGACAGCACCCCGTCTTTCGCACACGACAACAACGTGGTCACCCACAAGCCCCGTAATCGCCTCCGCGTCGCGCGGTGGTGACTTCGACCGAGGCAGCGGACAGGAACGACTCGAGCGGTGCCGCCCCAGGCTGCCCCTCGACGACCACCGACGACCGACTCGCCTCATACGCCGCACAGGTGAACGCCAGCGCCGCCTCAACCACCGACGACTACTGTGACGACGAGTAATCTATCAGAAAGATAGCATCAAGGACGTTTTCGCCTCCCGACCCGATGTGTGTACGTTTCCCGGCCAATCGTTATATTGTCAACGTATTCACCTCTCCGCGTTGTCACGCCACGACCCCCACACCTCACGATACTTCCCGAGTTCGCGGTACTCCTTTTTCCGCTCGAAGGCGTCGATCGCGTAGAGCATCTCGTCGTCCTTATCCCAGTCGATCAGCACGCGAAAATCGCCGACACGAAGCTTGTAGCCGGGATGATTCTTCAGCCGGTCTAAAAAGTGATCGGGGAAGTCCCCGATCTCCTCCAGCTTTTTGATGATTCGCTCCGCGTCATCGGTTTCGAACTGCTCAAGCGTTTCGAGTACCGTCGCCGTCAGAACGACCTCGTGTGCCACCGTGCAGCCCTCAGTCCTGGTCGACGCCGAGTCGTTCGCGGGCATCGTCGGTGGACATCGTCCGACCCGCTGCAACGTCCGCGTAGCCCTCGGAGACACCCTCCTGCGCTCCGGGGGTCAAAATCGGCTCCGTGGTGTCACGCAGTACCTCACGGATGAACTCCGAGCGATTCGTGTACTCCAGTTCCGCCGCCAGTTCGTCGATCTCCTCCAGAAGCCGCTTCGGGACCTTCACGTTGAGCTTCACCATCTCCCCGTCGCCGCCGTCGTCCACGCCCGTGCTCATACGCCGTGGTACGCGGGTGTTACTCAAAGAACTGTCGTTCGGCATTTCCGAAGGATTACGGGCATCCTACCAGGGCACGGTCAAAGCGCCGTACCCCCGACCTCTCTTGCCCAAAGACGAAGTAGCGTCGACGCCCAATGTCAACGTAGGATGGGCACAGCCAACGAACAGATCCGAGTTAGCGACTTAGTGACCAAGCGAAGTAGTGTCAACGCCCACGTCAACGTGCGATGGGTGTCGCGGACGAACAGATTCGCGTGAGCGAAACCGTAAAGCGAACGATCGAACGACGCCGGCGGGAGGGCGAGAGTTACAACGACGCTCTCGAGCGCATCCTCGAGGAGGCGGACGCCGGCGACTTCGACGACGGGTTCGGTCGCTGGTCGGACGAGGAGGCCGACCGCGTCCGCGAGGGCCGCCGGAAGGCGAAGGAAAAGCGGAAGCGTTCCAGGAACTCGCAGGGCTGTTCGCCGAGGAGCACCTGATACCCCATTCAGGCGTCCTCGAGCGGGACGTACTCGTCGTCAGCCGTCCGGTCGAGAAGTTCGCGGCGGTTCAGTCGGTGGCTTCGCTCCAGCAGTTCCGTGAGGACGTCGTCCCAGGTCTCGCCGGCGCCCTTGAACTCGCCGAGCGCCTCGAAGGTGTCTTCGCTCACCGGAATCTGCTTCTCCGACTGTGCCATGGTTACACTATTGCATGGATCGCTCTTACCCGTTCCGGCCAGGCGCGACCGAGTCCTCGCCGTCCACCAACGCCACGACGGCGCGGGACCTCGACCTACCACGTCGAGTCGTCACCGACACCGACCCACGTACGCCCGGACTCCCTTGCCGAAGCATGGTCGAAGGACGACCTCGAAGCGGTGTCGCTTTTGTGCAGCGCCCAGTCGAGGAACGGCGTCGATGGCGGGCCTCCTGCCGCAGGCGAGCCCCGCCGAGCGACCCATCCGGCCCCCGGCGGAGGGCTTATTCTCGCCGTCACCGATGGCCCGGGTATGTGTGGCCGGACGTCGCTGTTCGTTCCGCGGAGCGAGCTCGAGGACCGCTTCGAGGCGACGGTCGTCGCCGACGGCGGCTACCGGCCGCGGTACAACATTGCGCCGGGGTCCGGCCTGGAGGTCGTCACGAATGACGCCCCCGACGAGATCGACCGGTTCCACTGGGGGCTGGTCCCGCCTTGGGCCGAGGCAGTCGACGACGGCTACATCAACGCCCGCGCCGAAACCGCCGCCGAGACGCGGCCGTTCGGCGACGCCTGGGCGAACCGGCCCTGTCTCGTGCTCTCGTCGGGTTTCTACGAGTGGAAGGACGTCGGCGCCGGCCCCAAAGAGCCCCACCGCGTCCACCGCGAGGGCGACCCCGCCTTCGCGATGGCCGGCCTCTGGCAGGAGACGACCGTCGACGAGGAGCCGGTCCGATCGGTCACCATCCTGACGACCGAGCCGTGTGACGTCCTCGAGCCGATCCATGACCGGATGCCCGTGGTGCTGTGCCGCGACGAGGAGTCGGCCTGGCTCGAGCGCGGACCGGCGGAGCGACAGGCGCTGTGCCGGCCGTACCCCGGCGACGACCTGGACGCCTACCCCGTCGGACGGACCGTCAACGACCCCGGCAACGACGACCCCCGGGTTATCGAGCCGGCCGAAACCGAGCAGCGCGGGCTCGGCGACTTCGGCGGGTGAGTCATCCGACCGACCCCTGGCCCGGCCGCTACCGGCCGCACCGACCGCCCGCACATCGCGACCGGTAACGGTCCCGGACGGCGGCCGGCACCGCTGGGCAGTCGTCCCTGAGGTGGGCCACGAGCAAGTCGTACGCCTCCCGGGA
>PXQY01000063.1:62149-65631 GCA_003021745.1 Halobacteriales archaeon QH_7_69_31
GGTGACGGGGGAGCCGGGGTACCTCCTCCGACACCGTCCGACAGAACGACGACCAGCCACGAGGCCATCTCGCCGGGCAAACGTATCGGGCGCCTGTCACGTTTCGGGAATACTTATACACCGCCGGCCTCGCCCACCGCACATGTCGCTGCTACCGCCGGAGCTTTCGGTCTTCTCCGACCAGGTGGTCGTCTTCGTCGCGAGCCTCGTCATCGGCGCGTTCGGCATCCACGTCGGCGCCCTGGTCGTCACCGGTGAGGACGAGTTCGGCAAGGCGCTATTGACGGCGCTCGTCGCCGCCATCGTCTGGTCGGTCGCGAGCTTCTTCCTCGGCGACGTCCCCTACCTCGGCCCGCTGTTGACGCTTCTGGCGTACGTCGCCGTCGTCAAGTGGCAGTACAGCGCCTCCTGGCTGGAGTCCGGCGGCGTCGCGGTCCTGGCCTGGATCGTCGGACTGGGCGTGCTCACGCTTCTGTCCGTCGTCGGCGTCGGGTCGCTGGAGGCCGTCGGCATCCCGCGGCTCCGCGGCTTGTAACCCACCCGCTGGCAGCCTACCCCGCTGCCCGCTGGACTCGTACTGCCGGCTGTAACTACGTGAAGCACTCCCGTCCGAAGATGGGTTCTGGACGGTATCCAGGGGATATCGCCGAGGAACCGTGAACGAACTACAGCCGGCAGTATCAGGCCACGTCGGGGTTCCGTTCCTCCCGCTCGAGGTCGCGGCACGTCCGCAGCTCCAGCAGGGGGTCCTCGGGGCTGTCCTCGTCCAGCGTCCGGACGTAGAAGGTGCCGTCGGGGTCGGTCCCGGCCTGCAGCGGCACCCGCTCGCCCTCTACCACCACGTGGTAGGCGGCGTGCCCCTGGTGGATCTGGGCGCCGACCACGTCGGCGCTCTTCCGGGACAGCGACGGGGCGTAGTACCCGACCTCGCGAATTGCACGGCAGTCCTCAACGTCGCGCTCGTCGTCGACCTCGATGCAGGCGACCTCCCAGGAGTGCATATACCGGCAGAAACGCCCCGGTGTCAAGTAGGTTGCCGCCGGCGACACCCCCGGACGTCGAGACGGCTGTGCACCCATGACGCTCACGTATGTGGTAACGCGCACGCCCCCGACGGGACCGTCGGCTCACGCCAGCCCGGTCTCGAGTTCGTCCAGCAGCCGGCCGACGAACAGCCCCTCGCGCGGCGACACCGCCCGGTCCTCGACCGGATCGTCGGGTAGCACCCGGAGGGACTCGACGAACCCCGCATCGACCGCCATGTTGTTGATCATGTCCACGACGTCCACGGTGAGGCCCTCGTCGTCGGTGTCGAGATCCGGGTAGCGTCGCTTCTGTGACTCGGAGTAGGTGATCGTCCAGGCCGGGCCGCCGAGCAGGCCGACGACGGTCTCGACGCGACCGACGTGGAGTCGGCCCTCCGCGGTCGCCACGGCGACGTGGCCGTCCTCGACGACCGTCGGGTGGCGGGCGGCCCGGGGGGTCATCCGGCCGCGCTTGGGCCTGCAGGCCCTTGATACTTCCCCGCACGGTACCGCGAGCCACAGGTTTTCCCGGCCTCGTGCCCTATCCGACCCCGATGGAGTACGCCGCCCTCGTCTCGGTGTACGAGCGGCTCGAAGCCACCTCCGGCACCCACGACAAGACCGACATCCTGGCCGAGGCCCTGGCGACCGCCGAGGAGGACACCCTCGGGACGCTCGCGCTCCTCGTCCGCGGCAAGGTGTTCCCGAACTGGGACTCGACGACGCTCGGAGTCTCCTCCTCGCTCGTCACCGACGCCGTCGTAGACGCCACCGGCGTCCCCGCCGACCGCATCGAGGACTGGTGGCGCGAGGCCGGCGACCTCGGCGACGCCGCCGCCGAGGCCGTCCGCGAGAAGTCCCAGGCGACGCTCGCCTCCCGGACGCTCACCGTCGCGTCCGTCCACGAGACCCTCGAGGAACTCGCGGGCTACGAGGGCAGCGGCAGCCAGGACCGCAAGGTCAAGACCGTCGCGGGGCTCGTCGGCTCGGCCGACCCGGCGGAGGCCCGCTGGGTCGTCCGGACCGTCCTGGGCGCGATGCGGCTCGGCGTCGGCGAGGGCATCCTCCGGGACGCCATCGCGCAGGCGTTCCTCGACGGCGCCGCGGACGCCGACGCCGTCGAACGGGCCTACGCGGTCACCAACGACGCCGCCCTGGTCGCGGAGACGGCCAGCCGCGAGGGTCTCCAGGCACTGGAGGCCCTCGACCTCCGGGTGTTCCGCCCGATCAAGCCGATGCTCGCCGGGAAGGCCGATTCCATGGCGGACGCCGTTTCGGACCTGGCCGACGACGACGGCGTGGCGCTGGTCGAGACCAAGTACGACGGCATCCGCGCGAAGCTCCACGCCGACGGCGACGGCGACGTCCGGATGTTCACCCGTCGGCTCGAGGACGTCACCGCGCAGTTCCCCGACGTCATCGAGGCGACACGCGAGGCGGTGGCCGCCGACCGCTACATCCTGGAGGCGGAGGTCGTCGGGTACGATCCCGAGACGGGCGAGGCCGTCCCGTTCCAGGAACTCTCCCGGCGCATCAAGCGCAAGCGGGGCGTCGACGCGATGGCCGAGGAGGTTCCCGTGACCGTCCACGTCTTCGACTGTTTGCTCCTCGGCGAGGACTCGCTCCTGGCGGAGCCGCTCCGGGACCGCCTCGACGCCCTCGATGCCGTCTTCGACCCGATCGCGGACCGCATCGAGCGCGCCGACCACCGACGGACCGCCGACCCCGAGGCCGCCGTGTCGTTCTACGAGACAGTCGTCGCCTCGGGCCACGAGGGCGTGATGGTGAAGAACCTCGACGCGTCCTACCAGCCCGGCAGCCGGGTCGGCTACCAGCTGAAGGTCAAATCCACCATGGAGCCGCTCGACCTCGTGGTCACCCGCGCGAAGTGGAGCGAGGGCCGCAAGAGCGACTTCCTCGGCCGGCCGTACCTCGCCTGCCGGGATCCCGACTCCGGGGCGTTCCTGGAGGTCGGCCGGATGCACACCGGGTTCACCGACGCCCAGCTCGAGGCGTTCACGGACCTCGTCGAGCCCCTCATCGAGTCGGTCGACGGCCGCGAAGCGGACCTGCGGCCAGAGGTCGTCCTCGAGGTCGAGTACGAGGAGATCCAGTCCTCGCCGACGTATGATTCCGGCTACGCGCTCCGGTTCCCCCGGCTCTCGGAGATCCGGACCGACCTCGGCCCGGCGGACGCCGACACCATCGGGACGGTCGAGCGGCTGTACGATGAACAGTAGCCGTCCGGCGGCCGAGACACGGCGAGGGGCAACACTAACTGTCCCCGGCTCGCCACCTGGACCACTCGCGCGCGGGTGACACGCCACCATGGCCTACGTCCTCAGTATAAAGAAGTCGGCGGCCCGACGGAACACAGCGGTCGGAGAGTACGCCGCCGAGCACGACCGGCGGGTCCGGCTGGACTCCCGCGCCGAGGCGGAGGCGCTGGCCGAGCGG
>PXQY01000064.1:0-6040 GCA_003021745.1 Halobacteriales archaeon QH_7_69_31
GCGGCCCCGGGTGGGTGGCTGCAGGTGGCCGCAGAACTGGCCGGCGAGACCGGCACGGTCGTCGGCGTCGACCGCCAGCGCATCGACCCCATCGAGGGCGTCGAGACCGTGCGGGGGGACATGACGGACGAGGAGACGCGCGGGGAGATCGTCGACAGGGTGCGCGAGGCCGACATCGTGGTCTCCGACATGGCGCCCGACATGACCGGCGAGTACGAACTGGACCACGCCCGCTCGGTTCACCTGGCCCGGACCGCCTTCGAGACGGCGCTGGAGTTGCTGGCGCCGGGCGGTGACGTCGTCGCGAAGGTGTTCGAGGGCCCGGACGTCGACGACCTCCGAGCCGACATCGACGAGGAGTTCGAGTACGTCCGGAGCGTCCACCCCGAGGCCTCCCGGGACGCATCCTCGGAGCTGTACCTGGTCGGCAAGGGGCGACTGACCGCGCCGGTCGCGGAGGGCGACCGTATCGAGGTCGACGTCGTGGAGGTCGGCGACGAGGGCGACGCCATCGCGAAGGTCGACGGCTACACGATTTTCGTCCCCGGCGCCGAGGCGGGCACGACCGTCGAGGTCCGCGTGACCGACGTCAAGCCGCGGTTCGGGTTCGCCGAACTAGTGGAGTAGGGAGTCTCGTCTGTAGGGTACCCGTGCTCGGTCTCCAGTCGCGCCACGAAGTTGTTCCTCCACGCGCGCGGCGCGGGCTTCGACCCCAACGTCGGCGCCACCGCCATCGCGCCGGGCGAGGATGAAGAGGACGACTGCGAGCGGCACACCGATCACGAGGAGAGCAGGCCCCGAGGAGCAGCGCCCGCCCGGCACTTCAAACCAGAGCTGGACCACACGTAGAGTGGCAATAAGGGGGGGAAACACGGTTCGCTACTGGAGTACACCCCGCTTCGGTGCCTCCCGGCGCCGGACGGCTCCGGTGATCAGGTAGACGAACGGGGTGTCGAGTACCGCGATGGCGAGTTTCACGAGGTACTGGCCGGCAATGAGCCCGACGATGGCGGGGGTCGGGAGCGGGTCGCCGATGCCGAGAAGCGTCGGCGCGGCGAGAAAGGCCACGCTGATGAACACGACGGTATCGATGAGCTGGCTGGTCATCGTCGAGCCGAGGTTCCGGACCCACAGCAGGCGCCGACCGGTGTACCGGCGGATGCGGTCGAAGGCGAGGACGTCCCAGTTCTGGCTGAGGACGTACGCGAACAGGCCGCCGAGGACGATGTTCGTGCTCGGCGCCATGACGGTCGCGAACGCCGCCTGCTCGACGCCGGTAGGGTGGGCGGGCGCAAGGATGGCTGCCCAGACGAGCGCCAGCAGCACGAGCACCATCCCGAAGCCGACGTTGACGACGACGGCCGCCTGCCGGTGGCCGTACAGCTCCGCGAGACAGTCCGTCGCCAGGAACGTGACCGCGTAGGCGACCACGCCGGCGGGCACGAGGATCTCCGCGCCGACGACCGGGAGGGGGGTCGGGAGGTCGATCGGCACGATCTTCACGGCCAGGAGCTGGGCTGTCACGAGTGCGGTGACGAACAGCGCGATCAGCGCGACGCCGACCGCGTCGAGGCTACCGCGGCGGCGGTCACGCATCGTCCTCCAGTCGGCCGTGCCGGGCGTCGATCTCGTCGAGCAGGTCGAGGTTGTTCCGGATCGACGCCCGGACGGCCTCGCTGCGGTTGACGTACTTCCGCTCCTCGCCGACGTGCTCGTCGAGATCCGCGAGCAGTTCGCCGGGGATCTCGACGCTTATCTTGGGCATCCCTGGAGAATACGTTCCGAATACACGGTAATAAGTCGGTCGAGATGCGGCCGGTCGCGGCATTCAGATCCGCCGCCGACGCGGAGCGGCGACGCCGCCAACTAGACTACGTCGCTTGACCGTCCTCCGACCGTCCGATCAGTCCGCCGCCTCCGCCGGCCCGGGACTCCGCCGGCCGCCCAGCGTGACGAGCCACAGGACGCCGAGGCCGAAGAGGTAGGCGCCGACGATGGGGAGGCCGAGCAGGAACATGGTGAAGACGCCACGGGGCGAGAGGAAGGCGGCGGCGCCGAGGATGGCCAGCGTGACCTCCCGCCAGCGGCCGTGCATCGAGCCGTAGGTCACCAGGTTGCCGCGGTGGAACAACAGCATCGAGACGGGGATCATCGCGAGGATGCCGATGCCGACGGTGAGGAAGAAGATCAGCCAGCCGTAGTTGTTGATGCGGTAGGCGACGACCATGCCGGCGTCGAGGACGTCGGCGGCGAGCCAGGAGATGACCCACGGCGCGACGTAGAGGAAACCGACCAGGCTGCCGGCGAGCAGCCCGACGAGCAACGTGCCGCCCCACACGAGGAGGACGCGGCGGTCGCCGCGGGCGAACCCCCGCTCCTTCAGCGACGGCCAGGCGTAGTACAGGACGAGCGGGAGAGTGGCGGCGGCGCCGAAGATGACCGAGACCTTGATCATGAAGATGAGCGCCTCGACGGGGTGCAGCGTGACGATCTCGACCTGGGAGGCGGCCTCGGGACTCATCCGGCTGGTGAACTGCCGCTGGAGGATGCCGATGCCGCCACGGTACAGCGCGAAGAACGTGACCGCCATCACGGCCATGAACACGCCGACCAGGCGGAACGACTTCGAGGTGAGGCTGTCCGCGATGAAGGCGATGTCGTAGGCGTAGCCGCCGACGTCGTCCTCGTCCACGTCGTCCTCGCTGAAGGCGTCCAGCATGCCGGCACCGCGGCGGGCGAGGATGCCGGAGTCGTCCTCGCTGGCGTCGGTCCCCGTGACGGACCCCTCGGACTGTGGCTCGGCGGTGTCGCTCCCGGCGTCGTCGGGCCCATCCTCGAAGTCCGACGGGGCGGCGTCGCCCTCGGCGGCGTGGACGTCGTCGAAGCGGTCGAGGATCGCCTGGGCCGCGTCCGGGTCCTCGTCCATCGCCTCGCCGGCGAGTGCGACCGCCTCGTCCTCGTCGAGCCGGGCGAAGGCGGTCGCGGGTGCGGCCCGGATGCCCCCTTCGTCGAGCCGGGAGAGGTCGACGTCGCCGGGGTCGCCCTGCGTGCCGCCGGGGACGGCGTACCCGGCGTCGGGCTCCAGGGAGTCGAGCCCGCGGTAGACGATGGTGGCCAGCCCGACCGACGAGAACAGGAGGCCGTACAGCGGTCCGACGACGGCGAGGAACGGGGCGGCGGGGACGCCGTACCCCGCGCCGGCCGGGAGGAACCGGTAGCGGGAGTCGGCGGCCGCCAGCCCCCGGTTCACGTACTGGTAGCCGTCGGCGGCGTAGAAGACGTAGACGACGGCGACGCCGAGGACGAACAGTCCGGCGAGGACGTTCCAGCTGGCGCGGGCCGTCGCCGGGACGTCGATGGCGTCCCGGGAGCGCTCGGCCGTGACGATGACCTTCGTGAGGTACAGCGAGGCGGCGTACAGCGTCACGAGCGGGACGGCCCACATCACCTGCGTGAACGGGTCCGGGGGCGAGAACAGGGCACCGAAGCAGAATATCCCGACGATGGCGTACTTCCACTTGTCGCGGAAGGTCTCGTACCGGACGATGCCCGTGTAGGCCATCGAACTCATCACGAGCGGGAGCTGGGCGGCGAGGCCGAACGACAGCGACAGGAGGAAGATGAACTGCGCCCACATCGAGATGGAGTACTTCGGCTCGAAGCCGGCGCCGACGGCGTTGCTGGCGAGGAAGTCCAGCATGAGCGGGAAGAAGAGGACGTAGGCGTAGGCGACGCCGCCGAGGAACAAAAGCGCGCTGACGAGGACGAAGCCGGCGACCTTCCAGCGGGCGACGTGGTCGGGCCATCGGCCGCGGCGACGGAGCGCGTCCCGCGAGTAGTACACGAGCGGCGGGATGGTGAGCAGGACGCCGACGACGAGCCCGATCTTCACCTGGAGGAGGATGACCTCGAACGGCGTGATGGCGACGATCAGGATCTCCTCGTTCGCGTTCAGGTCGGCCTTCAACCGGGTCCAGACGAACGCCCGGAGGACGTAGATGGATCCGATGAGCCCGACGACGAACAGCATGAACACCTTCTGGAGATGCGTCTGGGCGGTCGACAGCATCGTCCCGACGTGCTCGCGGCCTTCGGCGACCGTCCCCGCGACGTCGTCGTCAACGGCGCTCGACACGACGGAAGCTAGTCAACTCGGCGTTATCAACCTTTCCGAACGGCAACTCGGCGGTATCGACCCGTTCGGTGCGCCGACGCGTCGGTGCGTGACGGGAAGGCTTACAAACGGCTGGACCTGACCGGCGGCCATGGCCGGGACCGTCGACGACGGCGAGGGCTTTCTCGGCGACGGTCCCGAATCGGACCAGGAGATGCCGCTGGCGGACCACATCGAGGAGATGGTGACCCGCCTCGGCTACGTCATCGTCGTGATGGCGGCCGTCTCCGCCGTCATCTTCCCGGTCGCGGAGTACATCATCAACTTCCTGTGGTACTCGGTGCTGCCCGGCGGCGACGTCGCCCGGCCCCGCGTCTACCACCCGCTGGCGCTGATCCTCGCCCGGCTGAAGGTGGCCACCCTCGGCGGCTTCGTCGTCGCGCTCCCGGTGTTCGTCTACCAGACGTACCTGTTCATGCGTCCCGGGCTCTACGAGCACGAGCGGCGCTACTACCTCGCGTCGGTCCCGACCAGCCTCGTGCTGGCGGCCGTCGGCGTGCTGTTCGCGTACTTTCTCATCCTTCCCGCGATCTTCACGTACTTCCTGACGTACTCCCGCGGCGCGGCCCAGATCGCGTTCGCCCTGTCGGACACCTTCGATCTGATCGTCCTGATGATGGGGCTTTTCGCCGCGGTGTTCCAGATCCCGCTTTTCGTCATGCTCGCCATCATGATGGGGCTGACGACGCGGGCGTGGCTCGTCGACAAGCGGCTGTACTTCTGGGGGGCGTTCCTCGGGATCGCCTTCCTGTTCAGCCCGGACCCGACCGGGATGGCGCCGATCATGGTCGCGGCGACGATGATCGGGCTGTTCGAGTCGACGCTGCAGTTGCTCCGGTGGGTCGGGCGGTAGTGCGCGGCGGCCGCGGATGCCGTCATCCCCGGCGCCGCAACCGCACGTTTTAGTCATCGGAGACGGATGTGTCGACGATGAGCAGTCGTCGGCGCAAGCCGGAGTGGCTCAAATCCCGGCCGCCGAGCGGCGAGCGGTTCGCCGAGATCAAGGAAACGCTCCGCGAGCTGGACCTCCACACGGTGTGTGAGGAGGCCAACTGCCCGAACCTCGGGGACTGCTGGTCGGGCGGCGCGAACGCGCCGCCGGATGCCGAGGCGGCGGATGCCGCCGAGGGCGGGCGGAACGGCCCGGGGGGCATGGAGCCGCCGGACCCCGACGAGCCCGACAAGGTCGCCGAGGCCGTCGCCGAGATCGGCCTAGAGTACGTCGTGCTGACGTCGGTGGACCGCGACGACCTCGCCGACGGCGGCGCCGGCCAGTTCGCCGAGACCATCCGCGAGATCAAGCGCCGCGACCCCTCGATCCTGGTCGAATCGCTCATTCCGGACTTCCAGGGCGACCCCGAGGACGTCCGGACGATCATCGACGCCGGTCCGGACGTCGTCGCGCACAACGTCGAGACCGTCGACCGCCTCCAGTGGCCGATCCGGGACCGCCGGGCCGGCTACGGGCAGTCGCTGTCGGTGCTCGAACGGATCGCGAACAGCGAGGAGGTCTACGCCAAGACCAGCCTGATGCTCGGCGTCGGCGAGTACGACCACGAGGTCTACCGGACGCTGTCTGACCTCCGGGAGGTCGGCGTCGACATCGTCACGTTCGGCCAGTACCTCCAGCCCTCGCGGTCGCACCTGGAGGTGTTCGACTACGTCCACCCGGAGAAGTTCGACGTCTGGAGGAGGGTCGCCGAGGAGGAGTTCGGCTTCCTGTACTGCGCCTCGGGGCCGATGGTCCGGTCGTCGTACAAGGCCGGGGAGTTCTTCGTCGAGGCGCTGGTTCGGGATGGGAAGTCCATCGCGGAGGCGCGGGCGGTCGCTGAGCGGAGCGAAGCGACCCCCGAATGAGCGAGCGGG
>PXQY01000064.1:6157-14643 GCA_003021745.1 Halobacteriales archaeon QH_7_69_31
GAACGAGCGAGCGGGGAACGATAGCGACCCGCGAGCCCCGGGCGGTCGCCGACCGATGCGGGCCTCGAGGGGGTAGAAGGCCTCACCCTGTTCGCGATCGTCGAACTAACGGGCCACGAAAGTCCGCCGCCCGCTTTCGACGGCCCGGCCCGGTCCGACAGCAACGTTTGGAAACGTTTGTCACAATCCCTTTTCCCATGCGTGTGAGACGAACTCGTCGAGGCCACGCCACGATGGAACGTGACGACCGATTCGAGACGGGTCTGACGCGCAACAGCGAGGCCGCCCTCCCCGAGCCCTGGACGGATACGGCCCGGGATCCGCGGTACCCCGAGGGGGACGTTGGGGTGTGTCTGAGCGAACAGGGGACGATGCTATACGACCGGGCCGACCCGGGTGGGTACCTCATCGGGACGGCGGTCGAGCTCGAGGAGATGATGTAGTCCATCGACCGGAACCCGCCGGTAGCGTGGCGCTCGCCGGGGTCGCGTGTGAGCGTGACCGTCCGGGACGAGGCAAGTTTTACGTAAACACTATGCCGCCGGCCTCGGACAGTTGTCGTATGCGCCGGAGGGAGTCATGAGTACGCTGCAGCGCGACCCCCGCGACCGCGTGCAGGTACTCGACGACGACGGCCGGGTCGTCGACGGGGCGGAGGTCCCGGACCTGGACGACGACGACCTGGTCGAGATGTACCGCAGTATGCGGCTCGCCCGCCACTTCGACGAGCGAGCCGTCAGCCTCCAGCGGCAGGGCCGGATGGGCACGTACCCGCCGCTGTCCGGCCAGGAGGGCGCCCAGATCGGCAGCGCCGCGGCGCTCGGCGAGTCCGACTGGATGGTGCCGAGCTACCGCGAGCACGGCGCCGCCTACGTCCGCGGACTGGAGCTACACGAGACACTGCGGTACTGGATGGGCGACGAGCGCGGAAACAGCCTCGAGGACCTGCGGATCTTCCCGGTCGCGGTCCCCATCGCCTCCCAGATCCCCCACGCGACCGGGGCGGCCTGGGCCGCCGACCTCCGGGGGAACGACGACGAGGCGTTCGTCTGTTACTTCGGCGACGGCGCGACGTCGGAGGGCGACTTCCACGAGGGACTGAACTTCGCCGGGGTGTTCGACACGCCGACGGTCTTCTTCTGCAACAACAACCAGTGGGCCATCTCGGTGCCCCGCGAGCGGCAGACGGCGTCGGAGACGCTGTCCCAGAAGGCCCACGCCTACGGCTTCGAGGGCGTGCAGGTCGACGGGATGGACCCGTTGGCGGTCTACAAAGTGACGCGGGAGGCCCTCCAGAAGGCCAAGAACCCAGCGGCGGCCGACGAGGCATCCGGTCGGGCGACCCGCCCGACGCTGATCGAGGCGGTCCAGTACCGGTTCGGCGCCCACACGACCGCGGACGACCCGTCGGTGTACCGCGACGAGGAGGAGGTCGAGCGCTGGAAGGCCAAGGACCCGATCCCGCGGCTGGAGAACTACCTGCCATCGACGCCGCGGAGGCGATCGAGCGGCCCGAGCCCGCGGAGATGTTCGAGTACGTCTACGGGGACATGCCCCGGCGGCTGGCCGAGCAGCGGGAGTACCTCGAGCGGCTTCGGGACCGCCACGGCGACGAGGAGTTATTAGAATGAGCACGGAACAACAGGTGGAGATCCAGAACCTGACGCTGGTACAGGCCGTACGGGACGGACTGCGAGGCGAGATGCAGCGCGACGAGGACGTGGTCGTCCTCGGCGAGGACGTCGGGCAGAACGGCGGGGTGTTCCGGGCGACCGAGGGTCTCTACGAGGAGTTCGGCGACGACCGCGTCATCGACACGCCGCTGGCGGAGGCCGGCATCGTCGGGACCGCCGTCGGGATGGCCGCCTACGGGATGCGGCCCGTCCCGGAGATCCAGTTCTCCGGGTTCATGTACCCCGGCTTCGACCAGATCGTCTCCCACGCGGCCCGGTTCCGGACGCGCTCCCGCGGGCGCTTTACCGTTCCGATGGTGCTCCGGGCGCCGTACGGGGGCGGCATCCGCGCGCCGGAGCACCACTCCGAGTCCAAGGAGGCCTTCTACACCCACGAGGCGGGCCTGCAGGTGGTCGTCCCGTCGACGCCGTACGACGCGAAGGGGTTGCTCGCGGCCTCGATCCGCGACCCGGACCCGGTCGTGTTCCTCGAGCCGAAGCTCATCTACCGGGCGTTCCGCGAGGAGGTGCCGGACGACGACTACACCGTCGACCTCGGCGAGGCCGCCGTCCGCCGGGAGGGCGAGGACGTCTCGCTTTTCACCTGGGGGGCGATGACGCGGCCGTCGCTGGATGCCGCCGAGGCGGTCGCCGAGGAGGGCATCGACGTCGAGGTGGTCGACCTGCGGACGCTGTCGCCGATGGACGTCGAGACCATCGTCGAGTCGTTCAAGCGGACGGGGCGGGCGGTCGTCGTCCACGAGGCGCCGAAGACCGGCGGCCTCGCCGGCGAGATCACCGCGACGATACAGGAGGAGGCGCTGTACCACCAGGAGGCGCCGATAGCGCGGGTGACCGGCTTCGACGTGCCGTACCCGCTGTACGCACTGGAGGACTACTACATGCCCGAGCACGCCCGGATCGAGGACGCCATCCGGGACACCCACGACGCCTGATATGGTACGCGAGTTCGAACTTCCCGACGTCGGCGAGGGACTGACCGAGGCGGAGATCGTCACCTGGCTCGTCGAGCCCGGCGACGCCGTCACCGAGGACCAGCCGGTCGCCGAGGTCGAGACCGACAAGGCGGTCGTGGAGGTCCCGGCCCCGGTCGACGGCACCGTCCGGGACCTCCTCGCCGAGGAGGGCGAGATGGTGCCGGTCGGCGAGGTCATCATCACCTTCGACGTAGAGGGCGAGGCGCCCGGCGCCTCGGAACCCGGGAGCGGCGAGCGGAGCGAGCCGCGAGCGGGCGAAGCGGTGCAGGAGGACCCGACCGAGGCGGAAGCAGCCGCGGCCGGCGATAGTGCTGACGGAGAGGCGGCTACTGGTGGCGGCGAACCGGGCGGCGTTTGCCGCGTTCGGCGTCGTCGATATCGGCGCGGTCGAGGGCAGCGGTCCCGGGGGCCGCGTCACCGAAAGCGACGTCGAGGCTGCCGCAGCGGCCGGCGACGAACCGGCCGACGGGACGACGGCGGACGCCGGCGGGGCCGAATCCGCGACCCGTCAGGTGGATGAGGGTGAGCCGACTGCGAGCACCTCGGCGGCGGATGCCGACGGCGCCACGCCGGTCGAGGCCGCCGATCGCGATCGGACGCTGGCGGCGCCGGCCACCCGCAAGGTCGCCGAGGAGGCGGGGGTCGACGTCGACGCCGTCCCGACCGAGGAGACGAAGGAGGGAGAGCCGTTCGTTACCGCCGAGCAGGTCCGGCAGTACGCCGAGGCCCAGCAGGCCGCCCAGGCGGCCGACGCCGAGGCCGTCTCCGGGGCCGAGGGTGAGGACGATCACATCCCGTACCGCGGCGTCCGGCGGACCATCGGCCAGCAGATGGAACAGTCGAAGTACACCGCGCCGCACGTCACCCACCACGACCGGGTCGACGTCACGGGCCTCGTGGCGGCCCGCGGTCGGCTGAAGCAGCGCGCCGAGGAGCGCGGCACGAAGCTCACATACATGCCGTTCGTCGTGAAGGCGGTCGTCGCCGCGCTGAAGGAACACCCGATCCTCAACTCCCAGCTCGACGAGGAGGCGGAGGAGATCGTCGTGAGGGGCGAGTACAACATCGGCGTCGCGACGGCGACCGACGCCGGCCTGATGGTTCCGGTCGTCAGGCATGCCGACCAAAAGGGCATGCTCGAGATCGCCGACGAGATGGGCGAGTTGGTCGAGTCCGCTCGCGACCGGTCGATCGCCCGGGAGGAGATGCAGGGCGGCACGTTCACGATCACGAACTTCGGCGCGATCGGCGGCGAGTACGCCACGCCGATCATCAACTACCCCGAGACCGCCATCCTCGGGCTGGGGGCGATCACGGACCGACCGTGGATCGTGGAGCGCGAGGCGCAGGCCCCGCAGGAAGACGGCGACGCCGCGCGAAAATCGGTCGAGGCGCGGAAGGTGATGACGCTGTCGCTGTCGATCGACCACCGCGTCATCGACGGCGCCGACGCCGCCCGGTTCGTCAACACGGTCAAGGAGTACTTCGAGACGCCCGAGTTGCTGCTGTTGGAGTGAGGGGCCGGACGGCCCCGTCGCCGGCCGGTGGCTGGCAGTGTTCAGATAATACTCCGACTTATTAGATTCGTCCACCGAAGCCCCCTCCCGCTCGCCGGTGTACGCTCGCTGCGCTCCTCGCTTCGCTGCGGTACACCGGCGAGCGGTCGGCCCCTTCGGAATTCCCGCCCGAGGTCGGTTGTGCCGGCCACCTTCGCTAATCTGAACAGTGCCGTGGCTCCACCGAAAACTTTTATCCCGTCGGCGGGACCTCGGAACGATGATACCCACGACCCCTCTCCAGAACGCGGGCGGCGTGTTGTTCATCTGGCTGATTTTCATCCTCATCGCCCTCGCGCTGACCTACTGGGTGTACCGGGACGCCCAGAAGAACAGCCAGCACTCCCCCTTCCTGTGGGCGCTCGTGGTGTTTCTGGCACCCCTCTTGGGCCTCGTCCTGTACTTCCTCCTCGGTCGCAAGGGCACTGGCGGCCGGGGGCATAGTAGCAGCCAGATCTGACGGTCGCCCCTGTAGGAGGTCGATTCGCCTGCGGCGTGGGCACGAATCCCGATCCGGAGAGCAGAGGCAGATTCCCCCGCCTGGCTTTCGAGTCTCGGTCGCGCGCCCGACGCCCGCGTTTATACGAGATGTCGCACCTTTTTTACCCGGCGGGTGGAACGCTCGCGCATGTTCAACGCCATCGTGAGCGCGGACACGCTCGGGGCGGCACTCGACTCCGTGAGCGTGCTGGTCGACGAGTGCAAGGTCCGCCTCGAGGCCGACGGCCTCACGATCCGCGCGGTCGACCCCGCCAACGTCGGCATGGTCGACCTGGAACTGTCGGCGGCGGCCTTCGAATCCTACGAGACCGACGGCGGCGTCATCGGCGTCAACCTCGACCGGCTGGCGGACATCGTCGGGATGGGCGACGCCGACCAGCTCGTCCACCTGGAACTCGACGAGGAGACCCGGAAGCTCCACATCTCGCTGGACGGCCTCGAGTACACCCTGGCGCTCATCGACCCCGACTCGATCCGCCAGGAGCCCGACCTCCCGGAGCTGGACCTGTCGGCGGAGGTCGTCATCGAGGGCCGGGACATCGACCGGGCCGTCACGGCTGCCGACATGGTGTCTGATCACATCGCGCTGGGCGTCGATGCCGACGCCGAGGAGTTCTACGTCGACGCCGAGGGTGACACCGACGACGTCCACCTCGAACTCGGCCGCGAGGACCTCATCGCGCTGACGCCGGGGGAGGCCCGCTCCCTGTTTTCGCTAGACTATCTCGACGACATGAACAAGGCCATCTCGAGTGACGCCGAGGTCACGATGGAGCTCGGCGAGGAGTTCCCCGTCAAGATGCACTTCGGCTACGCCGAGGGCGACGGTCACGTCACGTTCATGCTGGCGCCGCGCATCCAGAGCGAGTAGCCACACTGCACCGCGCTCCCCTCCACTTCTCCGTTTCAGGAACCCGTCAGGCCGCGCGTCCGGACCGGTCGCGGCCCGTGTACGGAGACGCCCCGTACAGGAGGCCGAGGACGGTCCCGAACGCGAGGCTGGCGAGGAGGCCACTGGTGGTCACCGGTCCAGCGAGTAACGTGGACAACCAGAAGGGCACGCCGAAGCCGAGGCCCAGCACCAGCCCGGTCGCCGGGTCGGTCGCGACGTCGGCGACCTGCGGCACGGTGGCGAGCCCGGCGTAGGCGACCCCGAACACCGCGCCGGGCATCAGGAGAACTCCCATCGCCTCCACGCCCAGGTCGGCGGGGACGACCGGGCCGACGCCGATGAGGATACCGGCCGCGACCGCCGCGCCGGCGGCGCCGGCGACCGCGCCGGTGAGCCACCGGCCACCGTCGATGCGTTTGCGCTCGGTGGTCGTCGCTTCAGACATACACCGGACATCGGCGAACATACCCAAAAAAGCGCGTTAAGTATCGAGCCCTGAGAAACCCCGGCAAGTCTCGCCACTGAGACGGTGGGGGCGTCGTGCCGACCGGCCCTCAGCCCCGGTCGCCGGCTCGCGATTCCACGTACTCGACCGCCTCCGCGGGCGTCTCGACCGCCCGGAACCCGTCGAGGTCGACGTCGTGGGTGTCGAGCCCGGCGACGGGCCGCCCGTGATCCAGCGCGTGGCCGAGTTCCGACAGGGTGCCCGCGGCGCCGTCGATGGCGATGACGGCGTCGCCGTTCAGCACGACGAGGGGGTTCCGGGCGTTGCCGAGGCCGGTGGCGATGGGCGTGGTGACCCACTCGTTGGCGTCGGCCCGGCGGGTCGTCGGGAGGATGCCGATGGTCTCCACGTCGTGCTGGCCGTCCTCGGCCTTACGAGCACCCCGGCAGACGGCGGCCATCACGCCGCCCAGCCCGCCGCAGACCAGGGTGTGGCCGCGCTCGCCGAGCAGGCGCCCGACCTCGCGGGCCACCTCGGCCGTCTCGTCGTCGAAGCTGGACCCGCCGATGACGGAGACGCGCATGGCTCCCGGCTACCGGCGCCAGCCACCTCAACTGTGGGGTCCCCGTCGTCCCTCACGGAACGGCGGTCGGCGGTCGGTCAGGCATTGCCGTAGAGCGTCTCCCGGTCATCGCCCTATACTAGTTCGGGCGTCACACGAGAAGGAGGAGGAGCTTGAAATGGCGGTCCCGTGTCGCATTGTTATTCCAGGGCGTCATCGAGTTCCGACGCGACGTCCTCCAGGAGGTCCGAGTCGGAGAGTTCCTCCATCCGGTCGCGGAGGTGCTCCTGGCAGAGGCCGACCTTGACGTGGTCCTTCTCGATGGCCACGTCAGCGCCCGTCTCACAGTAGTGACACTGCACGGCCCGCAGTAGGACGCCGAGCGGTTTCAACTGTGCGGTAGCGCGGAGTCCCCTCCCTCAACCGCGAGCGAACGCGAGCGGTAGGGAGGGGAGGAGCGCATTTGTACCGGCCACAAACCCCAGATTATAAGTAGCCACCGTTCTACATTGAAACTGTGGCAGATGACTACGTGCGTCGGACGGCAATCACTCGCCTCGCGGTAGACGATGAGCAACGGCAGTTGCTTGAGAAAACAATCTCCGAGTGGAAGCGTGGTTGCCAACTCGCCGCCGATATAGCGTGGGACACCTGCAACGCCAAAAGCGACGTCCAGCCCCTCGCTTACGACGACGTGCGCGAACACACCGACCTCGGGAGTCAGCACGCGATTCTCGCCACTCACCAAGCCGCCCAAGCCATTACCGGCTGTGTCGAACGCCGGTCGAACGGCAAGAAGGTCAGCAAGCCGACGTTCACTGCACCGACGGTGACGTACGATACGCGGACGATGACGCTGTTCGACGACGATACCGTCTCCCTCTCCACGACGGAGAGTCGCGTCCGATGTCCGCTTGCTCTGCCCGACGCTGATGATGGCTACCAGCGCCAGTATCTCGACTCGGACGAGTGGAGTGTCACGGAAAGCACGCTCACCGCCCGCGACGGCGAGCTCTTCTTGCACGTCGGATTTCGCCGACACAAGAATGATACCGAACGGAACACCGCCGAGGACGGAACGGTTCTCGGGGTTGACCTCGGTATCGAAAATCTTGTCGTCACCAGCACCGCCTCCTTCGTCAGCGGGCGGGAGCTAACCCATGACCTCAGCGAGTTTGAGAAGGTACGTACCGGACTCCAGCAGACGGGCACCCGAAGCGCCCACAGAACGCTCAGACAGTCAAGCGATCGTGAACTTCGCTACGTCCGCGACGTACTCCACCGGGCGTCGAACGCTGTCATAGACGAAGCACTCCGATACGACTGCGACGTGATCGCGTTCGAGGATTTGACCCACATCCGCGAGCGAACCGGCGCGTCGTGGGGGCACAAGTGGGCGTTCCGAACGCTATACGAACAAGTGGAGTACAAGGCTGAAGCAGTCGGTATCTCGGTGAAGCAAGTCGGATCGGCGTACACATCAAAGCGGTGCGCCGAGTGTGGATTCACTGCGGACGAGAATCGTCCGACTCGCAGCGATTTCCGGTGTCAGAAGTGCGGGTCGGAGGCGAACGCGGACTATAACGCAGCGAAGAACATCGGGATGCGGTATGTCCGTCGGGGCCAACAGTCGTCTCGACGGACGGGCGACAGTCAGCTCGCCCTGAAGTCTGGAACGGTGACGCCGAGTGGCGGATTTACCGCCCACCCGGACGGGTTCGAGGCCGAGTTCATGGACAAGCCCAACCCTCTACGAGCGAATCCGTCAGGGTGAGCGAAGTAAGGTGGGGTAGTTGACCTCCGCGGTATCGGCCTAAAGCGCCTCGCGGAACTGCCGGTAGTCCTCCTCACTGACCCCG